>JAQXBH010000256.1 GCA_029252505.1 Opitutales bacterium | reverse complement strand
ACCTTCTCGCATTCTTTCTCTTTTTCCCCTGCATCCTTAAGTCGCAAGACAATTCTTTGCTGTTGGCCGGTTTGTAGTTCAGTTAAAGTGCAATTACAACTCGACTGACCGTTATTCGAAGACATTTCGACCACATCCACTCGACCCATAGGAATAAAATCTGCCCCGGCAGTCGCAACTTCCATTCGTAACGATACTCGACCTTCGTTGAAGTTAAAAATACGGGTGTAACTAATCTGCATAGTTGGTTCGTCAGCAACCATAGTCTGCATTCCTTTGCGTAATATTTTTAAGATTTCAATTGATCGATCCATTTGAGCCGTGCAATTGCGCCCGAATAATACTAATGAAGCAACAGGAAACTTCTTAATATGAGCATTCATCTATCCCAAAAAACAAAAGGAGAAGACAACCATGAGCTTTTTTACCAAGAATGCTTAGAAAAAGCAGAAGGAGATGAATTGCGGGCGCTGGCAATGTACAACCACAGGCAAAAAGAGACACATGCCAGAAAGACCAAAGACCTAGATCAAATGGAAAAATGGCCCATGCTAGTTCCGCTGCTGATTCTTTACACGCTAGGAACAATCGGTGTTCTTGGACTTGTATTTGGTTTCCTCGCAAGCCGATTGAATTGGTGGTAAGAGGCAACTTTACTGAAAAAAAGAGGAACTCTTTCTAATTAATAGTTGAATTTATAACAATTCGCCCTTTTTAAAAGTGGCTTGGAGAGATAGTTAAGAGCTCATGTAAAACAGGGAGTAACTGAAATTTACTTCCAGAAGATTCCGACTTACTGACATTACAGTCTAGAAATATCGAAGGATAAAATATGAATTCCATATGTTCTAAATTGAACAGAATTCATAACCATTTAAACACTGTATTTGATTCTTAAATCACGAGCATAACTATGGCATATTTCCACTATCACCATGTATGGCATTTTACCATACAAAATCAAAGTTATAATCATGAGTATATTAAGAAAATTTTGATTATAATCTAAATAAAACTTCTGAATTACTACAATATGGAGCCAAACGAATAATGTAAGGTAAAATAAGCTACATAATGCGCAGGAAAAATAAAATATAAATGTAATGTATTATACCTTGCATATTTTATATTTACCTATCTTATCATGATAATGAATTTATTTTCCGAGCACCTTAATTCACTGGTACGAAACCACCCAAATAACCTTTCCTGTATCGCTCAAAATGCCCATCTCAGCCGACCTTCTCTGTATGACCTAATTAATGGGAAAACCCTGCCCAAAGAATCCACTTTAAAAAACCTCTGTTCTGCATTATCCCTTTCCGAAAATTCAACTAAAAACCTTTTTAATTTGAACAGGTCGGAACGGCTTCGAGGATCCCGAAAAGAACAAAAGGATTATCTCCAACAAAAAAAAGTTCTGATTTCTGAGGTTAGTTCCCTACTTCTAGGAAAAGGTCATGAGATTGCACGACCTATTAATGCAGGAGAAGCAGATCTTGTTTTACGATTTAATTCACAAAGAATTCCTATTCTAATCTGTCCACCCCCATTAGATTATCCGAAAATATTGGGAAGTTTACTGAGTTCGATGTTTCATTTTTCCACTGATAAAGGGTATGTGTGTACCACAGACATTAAATCCCTAGAACGAAAAACAATACAGTTATTTAATTCTCACGGCATATTTATTTCATCGATAAAGGGGATACTCAAAGAATTAAAAGCATTTCGTTAATAGGTTTAAAAGTCACCCGAAAGACATAAATCACTCACATTGAAGTGCTTAGACTAAACCACAACCTGTTCCACTGCCCTACCCTATCGGTCTAGAGTACGAATTTTCCTAACAGAAACGAATAATCAATGTAATATTTCTACTAGTAAATACCGAAGTAAAAGACGGGAGAAATTATCATACCCTAATAAACTAAGCTTATTTACCAGTAGTATTAATTGAATCCTATGATCGACTCCCTTTTTCTGCTATCAGCACGGTCTTTTCAATTGCTTCGGTCAGGAATTTCTTAGGTTCCCTAGCCCTAAATTCTGGATTATAAAGTTCCAAGGAAAGTGGTCCTCTATAATTGATATCTTTGAGCGTCTTTAAAGTGTCAACAAGGGGGAGCACTCCGTCACCGGGCAGAACCCGAATCTTATCCTCGTGCCGGTCATGGGGTTTCACACCAGCAGGGCAGTCTGAAAATTGAAATATAGTGATAAAATCTCCCTGTAAATGGTGGAAGTTTTCAAGCTTGGAATCACCCAAGTACATATGGAAAGTATCCGGTATAACCTGTGCTTTTTCATGATCGGCACCAAAGGCAACTTGGGTGGCTTCTGTTAGGCTTGA
Organism: Opitutales bacterium; assembly: GCA_029252505.1. GTDB lineage: Bacteria > Verrucomicrobiota > Verrucomicrobiia > Opitutales > Seribacteraceae > Seribacter. Next base: position 1,197 of record JAQXBH010000256.1, on the reverse strand, counting down.
GAGGGGAGAAAAGAAATTAAGAAAAACAACCCCTGCCCCCTTCATTCCATAATCTTCAATAGCCATATCCAAAATCTGGCGATAACACCAGGATGCCACCTGTGGATCAAAAAGGTCTTTTTCTTTCATATTGGGAATCACCTGTACTCGATGACTGCCAATAGCCGAAACCATCCGCAAACGATTGCGATGTTCTTCCATTTTAGACTCAAATTTTTCCTCACTGACATCCAGTGCATTCCAAAGTCCTATCACACTAGGGATGTAAAGACCGAGGTCGCTGACCAACTTCTTGATATCTTTGAGGTCTCCCCCTTCCCTCTCGAATTTTTCAAGTTCTCGATCCCACGGTTCTACGCAATCAAAACCAGCCTCGGCAGCCAAATGCAACTTTTCTTCTATTCCAATTCCCTTATCGAGGGTCGCAGTATCCAGGCATATCGGCCAAAAACTACGGCCATTTTGCCAGGACAGTTTCGGGCTTGGAAACTTTTTACCTTGGATAACGCTTTTGGCGTCCTTCCCAAGTAAAGAAAGTCCGGCGGTAGTTCCCATAGTGGAAGTAATAAATGTTCTACGGTTCATGTTTGTTGAAATAATCATAACGAGTCCAGGATTCAACAAAAAATAAATTTTCGGACAATTTCATACTAATATTCACTATACAAAAAGGCAGATATTAATTCATGGCTATTAAAATGAATATTATCGACAAAATATTGAGAGGGGGGATTGATCAAACCGTTTTTGATTTGATTGTACCTCAAAAATCGGGATAACGACTAAATTAAAAAGAATTCTTTAAGGATGGTTTCCAATGATATTTTCAGTAAGGACTTCTTTTCTACCTAAAATTCAATCCTAGCAACATATTCAATCGATTAGATAATGAATTCATCGACACTATACAGGGAATTTATATTTAAAGGTTGTTTGTTGACGAAGGTAAACATCTGATGTATTGGTTGTAGCCTTCAACATGGGTCGGTAGCTCAATCGGTAGAGCAGTGGCCTTTTAAGCCATTGGTTCCGGGTTCGAGTCCCGGCCGGCCTACCATTGTTGTTTTCTCTAAAGTTTTGTGCGGTTTAGTCGATTATAGTTTATGTATTTATATTTAATTCTACTTTTCGATGATTTCCCCAGTAAATAATAACTTAACAGGTTTAGTTTTTGAGTCTAATAATGACAAACTGGAA
>JAQXBH010000253.1 GCA_029252505.1 Opitutales bacterium | reverse complement strand
GGGTCACCAATCGTTACGCGGGAAAGAGCTTCTTTTTTATCCTTCGCACCAATATCGATCCACATTTGGTGCATCTCAGGGACCTTTCTTCGATCCTCTGGGGTCATTAAGTGAATTGCCCGTTTACCAGTCACTCCACGAATGATTCCCTTCCGGGTCATGATATCAACTCGCCTACCGGAAATCATCGCCCGGTCATGCCCGCCAATCGCATCAAAATATAAGAATCCTTTTTCGTTTACATGTTTGATAATCAGACCCAGTTCATCGATATGCCCGGCAAGCATGAGAGTGGGAGATCCCTTTTCACCCAGAGTTGCATGGCAACTACCTAAAGCATCCACAGTAAACGAATCCGCCACAGACTCCATGCGTTTACGCACTACCTCGCGTGCTTCCTCTTCGTAACCGGAGGGGGAACGGGCTTGTAATAACTCCTTTAAAAAAACGGGAGCAATTGGATTACGCGGTGCGGATTTCGGTTTTGTATTCTTTGGCATGATAAAAATAGGTTAGAACAAATTTACTGTCCCAACACTCGATTGGCAAGTCCGACTAGATAATGGGATACTTTTTTGCATCGCGAAAATCGAAAAACCTTTTATGCAAAGAGGAATGACAATTTATCCAGCAATCGATTTAAGAAAAGGACGCTGCGTTCGTCTGTTTCAAGGAAAAGCCGACCAAGAAACAGTCTACTTTGAAAACCCGGCTGAACCTGCAAAAGCATGGAAGCAGTCTGGCGCCACACATTTACATGTGGTCGATCTCGATGGCGCATTTGACGGTGCATCTGCTAATCTAGAGGCGGTTCGCTCCATTCTACAAATAGAAGGACTTCAAGTACAACTCGGTGGAGGGATGCGAAGCGAAAAAGCAATTGAAGGAGCTCTGTCCCTGGGGCTTAACCGTGTAATAATTGGTACCCGTGCCTGTTCTGAGCCAGAGTGGGTGGGTGGATTAGTTCAGAAATTTGGGGCAGAAAAAATAGTGGTCGGGATTGATGCAAAAGATGGAATGGTTGCCACCAAGGGCTGGGTTGAAACTTCGACAACAAATGCCATCACCTTGGCCAAAGAATTAGAAAGTCTCGGAGTCCGTTGGATTATCCACACCGATGTGGCCACAGACGGTGCAATGAAAGGCCCTAATTTAGAAGCCCAAAAACTAATGGCCGAAGCAGTTCCGCAATGCCAGGTAATTGCATCCGGAGGAGTGACTCGAGAAAGCGATGTGACCGATCTCGAAAATCTTGCTACTCAATTCCCGAACATCGAAGGTGTCATTGTTGGAAAAGCACTCTACGAAGGAACTGTGTCTCTTCAAAATTTATGTGGTTGATTTTTATTTTAACTTATAACTAATCTTAAAAATTAAGCACTTAATATTCAAAATGAACTTGCAAAGAACTGAAGAGAACTTTTGACTTCGATATAAAGATTTCCCTATAACTTTTAAAAATACCCTACGAATTATGACTAAAATATCCTTCGATGTAGACTTCAGTAAAGATCCTGAACAAATCCTAAAAGAGATCCAAGAAAGAGCGAAAGCTGAGGTAGAAAAACGTGAAAGCAAGGAGCGCAATGCTGCTTACCTCTCTAAACTTCATGAGTCGGTAAATGAAAAAATTGGAACTGATTTTAACAGTGTTAGTGACTTAATCAGGGCACTAACTCCATTTGCTGCTCCTGGGTTGAGAGATAAACTTTCCGGCACTACTGCAACGGGTCGTCGTAAAACGATTTCCATGAATAAAACGATTTTTGATGAGATTAAAAAACTCCTCACCGAGCCGAATCCCAACAAGGCAGCCATTGCTCGTAAAACCGGTGTCAGCGTGGTGCAAGTTCGAAAAGTGGCAGATGGTGGATTTGACTCTCGATACTCAGAATCTGAATCACTTTCCAAACCAAATGAAAGTTCAAATGCTCCTTCATTTGCTCCTCCACCAATAATTAAGGAGGAAAAGAGTGAACCACTTGACGAAGAAGAAGCGACTCCACCGACTGCTCCGTCATCGAAAGAAAGTGAAAATAAAATTGAGGATTTTACAGATAGTGCCGATGACTCTGATCAAATATCAAATGAAGAAGCGCCCGCTCCCTCATTACCCTCATTTGGTGACGATGAACCTGCACTGCTTCCTCCCCCTGCACCTTTAGACCTTGGTCCTTCTCATCCAGTTGAGGAATCCCCAGAGACTGACGAGAGTGATTCCGATATTCTGCCGCCACTTCCCAAGTTTACCCCCGCTCCTTTTGATGCTAGCGAGGAAATTTCAGAAAGTACTGAAGACGAAGTTTCTCCTCCTCTCCCCTCATTTGGCGATGACGAGCCCTCTCTTCCACCTCCCGCACCATTAGATATTGCTCCTACTACTGCTCCTAGTTCTGATCAATCAGAAGAAACTGGAGAGAATGTTGATCTGCTCCCTCCCCTGCCTACATTCACCCCCGCTCCATTTGATTCAAATGAGGATGAGATTGAAAGTCCGGTCAATGAGGTGACACCTCCGTTGCCATCATTTGGTGATGAAGAGCCTTCCCTTCCCCCTCCTGCTCCATCCGATATTTCCCCGCCCTCACCGGATCTACCTCCACCTGCTCCCATTTCTGAGGAACCGCAAGAAAACGAAGAACCAGAAGCACCAACTCCTCCAACTCTTGAAGATATTCCGAGTGCACCCCCTTCTCCTCCGCCCATGGTTGCAAAACCATCTACTGGTGGATTAACTCGTCCACCCTCGGGATTGAAGCCAACACTCAAGCCGAAGTTAAGTACTGGTAAAAAAGGAAAACCTACACTTTCCCTTAAATCTAAATCTAAAGCACCGGGCTTAAAAATAACCCGCCCCCCCATGCGAGGTACGCCCCCACCATCTCAATAAATTTCAATGATGATTTGAGTTCGACAAATGTCTTACTCTTAATCATAGTTTAAAAAAGTAAGGGGCCGTAGCTCAGTTGGAAGAGCGCCACAATGGCATTGTGGAGGTCGTCGGTTCGAACCCGATCGGCTCCACCATTAAAAAAAGGGAAAAGTATAATTAAACAAAAGATATTCTACGCTTTATACTTGTTTTCTTTATTTTTCTTTTTTTCATGCGGAGAAAATGAATTGCGTGAAAAAGCGATCCAATTATTTGACGAAAATGCATCACTCCTAATTTCGGAAGATCAAAATAATTCAAGTGTCATCCGTTCTTCAGATGGCTTACAGTTTACAGAAAAAAAGAGTAAACAAAAAGTCTCTCAAACGGTTGGCCTTACCCAAGAAGGTAAAGTTTCCTTCGAAGGTGATATGAAAGACGGCAAGCCCCATGGAAATTGGACCACTTTCTTTCCTGACGGACGACCAAGATGGAAGGGTGTTAAAAAAGAGGGGATCAGCCATGGCCCCTTCACTATGTGGTATCCAAATGGAAAAAGAAAAATTGAAGGAAATTATGAAGAAGGAAAAAAACATGGCCTTTCCACAATGTGGCACTTGAACGGTGTAAAATGGAAAGAACAAAGCCATGATAATGGAAGCCCAAGTGGAACTTGGCGGACATGGGACAGTAAGGGAGAATTAGTTGAAAGTATTAACCATCGCTCTGCAGTTGATAAATAAATTTCAATCGCCTACTATGGTATTCGTTTTCCCTCCACCAATTAAATCAAATATCACACGAAATCATTGAATATGGAACCTGTGCACATAACTGGAATGGGCTTGATTACAAGCATCGGAAATAATCGCGAGGCTGTTACGCAAAGCCTTCGTGAAATGAAGCATGGAATTGATTTTCATCCCGAATTACAAGGTGAAGATTCTCCTGTCAAATTAGCGGGGACGGTCAAAGAATTTAATCTTGAATCCTCCGACCCGGAAGATTGGACTTATCCGAAAGAATATCGGGTTCCTCGAGCAATACTTCGAAGTTTTTCCCCTCATGTTCTTTATGCTTGGTGTGCACTCAAACAAGCGATTGAAGATGCAAACTTGAGCGAAGAAGAAATTCAGGACCCGGATTCAGGAATGTATACTTCTTCAGGAGGTTCAATGAGGTCTATTCATAAACACTTTGAAAAAATGGACGCCCGTGGAGTCATGGCATGTAATCCACTCGCCATTGTCGCTTCTATTGCGGGTACATTATCCTTTAATTTAGTGGCCGCACTTGGTATCCGTGGATCTTCCACCGGACTCGTATCAGCCTGTGCATCCTCCGGACATGCACTGGGTATGGCCCTCGATGAAATTCGTCTTGGCAGGCAAAAAAGGATGATTGTGATCGGAGCTGAAGATTGTAATTTTGAAAGCATCGTACCTTTTTGTGGCATGCGTGCCCTTTCCCTTGATACTAATCCTGATAACGCATCCCGTTCCTTTGATGTGACTAGAAATGGATTTGTGGGAACCGGGGGCTCAGTCTGTCTGGTATTAGAAACAGAAGCGGAGGTACAGCGTCGAAACGCTCAATCCTACGCTCAATTTCTTGGTTGGGGACAGGGATCAGATGGGCATAATGTCGCCATTTCTCATCCTGAAGGTCGAGGTTTAAAATCTGCGATGTCAAATGCTTTGCGAGATTCAAAAATGAATCCCACCGATATTGATTATGTAAATGCACACGCACCCTCCACTTCGATTGGAGATGCCTCTGAAATGAAAGCACTTAAAGCCACATTCCCACTCCCTCAGAAGGTATTAGTATCAAGCACAAAGCCGTTAACTGGACATGGTCTCTCCCTCTCCAGCATTATGGAGGCTGCCTTTTGCTGTATCGGGTTAAAAGATCAATTCCTTCCGGGTTCTGCCCATGTCACTCAGCCCGATCCCGAACTCGGACATTTGAAACTCCTACAGGAAAGCAAAGATCAACCAGTGGACCGAGTCATGAGCAATAGCAGTGGATTTGGAGGAGCGAATGTCAGTGTAATCTTTGGAAAAGCATAACTTCAAATTTTCATCCGATGTCACAATTGAGAAAATCGATCCTCGAAAGAAGAACATCGAAACCAGTTACCTTCTCCAAGCATCCGCCCGAACCTCAACTGGTCCGTCAATTAATCGAAATCGCCCGCAACGCTCCTAATCACCATCGGACCGAACCAGCACGCTTTTACTTACTAAGTAAGGAAAAAATTAAAAACATTGGTCAGCTATACGGGGAACTGGTAGCGGGAGATGGTTCCGATCCCCAATTAGTGGAAAGAGGGAAAAAGAAAACAATGGAATGGGGGCAATGTCCTGGATTGCTTATTATAACCTGTCACACTGATCAGAAATCAGAACTCGTTCAAAAAAAGCCCGCAGTAGTGGAAGAAAATTATGCGACTTGCTGCTGTATTTGCCAAAATCTCCTTCTCCTCTTTCAGGAAGAAGGAATCTCTTCCAAATGGAGTACAGGCCCCGTTTGGAAACATTCCAAATTTTCAAAAACTGTTGGACTATTATCCCCCGAAAATGAACGTGTAATTGGACTGATATTTTATGGTAAATCCACTAATCAAGCACCGCCCAGACCTCTATCTCCCATTGATCAGCACCTAGTTGATTACCATTAAATCGAGTTCCCTACCAAGGTTCGGAAAAATGTTAATCCTTTGCGATTGACCCCAGGACAAACATTTGATTAATAAACCACTTGGTTTTACCATGGGAACGGCGAAATAGCTCAGTCGGTAGAGCAGAGGACTGAAAATCCTTGTGTCCCCAGTTCGATTCTGGGTTTCGCCACCACCCATGGTACCACCAAAAATCACTAAAGCCCACTATTAGTCAAAGGTGCAGGAGTGGTGAAAGGTGTTGACAAGTGTATTTCAGTTATGCGTAAATTCTGTCACAAAGCTGTCACAATGGCCATATTTATATAAGTCATTCCGAGTTTTTGTCACAAACTTGTCACAAAATATATATGGGAAAAGAGTTAATAAAAGTCTACATCGATAAAAAACGAGAGAAATCAGGATTTTCAAAATGGGTAGTAGAGATAAATATTGGAAAAAGACAGAGAAAATATTTTAAACATAGGACAGAGGCATATGATTATAAAAAGGAATTTCTTC
>JAQXBH010000247.1 GCA_029252505.1 Opitutales bacterium | reverse complement strand
ACCCTTGCATCGCTAAATAAAGCTTTTACCTTGTCGGGATTTTTTTCTAATTCCTGTATTAATAACGCAGAATTCTTAACCATGATCCGGTCTGAACCAATGCCAAAATCAAGCCCAATACTCGACAGTCTAAAGCTGGAGTAGGCGGGGGAAGTTTCTGTCCAATTATTTGCTCCGCCCCCACCTGCAGCACTGTAAGTCCAATATTTCGGATTCCCTGAGCCGGCATCATTAAGCACCTTTACAATATAACCGTTGTTTTTTCTGTCAAAATTAAGGTCGCTGGCAATAGCAACTAATTCAGCACTATTGGCAGCTCGCGAGTTAATGATTAGATTGGAACCATCTGAAGTAGTACCGCTTTCGGAGTGCGGGGTGGAATCTCCAAAAACTACTTTTCTTAACTGACTTCCGAGTCGACTAATTTCAATGTTACTTGAAAATTTACCAGAGGTCACTCTTTCTCCGTCGTTGGTAACAGAAGTAAGGCTTTTAATGTAATCCTGTGCGTCATTAAACTCTTCCACCAATTTATCGATTGCGGCTTTTGCTTGCGAAGAGTCTCTTGCTACAACAAAAGAGGCCGAATCATTTACATCCATTTGGGCTATATCAAAAGTAATTCCCTCATATCCATGTTCGGCGTCAGTAAATGATGTTTTATTACTGTACACCTTATCTCCTCCATTAACCTGGACGATCGAGTTTTGCCCTAATTCGTCGACCATCGTTCGACCAACACTTGCAATTACTTGCCTCCATTGCGTGCTTGCTGTGGATGGACTCTCGGTAGGAACCTGCAAGGCCTGCCAAAATGTAGTAGGATCACCACCGGTGCCGCCTAGGCTCACATAAGTCCCATTTGCGTAGGTCGCATTGTTGGCGGGATTGTAATCCACATAATTGGCTGCGGGTGCAGCCAAGCCCATTGCATTGAGGAGATTGCCGGTGCCGGAGTTAGCAGTGAGGGCATCCCAGGTAGTTGATTCGTGAAGTGTTATCCCAACTGAACCAGCTTCTTTATTTCGGACTACAAATCGATCACTTACTGGATCGTAATACATGTGAACATTTGCATCCGATGAGTTTACCCGGTCGACTAATGTTGAAACGGTATCGGTGTTAACATTGTAATCGATTCGTACTGCCCCCTCCCCTTCTCCGATAAAGAAATTTCCTATACCACTCGAACTGGTAAGGGTTGTCCCGAAATTAGCACCTGCCAAGGAGACTTTCATGTCAATTGTACCCAATGCCTGTGAACTTTGAATAATTGTTTCCTGCATCTTCTCCCAATAGTTGGAAGTGCTTAAATCTGAACCAATATCTACTTGGGTCCAGTAGTCAGTATCCACATAGACATGCTTTCTTGCCTCCGCTACTGAGTCTGCAACCAAAGTCCACTTACCATTATTGCTGGCAGTCGCAGGGTCATTGTTGGTCGCTGAAGTTCCAGTGGCGAGATAAACTTTTCCCCCTTTTTCAACATACTCTCCCCCCGCGTAGTTAGTGCCCGCATTCCAAGCGGTAAAAGTAAAAGCACTTCCGGTGGGATGCTCTGCACCGTCATGATTCGCATAAGAAGCATCCCCAATTACCGCATTCACACTCCCTGCCTTCGCCCAGATGGAGTAATCGACAGTAGTTAGTTGAGTTGCTGTACCATCGTACCTCTTCATGTTTGGCAAAACTCTTTGCCAGTAATTCACATCATGATTTCCCGCAGTCGCTGAATTTGTGGAATTTATAAACCCTTTTTCTTCCCAATAGGTATTATCTCCTCCCCCCGCTCCTGGTGCTGACAAATCCTTCTTCTCCCAATAAGTTTCTGCAAAATCTCCACCCGCTCCATCGACCACTCCTAAATTGTTGATATCCGTGGTTTTATTTGTCCAATAAGGATTACTTCCAGTTGCAGGAGTACCGACCTTGGTACTCACATCCGTCCACCAATTACCACCTGTTGTCGGATCTGCTAGGGTCGCGGTTTCGTTTGACCAATAGTCAAGTCCTCCAACTGCGGGGTTTTTCACCTTCGAGTTAATATCAGTCCATCCTGCATCAGCGGTAGTTGCAGTGGCAGGGGTCCAACCTGTCGTGTTGCTTAAGTTGGTAAAAGTGTTTGTTACATCGCTCCAAAGTCCAGAACCTAAAGTGGTTGCATTTGCATTGACATCGGTGCCGAGATCACTGGCTGTAGCAAGTGTCCAATTGAGCGCATCCGCATTGGGGGCGGAGTTTCCTGCACCTGCATTAAGAGTACCTGCGGAAGTTTTTTTGTAATACCTGCTACTATTTGCGACATCCTGAACAATATCGTTTTGGTTGTAAGGTTGATTAGTTCCATCCCAGTTCCCGTAACTGCTCAAATCATTTATCTGATACCAATTACCACCACCATCTTTCAAGATCTCATTTTGGGCCAAGGCACTCGAGTTTGTAAAACTACCTTTGAAATTGGAATCGGCCTGATATACTTGATTGGTTCCTCCGGAGACATAAATATTACCACTACTTACGTCATAGGCGGTACCCGCGTTGTGTGCAGCAATTCCGGATAGAGTAGCAGTGCGAGTGTAGACCGTCCCGGTATTTACAAAAAATGTGGTGGGGGTACCGATTGCAGTAGTCAATTGGGCACCAGTTATAGTTGTAGATGCACCATTGTCTACATCAGCGACCTTACTGTTTGCAGTTCGGATAAAATAATTCGACCCTGACTTTACCTCTAGTGGGGTTCCTGTCCCTTGGTAATACTGCGTGTTGTCGTAACTGGGAAAGTTCGTTCCATCGAAATTCTGCTTGGGTTTGAAAAAGTCTCCGGAGGCACCCCCAATTTGTACGTAATCCGTAGTGGACCGACCAGAGGGGTCAGCACCCGTTGTTTTATCTAGAACACTTGCCCAGTCCGAGCCCGCTTCGTAATAAGAGGTTGCACCGGCGTTCTTTACCTCGGTGCCTTGGGTATATTTTACATTAGCTGCGATCGCCGCGATTGCACTAAAATCAATCTGCGCTTCAAAAAAATCAGTGCCTGCCTTCACTACTTTACCGTTTCCGTAGCCCGTGACATCCGCAATTCCAGTGTGTGTGCCCACATTATTCCAGGCAGCGGTTTTGGGGAGGTAGTAGTTCACTTTTGCAGTTGCGACGCTACGATTACCAACGACCATTTTACTGGCAGCACCCCACCCGTTGGCAGTGTTGTAAATAGTTGAATCTGCGGCACCTGCATGTTCAGCTGCAGTAAAGCCCGCTTTGATCGCGAACATTCTGCCGTTCTCGTAAATTGAAATCGGTAAATTATTGGCCCATTTGGCACTGTCCACCCCCGCAGCAACTGCGGCTAATCCAGAAGAGTGATCCGTCGAATAAGTCTCCCACAAAACGGCAGTCGAACTAGTCCTGTCCTGTATTGCCCGGTAGTATTCGCCGTCCTGTGCTTTTACTATATCACCCGCTTTTATCGCTTTATTATTCGCTGTGGTTGCGTTTGTGGCAAGATTCACTCGATGGTGCCCTGCATCTACGGCTGCCGTAAAGTGGGCATTACCTGTCCCGTTTCCAATTCGTTCTGTAGTAAGATCCTTTAAGAGTTTCCATTGCTTGGAGTCATGCCTTGCATCTTGCCCCACTCCAGTAATTGTTTTGTCCCAATTGTGTCCATTTCCGTTCCCTGTCGCATCTGGCAAGTTTTTGCCGGCATTCATTCCATATACAAAGCCGTGACGGTAAACTTTCTGTCCAGTTGTGTAATGAGTGTTAAGGGTGCTGTCGTAAATTGCCTCGTCGTGTAGAACACGCTTGTAAATGATACTTCCATCGCTTGCAAAAATCCGAGGGTCTGTAGATTTTAAATTTGCTTCATCCCCATCATCAAGCCTTAGCCATGCCGAAGTTCCGGAATTATTTCCTGTACCGTAGACTGAAATTCCACTTCCCACCTCGAGATCCGCATCCCGGGTCACGCTTGCACGATTAAGCAGGCGTAAGACATGGAGGAAATTGGATGAATCTGTCGGTGAACCAAGAACCGGTACTGCATTCAGAGAATTGGGAGAAAGCTCCCCCCCATCCACGATCATTTTATCGTTGGCCTGGTCGTACTCAAATGTTATCCCGGTCGTATCTTCTTCCGGGTTGACGCCTGAAACACCACTGACTGCAGCGTTAATCTCATCGATAATGCTTTGCAACGTGACATCCAAATTATCAATGGAGAGAGTCTTGCCGGCAATGGTAAATGTACCGGTAGTGATACTGGACTGGAGCGGAAGTTCGTTGAGTTTCTCCGAGAGAGTTAATCCTGCACCCAAACCTCCTGGGACACGATTTTTAGACGACATCTCGGTTTGCGTACCAATTGAATACACGCTCACCACGAAATCACCGGTAAGGGCTCCCGCCGCCGCTGATGCGGATAAAATCGCGGCAGAAATAGAGTCCATGCCGACTTTTCTACCCTCGTAAAGATCGTCGTTGTTAAGTGCGCCTGCCGCCCCGTTCAAAGCATCAAGTTGACTTTTTAGAAGTCCGAGGTCGGATACTTTCGACTCGTTGGCAGATTTCTCACTCTGAAGTCTTTGCTTAGGGATACCTTCTAATTCCACCAATTGCTCGACCACAGGTTTCCAATCAAAACCTGAAGCAAGTCCAGTAAGCTGTAAATCAGAACCCATTTAAAAAAATAAATAGTACAACGATAGAGGCCAAATATTTATAACTGTCCGCGACATGTGCATGTGCTCGTGTGAGCAATTATTATGCCATGAGTGAGCGAAACTTAACTTACTTCTTCGAGTTTGGCGTTAGAATGGTTCTTGGAAACCTCAAAGCTAAGCTGTAATTGTTCGAGAAGCCAATGACTTCCTTCGCTCAAAGCCCAGAAGTATTCCTTGTTTCGCTGGATCGCAGTCCAATTCTTACTTGCGAAATCAATATCCCTTATTTTTCTGCGATAATTCACCAATTCACCCTTTGTTCTCCCTTCAAAAAGAAAATTCCAATGACTCTTTTTAGAATCCACTAACCGATTTACCTTTCCTGCCTCATTCAGTAAATCTTTTACTTGTTTATTCTCGGAATAATGAGTGCCCGAAAATTTCTCAGGGATTAATTCCGTTTTAATGGCAGCAGATAAAGAATTTTCTAAAATATCTTCAGCATATTTTTGCATAGGGGAAAAAACTGCCATGAGGTCGGGACAATCACCTTGATCGTGTAGTAATTTTTGCACGCGGTCTTGAAATGGACTACTGCTCGTTGGACCCGCCCACTCAGTTGCTTCTTCGTAGGTCTGATAGGGAGCCCCCTTGATCTGAACTCCAGTCCTTGCTAAATTTCGGTATTCAATATTGGGGTTATTGGCAATGAACTGCTCAAATGTCTTGAGGTATACAAAAAGTCGGCCCTCGACTGTTACTTTATCCTGAGTATTACCGGGCAAGCGCTGGCCTTTTGAAGTTTGGGCGTAGTGAGATCCGGTATCGGAATAGGAAGTATCGTCCGAGTA
>JAQXBH010000217.1 GCA_029252505.1 Opitutales bacterium | reverse complement strand
CTGCCACATCGGTTTCGACAATATCACTTATTTTCTTTCCGAGGAGCATTTGACCTAATGGGGTTAAGTAAGAGAGTATATTGTTCTCAGGGTCACTATCCCAGGCACCTAAAACCGTGTAAGTCTGGGACTTGGAATCAGATTGATCTTCCAATTCAACGACCGAGCCAATTCCAATAGAATCAGTAGGAGCATCCGAAAAATCCGTGGGCTTTGATCGCATGATGTCGGCTTGAAGTTCCGATTGTCTGGCAAGTAGAATTTTTTGTTCGTCTTTCGCCATATGGTATTCTGCGTTCTCGCGTAAATCACCATGTTCCCGTGCCGCTTCGATCGCCAAGGAATTTTCAGGAATTTTAACTTTCGTTAGTTCATCAAGATCTCCCAGCTTCTTATCATAGCTTGGTTGAGAAACAATTAACGAATCATCCGTAACCGTAGCACGGTTTGATGAACCTGAATTTGCACTACCATCAATAAGACTCTGGATGTCAGGAAACATTTTAATAAAACGGGCCAACAATGAGCGCTTACTCAGATCCTCAAAGCCAGGATTGAGTAAGAGGGCCTGGGCTAAGTCCTGTGCATTTTCAGCACTTCCCTTGCTCAGTATATCAGGAAGTAGTTCCTTGTCATCTGACAAAATTTCAGCAAGGGGAATTCTGCGAGTTGTTGCATTTTGCAAAGATTCATAATCAATAGCAGAAAACACTGCAGTGAGAAGTCTGGGATTAATTAGGCCTTTGAGTATATCCTTAAATTTCACCAACTCTCGAAATTTCAACATCCATAAAAGAACAGGTGCCTTCAATGTCTGCTCGTCTAACCAGTTGGATAAAGATTTTACAAGGAGTTTTGATTCGTCACGGTCAATAAGGAAATGAGCACATTCTCCGGAAAACTTAACCGAGGAGTGTTGCAATAAATTAACCACGACGGCCTTCCAATTGTCTGGATAAACTCGGGTCACGAGATCGAGAAAACGGGAATGGAATTTGGTCGGAAGTAAGTTGGCAAGCCTAGGAAGGTCCGCTTCACATTCATGCAATATGGACGCGGAGGTGGGTTCTAGTTTCTCCACATCCTCTTCTACATCACGAGCCAGGTTGTTCCTTACCCAAATACCATACAAGCGATCCGCTTCACTAAGATTCCGGGCTTCGAGGATTGCGTTGGTTAAATCCGCTAAAACTTGAGGCAAATCGGCCTGAAGGTCTTCTTTTTCGGAAGCTAAATCATAAAGCTTTTCAGCAAGAGCTATTTTTTCCTTCGATCTTTTCTCATCAAAAAAGTCTTGTAAAATTTCTTGTTCAGGTTTTACCGGTTCGTCACGCAGCACATAAGGTTCAGTTTTTTTATTGGGAACTGCGACACGAGGGTCCTTCACTAAAAGTTTCTTCGTAGCGGTCCACCACTTTTTGCCCTTCGCGGGGCCAAACAAATAACCTAAGGTTCTCTCGATGTCGCGACTCGCGGCACAACCGTCCTCAAATTTAACTAAAATTTCAATTATTAGATTAACTGGTTCTTTTTTAGCCATTGTATCAATTTCAACCGGGTTTGAACGATGACGGGAAATGATATGATCGGAGTCTAAAAATTCGATTTTACCGAGACAAAAAACTGGATCCATCGCATGGCTTTTCCTATCATCCTCTTCAAAATCGATTAAAAGCATACCGCGATCAGTGTCAAAACCGGTTATTTTCCCAAGGCCCCAACTCTTATGAATGCAAGAAGCACCTTCATTCATTGCCTCTAAGGCTGGGCGTGAAGATTCTAGGGAAGGATCTTGTTCAATCAACTGATTGATAATTTCAACATTCATTCTAGTTTGAAGTATAAGGTATAAACTGACAATTATTTACTAAGAGAAAAGACGCCAATAATAAGGCAAATTGATCGAATAGCGAGATAAAACGAGGATAAGAGCGAAGGATTTTTATTGATTCGTTTTGGGTTGAGGCACACGAAACAAGAACCATGCCGGAAAGAGCAAAAACAAAGCACCTGCTAAGTATGCAATGGAGGAGCCGTACTTAAAATAAATCAAACCTGCAATTAATGGACCGATCGCCCGAGCCACTGAGCCCGACGACCGAAATACTCCCAAGTGAAAACCTTGATCCTGTTCGCTGGAATAAAGTGAGGTGAGAGAAGTTAAAGTAGGGCTAATAAATGCGACTCCAGTTGACATTAAAAACAGGGCAAAGAAAAACCATTTTTCTCCTTGAATGCTAGACAGCATCGCGAAGGCAAAAAGGCCTATAAAAATCCCCATCAATGCCATTCTTTTTTCCCCTATTTTCCCCACAAATCTCCTCACAAAAAATCCTTGTGCGAAAATTAAAGTAATTCCGATAAGAAGAAACATTTTTGCGATTTGTACGGGATCGTAAGAAAATCGTTCCACTGCCAAAAAGGTAAGTGTAAATTCCATTCCAGAGAAAGAAATCATGTAGAGCAAATAGGCGAGGCAGGTATTGGATACCGCGGCACTTTTAACACTTCTCAATTTAAAGATGGCCGGTCTCGGTTCATTTCCACCTCCCCGTTTTTCCAGGGGCAGAGTTTCTTTAAAAGAAAATGCAAGCCAAAGCCAATTAATCAATGCCAAGCAAAAACTAATCAACGCGGCTAATGAAAATGGGTTCAACCCAAAGACAGAGTCTTCCCCATCCCCCCAAGACCATTGAGATGCAAAGCCTCCCAAAGCAGGACCAATTATAAAACCTAACCCAAAGGCAACCCCAACGAATGCCATCCCCTTAGATCGCGACTCTCTCGATGTAACATCTGCGATCGAAGCAGTTGCGACCGAAAGATTTCCACTAGCCATACCTCCGAGGATTCGGGAAAGTACCAAAATCCAGAATCCTCCGGCAAAAATCCATAATCCATAACCTAAACATGTACCGGCCAGTGTAAACATCAAGACGGGCCTTCTTCCTATTTTGTCCGATAATCTTCCCCATATCGGAGCAAAAAAGAATTGTAAGATCGCGTATAATGATCCCAATGCACCTCCAAAAATAACCGTTTCAAAACGAAAAGTATCATTTTGACTATCTCCCTCAAATGCAAGTCCCTGGAGTGATAAAACAAAATCAGTGAGCATTCCCCCACCCAGTGCACTCTCACGGGCCAAATAATGATCAAGCATTACCGGAAAAAGGGGAAAGATAACTGAAAATCCAACCATATCTAAAAATATGGTGAGGAAAACAACCCCAAAAGTTGCACGCTTTTGTTTTGATGCCGCTTTTTCTGATTCGCTCATCTTAAAGGCCCTCCTTCGATTGGTTTTCGAGCGAAAGCTGGCGTAGTGCAATAGAAACATTTTGAGGAACTAATTTCGTATCACGATTCCCAAACAGGTGAACCTGCTTAATCAGGCTGGAACTGGTGTAAAAGTATTTTTCATTGGGCATTAGGAAAATAGTCTCGAGTTCAGAATCTAAATGTCGATTCATTTGGGCCATTTGAAATTCGTATTCAAAATCGGAAACTGCTCTCAGCCCTCTGACCAATGCACTTGCTCCGCAATCTTTGGCATAGTCCACCAGTAGTCCACTAAATGAATCAATCCGTACATTTGAATAGTTAGCACTATTTTCGAGCAAAAATTTCACCCTTGTATCACAATCAAATGCAGTTTTTTTTTCAGAGTTGTCGGCAGAAACAGCCACAATTACTTGGTCAAAAATCTTAGATGCACGTTCTAAAACGTCTAAATGTCCGTTTGTAACCGGATCAAAGGTACCTGGGTATATCGCGATGCTCATAAATAAACACTTACAATAGCTAAGAATCGAAACAAGTCCACAACCAAGGATGCCGTTGAGATTGCAAAAGAGTTCGAACCATGAAATAAATGATCTTAATTTAAATGAACTTACCAAATCTTCTCACACTCTCAAGAATACCATTAATGCTAGTGGTTATTGCATTATTATACCCAGAGTCCGATAACTCTCCACCGTGGATAAGAACCGGTGCACTTGTTGTTTTTCTCTTTGCTGCACTCACTGACTGGCTGGATGGATGGCTTGCCCGAAAATTTGGACAAGTATCTGAATTTGGTAAGTTTATGGATGCACTTTCGGACAAGGTTCTCACACTGGGTATGTTTATTAGTTTATTAGCTCTGGATGAAATTGCACGATGGGCACTTTTTCCAATTTTACTTATACTATCTAGGGAATTTCTTATTACTGGATTAAGATTAGTTGCAGCTGCACGCGGAAAAACTTTAGCCGCAGAAAAAATCGGCAAATTAAAAACAGTCATTCAACTTACTTGCATTTGTTTATTCCTTGGCAAAATTGCGGTCGAGGATGATTTTGGTGGAATTTTTGCACCAGAGCTCCAAGAAAACCTAATTAGTATTCTATTGCTGTCTGGTCGAATCACTCTAATCGCCGCCACTCTGATTACCGTTATCTCTGGTATTGTTTATTTATCCAAGTATTGGAAGTTTTTCATCGAAGAAGATCAGTAATGGATTTTTTCATCCGAAATTTGTCCACCCTTGGCCCCGTGGGTATTAAACTTCCCGCACCCGGAACATTTGGTTCGCTCGCAGGCCTTATTTTATTCTGTTTTTTATTTTGGTTCTCCCCTCTTTCTCCGATGGGTGTTATGATCCTATTTTCAGTTCTTTTTATTGTAGGAATCCCCCTATGCACACAGGCAGAAATTCTGTTGGGAAAAGAAGATCCATCAGAAGTGATATGGGACGAATTTACCTCAATTCCTTTAGTCTTTGTTTTTTGCCTAGATGAATTAAACTCATTTTCTGTTACTAAAATCTTATTCTTGTTAACGATGGGATTTATTCTTTTTCGGATTTTTGACATCGCAAAACCTATTGGAATTAAAAAGCTACAAAATTTACCTAAAGGGATGGGTGTGATGATTGATGACTTAGCCGCGGCATTTGTTTCCGCCTTAATTCTTCATGCACTTAAAACTTTTCCTTTGTCTTTTTTGTGATTTCCTCTTCTAATTTGCTTCGAAATGAGTGATGTGGATGAAAACAGTTCGGTTGAAAACTTCTCTTTTACCCTTGAAGTTTCGAACAAAATGGGGATTCATGCCCGACCTGCGGCCATGATCGTTCGAATTGCGTCTCGATTTAGCGGAGATATTTGGGTCGAAAAAGAAGGTGAAAAAGTAAACGCGAAAAGTATTATGGGTATAATGATGCTCGCGGCGGCAAAAGGCACTGTCCTTACATTTTTTACTAATCCAAAAGAAGGTAGTGAATTTCAGAAAGAAATGTCTGAGCTATTCGCCTCCAAATTTCAAGACGAGTAAAATTGATCCTATTTTATTAAATCAGAAATCCGGTCGTCATAGAAATCTTTTAAGCAAAGCTTGATCTCAGATGGCCGTTTCATAGGCTTAATCCGATCGGTCAAACTTTGTGCTTCTTTTAATGTAAACCTTCGACCGTAGAACTTTAGTTCGGGTAGTAGGATACCCGTCGCACTCAAAGTATCTAAGCCCAAACCGATTAACAAAGGAAGAAAATGGGGATCACCAGCAATCTCCCCACATAAAGTAACCTCCACATTATTCTCTTTTGAAACATCAAAAATGTGTTTCAATGAGCGTATAACTGCAGGGTGATGAGGCTCGTAAAGGTAGGCAATTTCATTATTTATCCGATCTACTGCCAGTAAATATTGAACGAGGTCGTTGGTACCGACGCTAAAAAAGTCAACTTCATCGGCCAACATATCACAAATGGTAACTGCGGATGGAGTTTCTATCATACACCCAACCTTGATCTCATCATCAAAACTAATCCCGTTCTCGCTCAGTTGTCTTTTTGCGGTAAACAAGAATTCTTTCGCACGTACAAGTTCCCCAACCCCACTAATCATGGGAAACATTATTTTCACAGGCCCCAAAGCACTCACCCGCAAAATAGCGCGTAATTGATCCAAAAAGATTGATGGATTACGAAGGCAATAACGTATTGCCCGAAATCCCATAAATGGATTTTCCTCTTTTTCACGGCCAATTGAATCTAAAATCTTATCTCCGCCCAAATCGAGGGTCCGAATAGTAACTGGTTTTCCATTCGCTGCTACAACAAGTTTTTGGTATTCCTCAAACTGTTGATCTTCGCTGGGAATTTGATTTCTGCTCAGGAATATTGATTCAGTGCGGAAAAGCCCCACCCCAACGCATCCGTTTTCAATTCCGCTTCTGACTTCTTCTGAGGTATCAGCATTAGCAAGGAAATGAATTTTTTGACCATCTTGAGTTTCGGGCGGTAAGGACATTTCTCCAGCAAATAAATCCTTTATCTTATTTCTCTGTATTCCCACCTTGCCATAACGGAAAAGAGTACTTTCAGAAGGATTGATAATCGCAATACCTTCAAATCCATCAATTAATATTGTATCTCCTTCCCCTAATTTTTCGGTAAGTCCTCTTACCCCAACCACTGCAGGAACACCGCTTGCACGTGCCATTATTACTGCGTGACTCGTACGCCCTCCAGTATCTGTGGCAATACCCAGAATTTTGGATCGATCTAAAGAGGCAGTATCTGAGGGGCTTAAATCTTCAGAAACTAAAATTCTGGGCTCACCTAAAAAAGCAGTACCTGCCGCAGTTTCTCCAATTAAATTGCGAAGTAATCTTTTCGAGATATCTTTTAAATCAGCCGCCCTCTCGCGGAGGTACTCATCCTCCAATTGATTAAAGTAATCATGGTATCGCTGAGTCACCCTATAAACGCATTGTTCGATATTATCGCCCGTTTTTTTTATTTCTTTTTCGATATCGACAAAGAGTGCTTTATCTTCAAGCACAAGGATGTGGGCGTCAAAGATACCCGCCTCTTTTTCACCTAAGTTTTTCGCAACTTCATTTCTAATTTCCTCAATTTGAGTACGAGTAATTGCGACTGAATCCTTGAAACGATCGAGTTCAGACTCTTGCTCAGATTCACTTACCTGATATTGGGGTACTTCTACATCTCCATGCAGAAACCGAAATACAGCCCCATGTGAAACTCCTGGAGAGCCAGGTATTCCATAAAGAGCGAATTCTTTTTTTATTTGAGACATGCAGATGGTGGGTTCTTAAAAATTTTATAAGATAATATTATGACTCAAACTTAGTAAAATTGAAAACAAAAACCATGGCCCTAGTTCACCCTGATTCGAGACACCCAAAACTTAGTTTCAATACCAAGAGATCGATAAATAAGATCCCGGACTGGTTTCTCATCCACAACTTCAGAAACAAAACAAAAGCACGAAGATCCACTCCCAGAAACCTGAAAAGATAAACCAAAAAAATCTCTTAACTCTTTAAAAATCGGCTTTAGAAATAAATACTTGGATTGAAGCACTAATTCAAAATCATTGTGACAAAAATCAGAAACACCTCGCTTGCCAGTTTCCCATTCTTCTACAACTTTCTTAGCCCAAGAATAATCTGAATAGCCGCCATTTTCCGCTAAAGCTTGATAAGCTAAAGGAGTAGAAAAACCAATCGGAGGTTGAAATAAGAATATTCTCTGCCCATTTATCTCATTTTGCTTGGTCCTAGAAATAATCCTTACTTTTTCACCCCGACCGATGGCATGTCCGATTCCTTCATGTAGAAAATATGGACAATCTGAACCCAATTTTTCTGCCACAATGACCAAGTCCTCGTTCGTGTAAGGTTGTCCGTGGTATAAATTAAGTGCACGAAGTGTAGCCACCGCATCACTACTTCCTCCCCCTAGTCCTGCCATTGCCGGGATTCTCTTAGCTATCGTTACTTTCATTCCCGTTCGGTCTCCAGTAAACTTACGCCATTCTTCAATTGCTTTGTAGGCAAGATTATTGCGACCGGATAAACTATCATTTCCACTACAAAAACATTCGATGTCATCTCGCTTGTCCGTTCTTTCCAATATGACTTGATCGCTTAACTCTAATTTGACAAGTACTGTGTTAATTTCATGAAAGCCATCTTCTCTCTTCCCGGTAACCGCAAGAAATAAATTTATTTTAGCAGGGGCAGGAAGTGTAATTCGACTGATCGCATTTCTAGCTTTCATATGAGTAGGAATTTACAGGTAACAAACAAATTTATAAGAGGCGATTAGAAAGAATAGGATTGGCTCAACGAATCGACCAACCATGATGTCAATTAATGGATGTTTCAAAAACAAAAGTTATTCTCGCACTCGATGTTGAAAGCCGCACAAAAGCAGAATCTATACTTGATGCAACTGGAGAAAGCCTCCAATGGGTTAAAATTGGATTACAAACCTATTTAAGAGACGGACCGGAATTCCTCCATGATGTTGCCTCCAGTGGGAAATCTATATTTCTAGATTTAAAATTACATGATATTCCCAATACCATGGCAAAGGCGATTGAAAGCCTTGCCTCATTGCCAATCAAAATGCTTACTCTGCATTCATCTGCAGGACCAGAAGCGCTTGCTAGGTGTGCCCAAGCCTCTGCTGAATTTCTTCCTGACACCCAATTACTTGCAGTTACTGTGTTAACTTCAATGAATCAAGAAAACCTTCACTCAGTTGGAGTGGAATATAAAATTCCAGATCAAGTGGATAAACTCGCAAAAATGTCCACAGACTCTGGGATTGGTGGAATTGTATGCTCACCTCATGAACTTATCAGGCTAAATCAAATTCTACCTCAGTCCACCGTATTTGTTACACCAGGAATTCGTCCAAGGGGTTCTGTAACTGGCGATCAGAAACGAATAATGACACCAATCCAAGCAAGTCAGGCAGGTGCAAACTTTCTTGTAATTGGAAGACCCATCCTTGCTGCGGAAAATCCCAAAGCAGCACTGACTGATATTCTACAAGAATTAGCCGAATGAAACATTGTGCAGTCCTTCTAGCTGGGGGAAGCGGGTCCCGAATGAACTCACAGGGAGAAGACAAACTTCTTTACTCAATCCATTCTACAAATTCATTTCGCTTATGTTATGAAGCATTTCTTAATGCAAATAAAATTGATAATGTCGTAATAATTTACCGAGATAGCGAACAACTGAAATTGTTAAAAAAAGAAATCGAGATTGCCCATCAAACTGGAAATAGACAATTCGATCCAATTTTAGTAATGGGAGGAAAAGAAAGAAAAGATTCCGTCTTCAATGGTTTAACGAATTGCCCATCAACTTGTGAATTTGTCTATGTCCATGATTGCGCCAGACCAATGATTCAAGCAAAGACAATTAACCAGCTCCATGAGATCGTCTGTCAAACTGGAGCAGTTGCAATTGCGAGACCGCTATATGACACCATAAAAATCATCGAGGAAAAAGATACTAGAGACCAAACACCATGTACTACAAAATCCATTGACCGATCTAACATATGGATAATGGAAACACCACAGGTCGCACGAAAAGAATGGCTTCAACAAGGAATGAATGTTGCCTTGGAACAAGATATTTTTACTACCGATGAAGTCTCTGTTCTAGAACTCATTCAAAAAAAAGTAACAATGCTCAAAACAGAATATCCAAATCCAAAAATTACATCGCGGGCTGACTGGCCATATCTTTCCTTTTTACTGTCTTCAACATGACCGAACCATTACCCATTCGAATTGGCCATGGCTATGACTTGCATCGCTTAGTTATTGATAGAAAACTAATATTAGGGGGAGTAGAAATTCCCTTCCACTTGGGATTACTCGGACATTCAGATGCAGACTGCCTTACTCATTCTCTAGCAGATGCTATTTTGGGAGCACTCGCACTTCCTGACATCGGCCATTACTTTCCAGATAACGATTCAGCCAATAAAGACTTGGATTCAAAAATCATCCTAACAAAAGCACTGTCTGAAGCCGACAGAATCGGGTATCAAATTGGAAATATAGATCTTACTATAATTGCTGAGAAACCTAAAATCTTACATTATATCGAAAAAATAAAAACATCTCTTTCCGACACAATGAGTTTACCGAAAGAAAGAATTGGGATAAAAGCAACTACCAATGAACAAATTGGTGCAATCGGAAGAATGGAAGGCATTGCGACTTTTGCAGTCTGCTGCCTGATAAAGAAAGAAGGCTAGGCGACAATCTGATCAGCTTCAAAAAAGCGATTAATTTCAGCCAATGCAGAATCGGGGCTGTCCGACGCATGAACTACATTCTTCATACGGTCAGTTCCAAGATCTCCACGAATAGTTCCTTTGGGAGCTGCAGTTGAATCAGTCGGACCGATAAGATCACGAACGCCCTGAATTACATTTTCTCCTTCTAACACAAGTGCCATCACAGGACACGAACTCATGAATTCAGCGATTTCCGGGAAAAATGG
>JAQXBH010000204.1 GCA_029252505.1 Opitutales bacterium | reverse complement strand
CTGCCACCGTATGGACAGATGGAATCGAGGGAAATTACAGAAATGCCAGTAAGCAAGGATCAAACAATAATTGGTTTTTTCCTGAGTATTTAGCTTTTGGTGCGATGACATCTGGAAGACAATCATCAAAATGCCAGGTTGCTGAATTTATGATTTTTGAAGGTCTACTTACTGAGGATAAACGTTTAAATATCGAGGGATATCTTTCACATAAATGGGGAGTTCCCCTGCCCTCTTCCCACCCATGGGCTAATGATGCGCCGACCTACGGAGAAGTCACTCTATCTGGCTCGACTGCATTTTTAGACACGAGTCGAACTAATATCCCTACTATTATCAATCGATTGCCCGCTAATCTGAAAAATACATCTGCTTACTTAACTGGTCGTTTAGTGGATACGGGGCTAGGGATTCTTCCTGTAAATCCTACTGGGTTTGTATCGACAAGCACATCCACAACGGCCGGACTTTCTCTTCCCACCATTGGTGATATCAACGCATCCAATATTTCTCACAGCAGTGCCAATTTAAATGGCACTCTTATCTCCACTGGCGGGGAGACTCCGGAGATCACTTTTGTTTGGGGAGAACAAGATCATGGATCAGATTTTAATAATACATCTAATTGGGACTTCAATGAAAGCTTGGGCAATACGCCTGCGGGACCCTTCTCGATTTCAATAGGAGATTTGCAGGAACAAACCGTTTACTTCTTCCGCGTGGCGGTTTCAAACTCGGTTGGTTCATTTATGTCACCGGATGTGGGAGTATTTTTGACAAATTCTTTCGACTCTACCCTCCCTCAATCAGTTTTATGGCTTGATGCGAATGATACCTCGGCTTCATCTGCAACGTGGCTAGATAAAAGTGGTAGCGAAAACCATGCCACGAAAAATGGGAGTCCTGATATTATCACAGATGCTCAGAATGGAATGCCTGTAATGAGGTATAGTGGTACGGATGGAGATTATCACAGTTTTGCAAATTTCACTAATGTCCGAACTGTTTTCTGGGTCTTTAAGAACTCAGGTGGGTATTGGCCTATTTTGGGGGATAATAATAGATATCATTTCCACCCAATGAATTCGAACGATTTAGTTAATACAAGACATACTCATTCGAATGTAAAATATGGTAATTTTGCTTTGAATGGAGATACGGCATACTGGTACACATCAAAGCCAGGGAATATGTCTATTCTTTCACTTCGTACATTAGGTAATGTGGAAGCTTCTAATTTTGCCAGTGATAGAAATATTAATAATCGCTTCGCCAATTGCGATTTAGCAGAACTCATTATTTTTGAGACTCCTCTTTCAGACAATCAAATTAAAAACCAGGAGGGCTATCTTGCAAAAAAATGGGGACTGCAAGATAAGCTACCAGATACACACCCGCATAAACAATATCATTTGTCAGAGTTGCCGCAGATTACCAGTGCTAAGTCGGAATCTGCGACCATTGGTAATTCATTCAATTACCAAATTTTAACAAACATTTCTGATGCAAATTTCGCGGCTTATAATCTACCGTCCGGAATAACCTGTGATGCGAATGGATCAATTTCAGGCAATCCTAGCGTGGGAGGGTATTACAAAATTTCCCTGATCGCAAAAAATTCAACTTATGCAGCGCATGCAACCCTTCTATTATCCGTTTCTCATACTATTTCAGACATTGTTTCTCTTCCCGCCGGAAGCATCTCTTCTCGCTCTGCTAATTTGCTTGGTGATATTAAGCAAACTGGTGGAATTGACCCAAACATTACTGTTCATTGGGGCGACGATAATGCAGGCTCTGGAACCTGGGATAATAATTATTCTTTAGGAACAAAAGGAAGGGGTGCATTGTCACATTTCATTTCCGGGCTCTCGCCGAATAGCGTTTATCATTTCAGGTTTTCTGGAGATAATTCAAATGGTTCGGCGGGTGGAATTTCTTGGTCGGGTGTTCAGACCTTTACAACGGATACTAATAATTCAGTTCCGGTGCTAAGTCCTGTTTATTCCGTTACAGAGGCTACTTTGATAGGAGCTCAGTTAAATTCGGTACTATTAAGTGATGGAGGGGATTCAAACACTTCAGTTACGTTTTATTGGGGGGAAAGTGACGGCGGTACAAATCCACTTGCCTGGCAACAATCTATTGAAATTAACCAGGCTCAAGTCGGGTCGATTACTGGTCATATTAATTCGGGGCTTGGATTCCCTCGG
This sequence comes from Opitutales bacterium, assembly GCA_029252505.1. Lineage (GTDB taxonomy): Bacteria > Verrucomicrobiota > Verrucomicrobiia > Opitutales > Seribacteraceae > Seribacter. The sequence goes on along the minus strand of JAQXBH010000204.1, from coordinate 31,527 downwards.
GAGTATTATATGCGTGTCCGAGCTTCTAATGCTTTTGGGTCTGTTTGGTCACCTACTAGCCTGTCTTTTCTACCTCAGGCTGGGAATTCAGGTTTTACCCCGATGGATTACTCAGGTTTGAGATTGTGGCTAGACGGATCTGACCTGAACGGAACAGGACAGACTCTTGTGCTCAGCCCAGGGGAGCCTGTTGGACTGGTTAAGGATAAGTCGGGGCAAGGCCGAAATGCCACTCAGACTACTTTGTATTCTCAACCGAGTTTCGTACATGGTGCCTTAAATGGAATGCCCAATCTTCGCTTTGATGGCACGAGCGATTACCTCACGTTCGAGAAGATTGAAACGATTCGTACCGTGTTTCTCGTAGTAAATCGCAAAATTGGAAATCAAGGGTTTTTATTGGGGGATGATACTGGACATCATTTTCATAGTGCGAGTAACGCAATTTGGTCGAGCACTTGGACCCATCCAAATGTGATCAACGGGTTAACTCAAATAAATGGAAATTTACGTGATGGTCTTTCCAGTACCTACGACTTTAATGTTCCGACTCTTATTTCTATTCGTACCAATGGGGCTGTCCGAGCATCTAATTTTTCAAAGGATAGAAATAATGAAATTTATTGGAAAGGAGACTTGGCAGAACTATTAATTTATAATGAACCACTCCCTACTTCTATTTTAAGAAAAGTCGAAGGGTATCTTGCTCATAAATGGGGAATACAATCCTCCTTGGTGGGCTCTCATCCTTACCGAGTTACTGCACCTTCACGCAGTAAAAGTGCAGCGACCACCAAGATTTATTGGGGAGGTACAGACGGCGGGGTAGATCCATCACTTTGGGACAATGTAATTGATGTGGGTGAAGTTGGAGTTGGGTTGAGGAAATTATCAGAAAATGTGTCCGTATTGGCGGAGCCTCTTCCTAATCAGGCAGGTGCATCCTACGGTGTCGAGCGGTTAGTTGATGGAATATTGCCAATGGATGGCTGGAGGAGTACTTGGACTGCTTGGTTTAAAGAAGACCCACAACTGACCTTTAATTTAGGTGCAGAAAGGTCGATGAATAAAATTCGTATTTATTTTCAGCCTTATGAACGTGCTGATGAATTGAAAGAGGTTGAAATTTGGGTGGCGGATGAAGAGATGAGTTTTTCATTATTAAAAACGGTGCCTGGAGTAGTTGGGATAAGAGAACAAGGAGTTTTTGCCGAATATGACTTCGAAGGTGTTACTACCCGTGCAATTCGCCTAGCACCAAAATTCCAAGGTTGGGGGCACCAGTGGGGCGAGGTCGAGTTTTGGGTTTATGATAGTGGAGATTTTAAGGCCAAGGTAGAGGGGTTAACCAAGGGGCAAACTTATTATTATCGAACTTTTACTACGAATGATGGTGGTTCACGATGGGCCCCTGACACGAACAGCTTTCAAGCCGAGGATAAGGTCGCTTATGAATCCGGGAAATTGATTATCAATACCACTTTGGGAACATGGAAACATAGTGGTGGAGATCAAAGAAGTGGAGTGGTGTCACAAAAGAAACTCTCCGACAATATTGGTAATGAATATTTGTATGAAGTATGTCGTTTTGAATTTGATAAAATTGAATTAAAGGGAAGTTTAGAGGTGGAGGTGAAGGGTACAGCTTCCCTTGAAATTGTGGCTCGAAACGGGGATGCATTCATTGGTGTGCCTATTGCTCTTTCTGGCGAGGACGGGTCAACCTCAAGCGTTGGTTCGTCCGGACCAGGTGGGTTTGATGGTGGTGATGTGGGTGGACGTGGATTTGGGCCTGGAGGTGGATTAGGAGGTAACGCACCAGGTGGCGGTGGTTTTGGTGGTGCTGGCGGACTTGCCACTGCCACGACTGGTCAACCCTATGCGACAGGTGGTTTACTAGATTTTGTGGGAGGAAGTGGCGGCGGCGGCTTTCTTGTTGATTATACCGGCGGTGGTGGTGGTGGTGCATTAAAGATCGAGTCCTCTCAAACACTCACTCTCGATTCCCGTCTTTTGTCGATTGGTGGTTCCGGTATTTCCGGGTCCGGAGGTGGTTCTGGTGGTTCTCTCTTCTTGAAGGCGGAAAACTTAGTTCTCACCTCCCAGTCAATTATTGATGTATCCGGTGGATCGAATGGTGGTGGGGCGGGTAGAATTTACCTCGAAGGCACAAAATCATTACTGAATGAAGGTGCTAATAATTTAAGGAAATCGGGAGGTCCGGGAGCTGCGCCAGGGACGGAGGGCACTCTTCGATTTGTACGACCTTCTCATTTAGAGGAATTGGACTTTCGAGTTGGTTCAATTGTGATTGATACCGATGTGGGGTCGCTGACTCATAGTGGTGGATCGATTGCTTATGGGTTAACAGAGGATTATTTGTATATTGATCAGTCAGGTGCAGCCTGGCCTTATTCTGTGTGTAGGTTTAGGTTTACCCGAATTCACTTAGGCGGTGGAGTTGTGGTTCAACTCAAGGGAAGAAATGCATTGGCCCTGGAGGCTTATTCTGGGGACTTGATCCTGGGTGCAAATATCCGAGCTGACGGTGGTAATGCGGACACAAACTTTGGCGGGATAGGTATTCTTGGCGGTTATTCTGGGGTTGATGGAGCTTCATTATACGGTTCAGGTCCGGGTGCGCCGAAGTTGCCTTCTTCCGTTGGGCATGGTGCTGCATATGGTGGTCATGGTTCAGGCAATGCAGGTATTTATGGAGATCGTTCTTTAAACGATCTTCTTGGCGGAAGTTCGGGCGGAGCTTCGGATACTGCCGGTTCGGGTGCGGGTGGAGGGTCTATCTTATTGAAAGCATCCCGTGAACTCATAATTGAGCCAAATGTTTTAATTACTGCCAATGGCGGCAATGGATCCGGTAATGGTGCGTCTGGTTCAGGAGGAGGAGTACGCTTGGAGGCAACACGAGTATACAATCACGGCAGAATTGAAGCGAAGGCTGGAAGTGGGGTTCAAGTGGAGGGAGATAATCAATCTCGAGGATCCTCGGGTGGGCGAGTTGCTATTATTGCTAATGCAGAAGTAACTGCAGGCGATATTGATGTTTCGGGTGAGTGGTTAAGTAACGAGGGCTCGATTTTTATAGGAGGCAGTTATCTGAATTCCAGTTTAATTGCGGAAAATGCAAAAGTTACAATCGATACGAAAACGGGTTATTTTTCAATTGAAGGCGGAGCCCATGGGGAAGGTGTATTTACGGATCATTCCTACACAGACAGTATAGGTCTCAACTGGAATTATGGAGTTACTACATTTACTTTCAGTCAAGTTCGTTTGAGTGGGGAGACCCATGTTGTACTCCGGGGAGATCGTTCTCTCTCTGTTAAAACAGTAGCTGGGGGGGAGATTTATGTGGGTGCGGATTTACTGTTGGATGGAGGGGATGCTTCCAATGTAAATGGGTATGGTGGGCGACCAGTTTTAAATCCTTGGGCGGGGAGTAGTTCTCAAAAAGTCTTTGGAAAGGGCCCGGGTGGCCCCGGCATCGCTGGAAACTGGGGAGTAGGTGCAAGTTACAGTTATGGGGACGAGCAAATATCAGACTTAATGGCAGGGAGTAGTGGTTCAAGTGGTCGGTATTTTCAAGGTTCTGGAGCAGGAGGCGGTGCGATTGAACTGATGGCGGAAGGTGATCTTACTATTGCTCCTGGGGTAATAATCAGCGCGAATGGTGGTAATGGTCGTAGCGATGCTAATCAAAATGATCACGGTGCTGGTGGATCGGGGGGTGCATTGAAATTATCAGGTAAGAATATATACAATCAGGGATTGGTTCGTGTACTAGGAGGAAACCGTGGTGCAGGGGGAGGTCGAATCGTTATGGCCGCACAAGGTACCATCGATAAGGGTATAATATCTGTAGGTTCTGGTAGTTTTAAGGAAGTGAAACCTCCTGTTGTAATGGTGCCAGAATTACTCTATCTTTCCTACAACAGTAAGGGTACTCAAGTGTTGCGAAAAAATGTGTCTACTCGCCCTGCGAATCTTGTGGCATATTGGCCAATGGACGAGGGAGATGGAGAGCAAACAGTGGATGCCATGGGTCGTTTCAACGGACAGTTAATTGGTGGTACTTCCTGGCAGGACGGATACTTTGGCAAGGGAATTCAGTTCAATGGAACCAACGCCTATATTTCAACCCAAGCAACTGCAGATGTATTAGGAATAGATGGCAAGAAGCCGAGAACTATCTCTTTTTGGGTCAAGGTGGATGGTAATAACCCACAGACTGAACCCGGGTTTTATGGCTATGGTGAGTTAGCCAATCCAAACGGGGTCAATAAATTCTGGGGTTTACGTAATATCAAGGATGGAGGGTATACTCAGTTGATTAGTCAGCATTGGGGGTGGGATCCGAGGGCAACTCATTCGAATAGCTTGCTGGGTCGCTGGGCTCACTTTGCTCATTGCTTTAATGGATCAGAGGTTTCCATTTACATGGACGGTTCCCGCATTGCGAATTGGACCCGTTCGGAAATCAGTACTGGAGTGGCACAAACATTTCAATTTGGACGATGGAGAAACGATGCAAATGCTTATTTTGGAGGAATCCTCGATGAGATGAGAATCTATGACGATTCACTAAGTGAAAATGAAATCCTGCAAATTTTTGGAGGGCAGGATTTAAAAGAAGATCTAGTTTATTTGCATCATCAAGTTCAGGCTTCAGGGGATCCCACTTTCTACAATTCAAGTTTTCTGCCCAATGGTCTCAGTATTAACCAATTAAATGGAGAAATTATTGGGCAACCTCTACAGGTCGGTATTTTTGATTTGAATGTGACTGCCACAAATCTAGCAGGAAGCGGAGTGAGCCCTTTACGAATTATTGTCAATAAAACCGCACCAATCGTGTCCAGCGCATCTCCGCGAAATGTGACTTCTTCCTCAGCCCGTTTTTCTGCATTAGTAAGCAATGATGGTGGGGATCCTCCTACCCTTTCTTTATTTTGGGGTGATAATGATGGTGGCTCCAACCTTCTGGTAAATCCTGCTGATGATATACATTGGGATAATCGAATTGATCTCAACGGAACACACTCAGAAGGTATGGCTCATTTATATGTCGATGGGTTAACTCTGGGCTCGACTTACTATTACAAGTGGTTGGCATCGAACTCGGTCAATTCGGCGGTGTGGAGTCTGCCACCTCAGGAAGGAATTAAAGCATGGTGGAAGTTGGATGAATCGTCCGGTAATATTACTCTCGATCAGATTAATGGAAATACCGGTACTCTAGTCGGGATTGATAATTCAGCACGGGTATTTGGTAAGATTGGTAATGCAATTCGATTTGCTGGAGCGGGAGAAAATATGATTGCAAAAGGTTTTAAAGGAGTTTCAGGAGATAAAGCCCGCACCTTATCGTTTTGGATGAAGTCAATCCAGGCAAATGGTGCACTTGTCAATTGGGGAGAAAGTGAGGAGGCTCAGAATTGGGCGGTTTCTTTAAATAATGGATCTCTACGCCTCGATATTGGAGGTTCACGATTAACTGGAAGTACGACTTTGAATAATAATGCATGGCACCACATTGCATTAGTTTTACCGAATGGTTCCAAAAGTGCCACCGATGTTTTTATGTATGTCGACGGAAGCAAAGAAAACCCAATACTTACTCATGATTTTGCATTTCCCTCTTCAATTGGAGGGCTTCAACTTTGGCTGGATGCGAGTGATTTGACTTCTGCAGAAGCACTTTGGAATGACAAAAGTGGTAATAATAACCATGCAACCAAAAATGGTAATCCTAGCATTGTAACCAATGGGTTTAATGGTCATTCAATTATGCGCTACAGCGGAAATAATGGAGAGTATCATTCCTTTAACCGGATTTCAGATATTCGAACTGTTTTTGCTGCTGTAAAATATAACTCTGGCTATTGGTATTTGTTGGGTGATACCGGGAGTTATGATTTTCATGGTAACGGAGAAACATCCATTTTTCACCCCACATATGCCCACACAGGAATAAAATCTGGCTCAACTTTCGCAGTTAATGGAAGCGCTTATGGAATTTATGATCCATGGCCCAGTGATTTCTCTGTCATTTCTCTCAGAACAAGCTCTAATGTTAGGGCAAATAATTTTTCAAATGATCGAAATATTGGAGGTCGATATGCCAATGGTGATTTAGGGGAATTACTTATATTTAACACTGCCCTTTCTGCCGCTGATGTTAATCGAGTGTATTCCTATTTAAGCTTTAAGTGGGGATTGATGGGGGTAAATACTTCTGCTCAAAATGATTTTCAAGTGGGCACTGATAATAGTGGCAATCATTTCAATGGAGTTATTGATGAAATTCGACTGTATGATCATTCTCTCTCAACCGAAGAGGTAAATAGTATTGCGTTGAATGGAACCATGAAGTTCCAAACCTCAAGTGTTGCTCTTCCTCCTGTAGTCGAAATTACCGCTCTTTCTGCGGAGTCTAATGGCTCGGTAATCATTACTGGTAATTTGATCAGTAAGGATTCCAACCTCCCTACTGTGCGGGTTTATTATGGGAATGAAAATGCAGGCTTTGATCCTTCAGCATGGGACAATTGGGTGGATGTGTCATCTGGTAATCCATTAGCCCTTGGCGAATTTAACGCATCTGTTACTGGGCTCAATCCGGGCGAGACCTACTACTTTAGGACATTTGCCTCTAGTGTGGATGGTGCAGACTGGTCAAGTGGAGACCCACAGGTAATCGATGACCTGATGGCATTTTGGCGATTGGATGAGGAGTCTGGAGTATTTGCTTATGATTCCACTTATCCTGCCAATACGGCTCGTTTTGAGGGCAGTGAGAATAACGCTACCCGTCCATCTGGTTATAATGCGCAGGGACTGTTTTTTGATGGTGGTACGAATTCCTTAAATCTGGACTTTAATTCAACCGGTTATTTGGAAAATTCCTTTGAGGGGCGATCCTTAAGTTTCCGTTTTAAACCGACTGCAAAGGTGTACGCCGGTCCAGCCATTACCCAATATGCTGATTTGGCTGCTTATTTTCCTTTTGATGAAGGGACTGGAGCGAGTGCCAGTGATTTAAGTGTGAATGAACTCACTGGAACCGGAAGTGGTGGTTTCTCATGGATTGCAGGTAATGCCGGACAGGCGATAAGTTTGGACGGAGTGAATGATTCACTTTCGCTGGAAACGCAGGGTGTGTTAAAAGAACTACATAAAAAATCCTATTCGATCTCCCTTTGGGTGAACCCGGTGACTGGTGTGGTAGGTAAGTACAGTCCAGGTCAGTTTAATATTTTTGGATTTAAAGTTCCAATGAGTGAGGCTTATTTCTCCAGTACCGATGTTTTGTTTTCTCTTACGCCAAGCGGATCCAGTTTACTCACCGGTGGACCGAGCGGGACAGGTTTGGCCTTTGATAATGATAGCCACTTTATAAATGCAGGTATTGGAATTAATCAAAATGATAATTATATGTCTCTCTTTACGGGTACTTTCCTGGCAAAAGAATCAGGTACCTACACTTTTGAGACAAGGGGGAATGATGATCGGGGCGTATTATGGATCGACTTAGACCAAGATGGCATTTTTGAGGTGTCAGGTAGTTTGGGTAATGAAAAAATTCTAGATGCTACTTATCCTGCCATTGATAGCAAGGCAGTCCAGTTAACAACGGGGTATTACTCAATGGCTTTGGTTCATGCTGAAGGAGCAGGAGGATCATCAATTCAACTTTATTTCTCTGCCCCTAGCTCTGCTTCCGGACCTACCTCACTTAGCTTGGTTAACCCTTCTGTCAATACGGATTTATTCCTCACTGAAAATGCTTACAGTTTAGTAAAAAGAGGGCCATTCGGTTTAAGCTTGGATGGAAATAATTCACTCTCTTATACCCATGCAACTGCAAGTCAAAGAGTATCCGTCTCATCTGGGCTTTCTCTTTCTCCTTCAAATTGGACTCATGTCGGGGTGGTGGTGGATTATAATTCTTCCACACTTAAACTGTACCAAAATGGTGAGCTCGTTTCGCAAAACTCTCTCCCCGAAGACAGTCCGCTTAATTTATTAGCTTCAGAAACTTGGGAGGTGGGGGGAACTAGTCGTATTTCAAAAGACTATTTTAATGGAGGGATCGATGACTTACGTTTTTATCAAAGTGCACTGAGTGATTCCGATATAAATTCTACCTTTAACGATGACTTGACGGGAGCCATTCCAGCAGGATATTCCAATCAAATGTTATATGATGAAGGTACATCAACCTCAGGAATAGGCGTCGTTTTGGAGGGCAATTCGTTAAAAGCAAGAGTTGGAGAGAATGGATCATTTGCCGAGGTTTCAAGCAATGTAAATGTGAAAGATGATCAATGGCATCATGCCGTTGTTACTTTTGGAGACTCACCTAAAACTCTAAAACTTTATCTGGATGGCATATTGCAGGGTGCCCCTGCCCTGTTAGATTATTCTATGGTTTCATTGCATGCGGAACCCCCGTCCTTTGGCGCGGTTTCGGGATCCAGTGTCTTTTCAGGTTTCGGGAATTATAAGGGACTCCTCGATGAACTGAGGATCTATGATCGTGGCCTTGTTGAAGGTGATGTTAATTTAATTTTTGATGGGGACTCTCTGAACCAGGGATTTCTTGAATTTCGAGCGATCGAAAAACCCGTTGTTTTAACGAAGTCTGCAATCAATGTATTGCCCACTCAGGCGACTTTGCGTGCCGAGGTACTATCTATTGGTGGGGAGATTACGACCGTGCAGACCGTGACCGATCAATCTTTTAACACGGATACCATTCCAGGGCTCTCCGCATGGTATTCTGCCCAGGATATGAACGGCGATAATGTGGAGGATCTCGGACAGGTTCTTTCCAATGGTGATATTGTTACTAGTTGGAGAGACGGATCGGGCAAGCAAAGAAATATGCTCAACACTTCTGGAAATCCTAGATTTTATATATCGGCATTAAAAGGAAAACCAGTCATCAGTCTAGATGGGGATGATATGATTTGGGGGGATACGAACTTTGATTTTCTAACCAATAGTGGATATTCTATGGTCTCCATTGCCCGCTACACAGGTGGGGCAAATAATCGAGTCATTTCCTCGAGAACCCGGAATTGGTTGTTCGGATTTCACGGCGGCCTTGTATCTCGGTGGTTTGCTGAAGGCTGGATCAGTGCTGCGGGGCCTTCTGATAATAATTGGCACCTTCATTTGGGAAGCATTGAGGCGAAGGGCGGAAATCCAAGAGCCTCTTTCTGGCGAGACGGCGAGCAGATGGTCCTTAATAATAGAGGATCAAATAACACCAATTTTGCTCCCGGAGTTTTACAATTCGGCGGCTTCCTAACAAATAGGGAACGATCGACCTGTGAAATTGCGGAGGTAATAGTTTTTGATCGTGAACTTAATCAGGGAGAAAGAGCCAAGCTCGAGGGCTATCTTGCCCATAAATGGCGTATCACAGAAGAAGTTTTACCGTCTAGCCACCCCTATATATCCTCCAATCCGTTTGGGGGTATTCAGGAAAATACTGTAGTGCAATCGGTAGGCGGAGATAATCCAGTTGTTAAAATATTCTGGGGAGATGAATGGATTGACTCGAATGCGACCTTGGTTGATGTGAACGATAACTCGAAGTGGGATTATGTTGTGGATATAAATGGAGGAGGTCCAGTATCCTTAGGAACCTATGATATTCTGGTTGAAAACCTAACTATAAATACGCCTTATTTCTACCGAGCATATGCAGAAAATTTAGGTGGTGGTAGTTGGGCAACAGATGTCCAAACTTTTACAGCCAGTGATACTCGATTTACAAAATACACCATGGATGGTTTGGTCCTTTGGTTGGATGCAATGGATACCGATGGTGATAGTTTGGATGATAGTTTAGTGGAGGGGAACTCCGTTCCTCTATGGGTCGATAAGTCCGAGAGTTCGAAAAATGCTCTACAATCTGTTCCCAATGCAATGCCAACCTATGCGAAATCGGTATTTGATGGTTATCCTGCAATTCGCTTCGCTTCGGGAGAGTCCTACAATATTGGTTCTCTTAATCTTACTGTTGGGAATATTCATGTCTTTATGGTGGCGCAAGGATTAGGTGTTGGGATTGGTGCTTCCAATGGTGTGACCGGGTGGACTTTAGATGCAAAAACAACTCCTCGACTCGGTTCTTATTCCAATGAATATAGTGTACTGCAGCAAGTAACTCTGGGTAATGATCCAAGTACAGGTTTTGGTCAACTGATTGGAGAAATTGGGGAGGTGATGGTTTTTGATCGTCTTCTTTCTCCACTTGAAAAAGAAAAAGTAGAGGGATACCTGGCGCACAAATGGGGAATCACTCCCGATCTTGCTGGCAGTAGTTATAAGATAAAGAATGGTCTGGCTTTGTATTATCCATTTGAGGAAACTGATGGTAGCACAATTCAGGATGCATCTCCCAATCTAAGAAATGCCAATTTGACTGACGGTAATTTGAATACAACCGGTAAATTTACTTCTGGTATTGAGTTTGATAACCTTGCCCATACAAAAATTGATCTCGGCGTAAATCAACTTGCTCTTCCCAGCAATTGGACGATTTCAACTTGGTTTACTACCCCCCTTGATGACACGTTCGTAGATTTCAGACACGCATTAACCGGTGGTGGTACTAATGCACATGTTATTTTCGATCAAGCAGGGTCTAAGGAATTGGGTGCTTTTGATGGCACTTTTAATTCAACTGGTTTTGGGGCTAATAATCTCATTACTGGATGGCATCACCTCGCCGCTCGTGGCAGTGGTGCACAAACTTCATTTTGGGTGGATGGAGTTGCAGTGGGTACAGTAAATGCAAATGTTGCTTCAGCAGTCGATACAATTGGTAATCTCTCAGGTGGTTTTGGTCGATTTGCAGATAAGATCGATGATTTTCGAATTTATGATCGTGCTCTTGGAGCTTCGGAAATCGTGGACCTGTTTGGATCTGGAAATGGTGACTTTGGTGCACATCCTTTTAGTACTTACAGTCCTAACTTTGATAATTCTCCTGAAATTATCTTGCCCAGTAATCCAATCGTTCATTGGACTTTTGATGAATTAAACGGTACTGTTGTTATCGACTCTTCAGGTGTAGGTAATGTGGGTGATGGAACTTCTTTTTCTGATCTATATCTCTTTTCTGAGGTCGGTCGAAATGGAACTGCTCTTCGTTTTGATGGCAACCAATCTCTTCGATTACCCTCTGATGTTGCTACCTTTAATCTTACCGGTCCTTTTGCGATTGGACTTTGGTTAAATAGTGCTGATTTGAATGGAGTTATTTTTAGAAGCGATCGTATCAAGTTCTATATTTCAAACGGTTTTATTAATGCAGAAGTTCGAATTGGTGGCACATGGAAAATATCAAATTCATTTCCTTTATCAATCAATCAATGGGTTCACTATATTTTACAGTGGGATGGAAATAAAGTTGTGGTTTATGTCAATAATGAGGAAGTGATTGCTCCAATTAATGCCAAAGGAACACTTGCCGGAGACGGTACTGCAGCAGATTTCTATTTTGGTAAGCACCCATCTTCACCAGATTACTTGGAGGGGGAAATGGATGATTTGCGCATCTTTGACCAAGGATTAACGGCACAAGAGAGACAGGATATATATAATTTTTCCGATTCGCCCTTGATTGCGAGATTTGGGCAGGAGTACGCTTATGCGATTGAATCGATTAAAGGTCCGACTGAATATAACGCCACAAACCTACCCCAAGGTTTGGAAGTAGATGGAGTGAGTGGGTTGATTTACGGAATCCCTACTCAAACGGGTGAGTTTAATTCCACTGTCACTGTTTCTAATATCTCGGGATCAGATTCGGAAATTATTAAATTGGTGGTATTGAAAGGACGGCAAAGTATTTCTTTCAATCAGGACTTGGGAGTTATTTCTTATGGTTCAGTTCCAATTGATTTAAATGTAACTGCTACTTCGGAGTTACCGGTTTCCTTAGAACTAGTTGACGGGAATTCCTCCGTGGACCTAAATGGCACTACCCTGACGATTCGAAGTCCGGGCATGGTCCGGATAAAAGCTACGCAGGTCGGAGGTTTGGAGTGGTTGGCTGCAGAACCGGTTTTTCTAGATCTTCAAATCATGAAAAAGGAATTGGTGGTAAGGGTGAATGATCAATTTAGAAAAACTGATCAAGTGAACCCCCTCTTTACCTATGAATTTAATGGTTTCGCTTATGACGACAACGAAAGCGATTTAATACAAAGTGTTTCGGTTACAACTTCTGTCGCTGATGGTAATACTTCAAACCCAACTCCGGAGGGATTGTATTCCATTAATGGCACAGGAGTACTTTCAGGTAAATACTTTGTTACTTACTTGGATGGAAAATTGACTGTATCTAATAAAACTCAGCAGGAACTTATATTTGACCAGAATTTATCTTCGGTTTCGGCAACATTGTCTACTTTATCATTAAATGGTTATTCGAGAACGCTGGACGGAAACTTGTCCAACCTTCCCTTACTGTACCAAGTTGAAGATGAGACGGTTGCCCGAATCCTGACCACGCGCCAGGATGTACTTCTTGCCTATTGGAAACTCGATGAAAATCTTTACTCTGGTGCAAAAGATTCGATGGGGAATTATAATGGTACTTTGCTAGACCTTAATGTAACGGGATCGAGTAAGGATTGGCTCCCTGCTCGATTTGGCAACGGAGTCCGATTAGGATCTTCAAATGGAAGGATCGAAGCAGGTAGTGTTCCGCTTGATGGCTCATTCACAATTAGTCTTTGGTTGAATTCCTCGGATCTCAATTCTTCTGGAGAACAAATATTAGCAAAAGATGGTTTTGCTTCCATGAATGTGTGTCGATTAAGAAAGGTTAATGGAGACGGAAACATAGCGTTTGATTTCTTGACTGATGGTAATTCGACTGCCCTTACCTTACAATCTCCCTCTCCTGTGCTAACTCAAAATGAATGGGTTCACATCGCAGTTGTATATGACGATTCCAATGATTCTAATCGTACATTATCGCTGTTCGCAGATGGCAACCTGTCTCACAAGCTCTCCTTAGTCCCTGTGTCTGGATTTCCACTAAATCAAAGATTCTCGCCGTTTAAAATGGGAGGTTCTACTTCTCCTTTTGTTGGAATTGTGGATGACATTCGAATTTATAGTGACGACCTCAATCAAAGTGAAATTAATCAAATTTATGGCTCGGGAGGAGGCGACTTTAAAACATTAGAGATTATAGGGGCAGGGATTACTAAAGTAACCGCAATGCAAGACGGAGATAACATTTATGCACCCGCTCTTCTGGTAGACAATTATTTGACCGTAGTAAAAGCACCTCAGTCACTTTCTTTTGCACCTATTGTGGACCATGCAGTGGGAGACTTTCCATTCTATTTAGAAGCTAATTCAACCTCTGGTTTGCCGGTTCAATTTGCAACTTCAGATCCTGCAAAGGCGACTATTATTGGCAATAAAGTTTTTATCCAAGGAACTGGTTTGGTTACAATTACTGCATTTCAAAATGGTGATAATCGTTTTGATAGTGCTCTTGGAGTGGATCAGAATTTTACTATTGGATACGGAAACCTGTTTTCTGATTCGGCCCCTGGATTAAAGCTTTGGTTCGACGCGACAGATGTGAATGCGGATAATGAACCTGATAGTATGTTTGATTTTATTTCAGGAAGTCGGGTAAGTATGTGGGGAGATAAGTCCGGAAATACGAATAATCCCATTCAGGCAACGGAAAACAATATGCCTAGGTGGACGCCGCAGAGTCTGAATGAAAAACCAATTGTAACTTTTGATTCCAGCTCAGGAGAACTTTTCGATATTCAGAGTGCAGTAAGTAGCCCGGAATTTATTTTCATTGTCCATAAGCAAAGCGTGTTAGGTTCTTCGAGCGTGTTAGGCGGTGATTTATCTACCACCAATCCAGATGGATTCTTCAGTCTTGAAGATAGTGCCAGCGGAGTGGAAATTTTATCAGATGTAAATACTTCAAAGTGGTCAGTAAATAGTTTAAGGATCATTCCCGGTGGACAATCACTTTGGGTGAACGGCACGGTCGCTCCTTTGGTTTCAAGCGGAGATTCCAATTTAACTTCAGCATTCGATAAACTGGGGGAATCATTCTCAGGAGATATCGCTGAAGTTCTTGTTTATAATCAGTCCGTAAACTCTGTTAATCGACAAAAAATTGAAGGTTACCTTGCCCATAAGTGGGGATTGACATCCAGTTTAGAACTTATCCATCCCTACTCCTCTAACCCACCGAGCTTTGGTGGTCCCCAATCGATCACCTTTCCTCCTTTGGTTGACAAGGCTTTTGGCGATAGTTCTTTTCCTCTTTTAGCAGTGGCCACTTCGGGGCTACCGATTACCTACATTTCTTCCAACCCCTCTGTTGCTACAATAACTGGTAACCTAGTGACTATTTCCGGCAAGGGTTCCACTACAATAACTGCAATGCAGTTGGGAGACGATCGGTATCATCCTGCCAGTCCGGTTAGTCAGGTGCTCACAGTTATTCACCCGGGAGTCAAAGATGATCAGATTATTATATTTGAATTAATTCCAGAAAAAGTCAGAGACGACCCTGCTTTTGAGCTCAACGCTACCGCAGTGTCTTCAGGTATTAATCATCCAGTCTTCAATCTTCCTGTTAGCTTTGTCGTGAATTATGGCCCGGCTTCCGTTAATTCTGTTGGGTTGGTAACTTTGGATGGACTGGAGGGAAATGTTAGTATTACAGCCAGTCAGAGTGGGAGTGCTTATGTGAATCCAGCCATCCCCGTGACTCAGGTGTTTTATGTTTCTTCCAAACAAAGGCAGGAGATTCGCTTTCCAGATTTAGGTCAACCGGGTGGATTGCGTGATACTCCTCGTGGACACCGACCATTGGTACTGCAGGGTGTCCGTTCCACAAGCGGAATTCCTTTGCAGATCACAAGTTCGAACTCAAGCATTGTTCGTATATTCAAGGGAAATCAGATAATTCCATTAATGGAGGGTACGGTTGATCTAACTTTCAACGCACCTGGTAATGCATCATTTGTAGCTGCAGAGTCTGCAACAAAATCCTTGCGAATTATTGGTGTTGATAAATTCGTTTGGCGACAATTTAGAAAGAGTGATGTCCGCTATACTGGCATTCAAGATCGATTCATTGATAGGCTGATGTTAAAAAATCCGCTACTCAATGTCATGGAAAGTAGGAAGGTATTTAATGAAGATTACAGTGATTCCGACGGGGATGGTTATAGCAATCTTTTCGAGCGTGCAATTGGCTCCGATTCGCTGGGGCCCGACCGTGGGCAAGACCTCCCTGTTCTTAGTATTCATGATGATAACAGGACTAGGATTTCTTTCGTACGTTATAAAGAAGATGGAAACTCAACGATTAATTCGGCAGGTGAAAGTTTTATATACCAAGTGGAGCAGAGTAATGACCTTCAAACATGGAACCGGTCAGGAATTATCTTGGAGCGTTCTGTCGATTTAGGGGGGGGCTTAGAAAGGCAAACTTGGGTTGCTGATGATTCTAAACTTTCTGGACGATCAAGGAAGTTTCTTCGTGTGCGAGTTTTGGTGCCTTGATTCTGCTGGTGTATTGATTAGATTTATCGAAAAACTAATATTATCATTGCTTTAACTGATAGAATCAAATCACATAACGGGACATTACCTGTTTTGCTAACATTGCAAAGTAAACTAAATTCTGAACCTAATCTCAAAACCCAACCAATATGAAAAAAATTATATCGCTACTTTTCTTTACTCTATTCACGACATCTCTATTTGCAGGAGAGTACCCCGATATCAGTATTAATGAATTGAAATCTGCAATCAAAAAAGGAAATGTTGCCGTAATTGATGTGAATGGTGCTGGTTCTTACAAAAAAGGCCACATCCCTAGTGCAATTCATTTTTCTTCGGTGGGGGCTAAACTGGCAAAATCCTTACCAAAAGATAAAAACACATTAATAGTTTCTTATTGCGGTGGTCCCGGTTGTAGCGCTTACAAAAGAGGTGCGGACGCAGCTGCAAAATTAGGCTACAAAAATGTGAAGCATCTTTCTGCTGGAATTTCGGGATGGAAAAGGTCTGGTTCTGAAGTTGCCAAAAAATAGTCATTCTTAATATTTGATTAATAAAAGACGCCTACGGGCGTCTTTTTTTATGTCTGAGGGAAACCCTTCAACGTCGCAGATAAAATTTGTTTAATCTTCTCCCGTTCCTCTATTTCTAAATATGAATACTGAACAGGGATTTTACTTTCTTCGCAGGATAAGATGTAATGTAATTTCTCGATTATATAATCTTTGAATTCTAAAGGAAGACCTTTGAAGGAGTTCGAGTAAATCATGTAACTACATCTTAATTTCAATAATCTAGTTGTAATCTCGAGTTTCCTAAGATTCGCTTTTTTTGTACCACGAATACTTCTACTTTCAAAATCTGAAACATATTGAGTTTTTAAATTAATTTGATTTTTGGGTAAAGGTATCTCGTCTTTGAATAAAATATAATTCAAAAGTGAGTTGGCTTCTTTTTGGATGAAATCATCAATGTTTTTTTTATCGATTGTTTTCTCATTCGAGGATAATAATTCGCGAAATTTATAGGTAATTGTTATGCAACGATTGATAAAACCGATTTGGTGCTCCAATAATAAATTTGGTATAATATCACTGCTTTCAGTTAAATATTTGTCCCAAGAAAAATATTTTCCGGGAGGATTCTCTATTTTGAAAATATTGCCTTCTTTCATTCCTCCAATCTGGTTTGCCCATGTTTTATTGAATGGATGTTTTCCAGTGATATGCCACCCACCAAATCTTGTCCCGAAAGCAACGCCATGACCTGGGATTGTTTTACGAAATGAGTCTATCGAACCTCCTCCCTGCCCTGGCACAACCGAGCTAATAAGTAAACCTGGTGCCCCTCCTATATCTTGTGATGCGTGACAATTCATACACCTTTTCGACCGATAGATTGTTGGATGCCTTGTACTCTCTGACCTCGGTAAATTAAATATATAGGTGATCGCTCCTAAAGTGGGGTCGACACCAATAATTTCAATCTGACCTCCCGGTACATAACCTAGATAAATATCATCAGAGAAGTAGATAGCTCTTGGATTACTGGGTGAAATTCTGCTTAATTGTAGGCTGGTTGTAGAATATACGAGTAACTGAGAGTGTGGACTAATCGATAGTTCTTGTAATAGTGAAAAAAGGTATTTTTTTTCAGAATTATAGTTTAATTTCACATCTCCGTTCTCGACTTTTTTTTTAAAAAGTGAAAATGGATCGTTTGGGGTAGTTTCAAAATATTGATGAATACTGTCTTCGAAATCTATTTTCCGGGGTTCAGATGAAAAAATTATTATAGGTAAGAAACAGAATGAAATTATTACCAGTAATCGCAGTATTATCATTTTATTAAATATATCATACATAGTATGATTCAGTTCCCATGTAGTCATTTTGTAATTTAAGCATTAAAATTAAAATTTCTCTTTGCATTAAACACCAAAGAATAGCATCTTATGTAAGGTTTACTTCTTTTTTTGTTATGTGTCCACCATTTCGTTATTTGCCTGGAATATTGAAATTCATCCTTTGTTTATTTGGATTTACCTTTCTATGTGGTCAATCCGGTGAATTAAGCAACCCTGTTGGTGCGTTATCCGTTTCACTTCCAGCCGGTTCACCAGAGTCCCCCACTTATAAAATTGTATCCCCAGGGATTAAAGGAAATGTCGTATTTCGCGGACAGGTTAAACAGGTAATTGGGGATACCATCATTTTCCATCGTGTTCCCGATTTGCTGGACCCTTCGATTCTTGCTTGGCCATTCAAGGCGGGAATCCTGGCTAGTAAAAAAGCGCGTGCCCAAGCATTCCTAGACTCGAATCAATCCATTGACCGCATTGAGTTAATTGACGGTGGTCAAGGCTATTCAATTGCCCCAGAAGTTTCTATTTCTCTCCCTTCTGAAGGGAATCAATCTTGGGTGAACTATCAACCTGCATTTGCCTCTTCTTCGATCAATGCGGGTTCCGTAACTGCGATCACAATTGATAACAACTATTCGGGAAAGGGCTATACCAGTCCGCCTCGCGTTGAAATTGAGGGAGGTATGCATTTCTTGAGGAGTATCGAGAATGATAGTGCTACGCAGGGTAAATTCTTTCGGATTCTTTCTAATACAGGCGATACTCTGTCGCTTGATAATTCGATTGGTTCAAATTTAAGCACAGATTTTCCAATCGGTTCAAAGGTTGAAATTGTTGAGTCCTGGACATTAGGTTCGCTTTTTGGTTACAGCAGCACTTCTTTTCATGAAGGAAACTCTACAGATGCTGATTATATCTATCTAATAAAGCCTCCAGGTGAGCAGAATGGAACTATTTATGACTACCATGCATATTACCATGACGGTACTATGTGGAGAGATACCAACGGTTCCTCTGCTGATGCTTCTCAAACCTTAATTTATCCGGATGAATCCTTCATCGTTTCCCGTCGCTCAACAAATCCAATCGAAATTACATTAAATGGCTTAGTCATTACCCGGGATAGCTTTATGCAGATCCCTGCAAGTGGAAGCCGGTCCTTAATCAATAATCCTTTTGGAGTGGATGCTATGCTTTCTGACCTTATTCCCTCTGTCAATCTGACCGACGATACTAATGATAGTGCGAAGTGGCTTGTTTCTGCAGATCAAGAAGTTGCTGATAATGTAGGAGTCCTGATTGACGGTGTATGGACTACCTATTGGCATGATGGAACGAATATGGGAATCACGGAGCAAGCGACCTTGACCGCAAGGATGGGCACCGGTGTAGCGGGCTCAATTACCCCACAAGATCTTTCGATGTCTTCTGGGCAAATTACTGCAATGACTAACCCGAACTCAGGCAATATCGTGGTGAGTTCGCTCAACCATTCGCTGAGAAGGGGCTTCGTCGTGCATATATCAGGTGCTTTTGGGCGCAAGACCAATAATGGAAATCCAAAGCAACAGGTGGATGAGGATGGTACTATTGTTCCGTCAGGGCAGGGCCTTATGATTTATTCCGCAGCGAATGGTTTTTTTGAAGTCGCGAATGTAACTCCGAATACTTTTGAGCTATTAGGCAAAAGTGGAAACTGTGATTTTAATGGAGCCGCGACATGGAAAACGGGGTCTTCTGGTGCCGGATACACTTCTCACGCATATGTAGTTTTTCTTGGCGGTGGAGGTCAAGGTGCTGCCGGGATCGCACACATGTCAGGCGGTTCAGTTTCTTCAATTACAATAACGAGTCCTGGTTACGGTTACAGCACTGCACCAAAAGCTTTTATCAACTCAGGTGGTTGGAGGAGGATTGGTGCAGGTAACTCTCCTTTTAATAATGCCCTTGTTCCTGCAGGTTCAGGTTTACTTTTGAAACGTAACCACCCAACTGGTTCGGTTGCATTACTTAGCGTTTCTAATCCTTCTAAACAGTAAGCTATTTCCTTTTCCTTCAGGTTAACTGATTTGGAATGCATCAACATCCAGAATATCGTGGATTTCCACATCGAGGGGGAATTTTTTTCTTCTCTTCCGAAACTCAGCAAGGAATTTAGGAACATGATTAGTAAGATAAAAAATATGATAGCGATAATAGCCCTTCATTTTCTCTAAAGGAGCTGGTGCGGGTCCCTTAATATCGACATTTTCAATTGGGTTGTTTTCTAGCACCTTGGCCCACTGCTCTGCATAAAATGATGTTTTTTCTTCACTCCTTCCTCGAAAAACATGTCGGACTAAATGCCTGAATGGGGGGTATTGAAATTCCTCTCTCATTTCCATTTCTTCTACTATGAAACCTTCAACATCCCCCTTGCGGGCAAATTGAATGGAGGGTGCGTGCGGTGCGTAGGTTTGCACATAAACCTCACCTGCCCGATCCCCGCGACCCGCTCTTCCCGAGACCTGGGTGAGCAATTGAAAGGCTCTTTCGGATGCACGAAAGTCTTCCATTCGTAAAGGAAGGTCTGCGTCAATTACTCCAACAAGTGTGACATTGGGGAAATCAAGCCCTTTCGCAATCATTTGCGTACCAACCAATATGTCTATTTTTCCTTTTCGAAATTCATCAAGCGTTTGCCGGAAAAGGTTTTTCTTCGACATCATATCCGCGTCAATTCTTCGTATCACTGCTTTTCGAGGTAAGAGAGACTGGGCAATATCCTCAATTCTTTGTGTGCCATGTCCCTTTTTTATAATATCGAATGAACGACATTTGGGACAAAATCGAGGTGCAGGTTTTCGATACCCACAAATGTGACATCTTAAATATCCGTCCGTTCGGTGAAAGGTCATGGAGATACTGCAATCTTTGCATTGCTCCACATTTCCACAATCTGGGCATAACATGGTGGTATTAAAACCCCTCCTGTTTAAAAATAAAATGCTCTGTTCTCGGTTATAATATCTTTGCCGTAATGCTTCCACGAGGGGTTGCGAAAGAATGGGTATGTTTTTCTCCCTTTGTGCTTCTTTTCTCATGTCGATAAGATGAACCAATGGAAGATCTCTTCCGTCTACCCTTTTAGAAAGCGTGCTTCTCGAATATTTCTTATTGGCTACATTATGAAGTGTTTCTAAAGAGGGTGTCGCGGAACCAAGTAAGCACATCGCTTGATTAAGCATTGCTCGATATACCCCCACGTCTCGCCCATGGTAACGTGGGCTCTCTTCTTGCTTGTAGGAGGGTTCGTGCTCTTCATCAATAATGATAAGCTTTAAATTCTGCACGGGAGCAAATATTGCCGAACGTGCTCCTACCACAATGCGAGAGCGACCTGAGGTTAATGCACTCCATGCGTCCAGCCTTTCTCCTGCTGACAAATGACTGTGCCAAACCACCACACTTTCATTTTGCTTATTAAAGCGCCCTCTCAGGCGGGAAACTGTTTGAGGGGCAAGTGCAACCTCCGGGACGAGGAATAGAACTCCCCCGCCATCAGATAAAACTTTCTCCATTGCCTGGAAGTACACCTCGGTTTTGCCGGACCCCGTTACACCCTGAAGTAGGTGAGGTTGAAAAGTCTTCTTTTGGAGTGCAAGAATGATTTCATCCGTTGCTTTCTTCTGTTCTTTGGTAAGAGAGAATTCCTGCTTTACGAAATCATTTGAATCGGAGAATTCATCTTCATAGGCATCTCGTTCCACGACCTTATTGGTTTCAGTAGCCAGTTTCTTTTTTATTAGTGCATTAGCTGAAGAAATTCCCACATCTAGTTCCTTGAGTATTTCATGCAATGCCACCTCTTTTCCACATGTAACTAGGTACGAAAAAAGTTTTTTCTGTTGAGGTGAATTTTTTAATTCTTGAAGGGCGACTTCCGTCTTGCTGTCTTTTGTTGCATAAATGTAACGTTTCTTTTTTTCCCCCATTCCCTCTTTTACTGCCGACGGAATCATTCCCTCTAGGACATGATCAATTGAAGATGCATAGTAAGTGCACATCCATCGAGCTAATCGAATCAATTCTTCATTCAGGACAGGTTGTTCCTGTACAAGTGATGATATAAACTTGAGTTTATTTACTGGAGGTTTCTCTTTCGGTGCGAGCGAGAGTACGATGCCTATTGTATTACGTCTTCCCAGCGAAATTCGAACTAAGCAACCAATTTGAATCCGACTGATTAAACTTTGGGGTACACCGTAGGATAATGCTTGGTCATAACCTCCAAATGGTTGCACTTCAATGATTTTACTATTTGAGACTACTTCGCTCATGATGACCTGAAGTCGAGGCAGAGCAGTCTGGGCTTTTTCCCTGTCATGCGGTCGGTTTCGTTCTGCATTACATAAAGTAAACCTTTGCTTAATGCAGGCAGTGTCCAAGTCCCCGGCGCAAAAAATAATTGTACTTTATTCTCAAGCTTCCATCCTTTGGGAGTTAAGTTTAGTTGAACCAAGCTTCCCAGTTCTGACAGACCAACAAAATAGGTAGTAAGTTTTAATATTGAACCCCTGAATAAACTTAGATTGAGCATCTGATTATTTACATTCTGCTTCCAGGTAATGGGCTCCTTCCAATGGATTTTTCCGTCTTTAATATTAAGGGCAAATGCTTCTGCTCCCTGTTGATGCCTGCCGGCAATACCATACAGAGTGGAGCCCGTTACTATTGGTGTCATCCAATGAATGTTAATTCCGGGGTCTGTCCAAACTAAACTGGGATTGAATTGAGAGTCATACTCTAATAGCACTCCCCCTTTTTCGTAGCACTCGGAAAGAAAAACTCGATTTCCACCGCATGGGATTGGGGGCACGGCATTTGCTGATTCATATCTTGTCGATCTCCAACTGAAGCGGTTCAGTTTTTTTCCATTCAGTGGGTCGATCGCTAAAAGACCTCCAGTTGGAGGGCGACTTTCTCCACCTGTGAGAACGAGGCAAACTTCTTTTCCATGAATGGTGGATAAAGTTGGAGATGAATAACTTGCCCCCCATGGGTCTTTGCATATCCATTCCGTGACTCCGTTACTTTTATTAAATGCAACAACGCAGCGCTCTTTGCTTCCACCTACATTTACAATTAGATAATCCTGAAATAATATCGGGTTAGAACCTTTTCCAAAAAAATAATCCGGTATTTCAAACTCACTGGCTAAATCTCGCTTCCATATTAATTTCCCCGTTTTCAACTCCAGGCAAGTTAGCCATGAGGTCACTCCGTGTGCATAAACAAAATTACCGCTAATAATCGGGCTGGACCGTGGACCATTTGAGTAACCATATCGATCACGATACTCAACTGGATATCGATAAATCCATTTTCTTGTACCCGTTTCAGAATTTAATCCTTCGATCGTTTCCATTCCATTTTGCCGATGGAATAAAATGAGTATATTCTTCGACACTGCAGGGGACGCGTACCCCTCACCTTTTACTACTTCCCATATCACTCTCGGTCCTCTCTCTCCCCAATCTTCGATTAAGTGAGTTTCTGTTGATGTGGCATTGTCAAAAGGTCCGTTAAATCGATTCCAATCTGAAAACTGGGCATTCGGAGATAGGATGGATGCATTTGCATGGGTAATTAATTGGGAATCTTTTTCTTTAGCTTGAGCATAGGCGACTAGGAAAAACAGAAAAAAGATCTTAACCAAATTCTTTTTCAAAAAATACATCTTATTGAAGTACTCTTTTGATATCGATTCGGGCAATAACAAAGAACATATTTATATTTCATAATTCATTTTTTGAAATGTGTGAAAAGGTTCTCGCACGAAAAGGTTTATATCTTTAATAACTATTTTTAGTAGTGAAAGATGTAATCCAATCCATTCCCTCCGTTTTTAGACAGAGAAATAAGAGAAGAAATGCGGCTCGCTTTCTTCGTTTTGGTTCAATCCTTGTCCTTTTTGTGGTTTGTTATATGCAGATCTATTCGAATTTAATGTCGAAGGAATTGGGGGGTGCTCCAATCGGTTGGATCGAGTCGCTCTATTGGGTCCTTACTACAATGTCTACTCTTGGATATGGTGACATTACTTTTTCGGGAGATACGGGCCGGTTATTCTCAATGCTGGTCATGTTTACCGGTGTATTTTACCTCTTTATGGTTCTTCCATTCGTTTTCATGGAATTCCTTTACAAGCCTTTCATGGAGTATCAAACAGGTGCCAGGGTTGCCCGCAGGTTTGACGCAGTTAAGCAAAAACATGTTATTTTAACCCACTATGATTCGATCAGTCATGTACTGATGGATAAACTAAGCCAATTTGGATATCCTTTTGTTTTGATTGTATCTGATTTAAAAGAGGCACTCCGTCTTCATGATATGGATTTTCCAGTAATGCTGGGAAATTTGGATGAGGTGCAAACTTTTGAAGATGCATCGATCGAGAATGCGGCGATGGTTGTGACGACCGATGATGATATACGAAATGTTAATATTACCTTTCGGGCGAGAGATTCATCCCCTGAGTTATCCATTGTCAGTACGTGCAATCGGGCAACATCGGAGGAAATACTCACATTAGCTGGTGCTACCCATGTTATCAGACCGGCCAAGCAAATGGGACGCTTTCTATCTAGGAGGATTTGTTGTACGGATAATAGCACACATGTAATTGGCTTCTTTGATGAGGTCTTAATTGCAGAAGCCACTATTCATGGCACTCCTTTGGTGGGTCAAAAGCTCAAAGACGCAATGCTTCGAGAAAATTATGGCGTCAATGTGGTTGGCATGTGGGAACGGGGCCACTTTGAACTTCCTGGTCCGGATACAATTCTTAATAATCATACTGTATTACTTCTTGCGGGCACTGAGGGGCATTTCGCCAAATATGATAAGGATTTTCGTGACTTTAAGACAAACAACTCACCCGTCATCATTATTGGAGCAGGACGAGTGGGGCGTGAGACTGCCAAGGCGCTTGCGGAGAGAAATATTCCTTACCGGGTGATTGAATCCGATGAGAAAAAAGCAAAAATGGTTTCAAATGCAATATTGGGTGATGCCTCAGAGAAGGCCGTTCTTGAACGTGCAGGGATAAACAAAGCTCCTGCTTTAATTATTACCAGTCATAACGATGAAAGTAATGTATATTTGACTATATACGGCAGGAAATTGCGCCCTGATATTCAGATTATTACTCGTGCCTTTCTTCACCGTAATATTGAACCCCTACATCGAGCCGGTGCTGATTTTGTTATGTCTCAGGATCATATGGGGGCAAATACGATTTTTAATTTATTGAATCGTGCGGAAATTCTTATGGTGACTGAAGGATTGGATGTATTCAGCCAAAAAACTCCCAAATCGCTTGTTGGTGTAAAGGTCAAAGATTGTAAGATAACTGAAAAGACGGGTTGCAGTATCGTAGCAATAAAGGGAGATGCGGGAACGGTGATCACACCTTCCGCTGATAATCAATTTAGTGAGGGTGGAGAAATTATCTTAATTGGGGACGAAGCCGCAGAGAAATCATTCGAGTCCCGGTTTTGTACATAAAGTTAGTCGACCCCCACATTCTTTGAAGGATTTAACTCAAAGGACTTTGCGTCTTGATTTACTTCGCTGTTCGCTAAACGGAATCCTTGAAGTTGGTTTTAATGTTTTCGTGATTCTGATCGCGATCCGATTCCTAGATGCGTCGCAGGGGTATAAGTCTATTCTTGCCGCGGGTTCGGCCTTTGGGTTCTTTTTAATGCCATGGACCGTAAGAGCTTGCTCGATATTCAATAAACCTGTTACTCAAATCGCGGGAATCATTATGGCGATTTGTAGCTTTGCATTGATAAGCTGTTCACAGGTCAAAAGTATATTGCCTTACACCGTGTTCTTGGTCATCGCACAAATTTCATTATCACAAATGCCTGGACTAATGATTCATGTATATTCTTCCAATTATAAGTCTGATAAAAGGGGACAAAACATTTCATGGAATTTCATTTTTGCTTCAGTTGTTGGTATGATTTTCACCTACTATTTTGGCTTGTTTCTTGATTCAAATAGTGGGCAGTACCATTATCTTTTTTTGGGGATGGGGTTGGCCGCTTTTTTGGCATCAGTGGCATTATTCTTGATGCCTTCAAGTGAGATCAAGCCTTCTCAATCTGGCTCGAATATTTTTGGTGGACTCACTTTTATTTGGAAGGATCGACTATTTGGTAAGATGCTCTTTGGGTGGATGTTGATGGGATTAGGTGTAATTATGACCCTTCCACTTCGGATTGAATATATGGTTGGTACTGGGGGGATTGGTATAAGCAATAAGGAAGTTGCTATAATTGTGGTTATTTATTCGTTTGCTGGAATTTTAACTTCTCGAGCTTGGGGCAAATTATTTGATCGGGTTTCTTTTGTACCATATCGAATTAGTTTAAATGTTTTTTTATTTTCCTCAGTTTTAAT
This sequence comes from Opitutales bacterium, assembly GCA_029252505.1. Classification (GTDB taxonomy): domain Bacteria; phylum Verrucomicrobiota; class Verrucomicrobiia; order Opitutales; family Seribacteraceae; genus Seribacter. Next base: position 5,609 of record JAQXBH010000204.1, on the reverse strand, counting down.
CTTCTTTCTTTCCACTAATTTCTGGGGACTGTTGATCGGCTCTGCTCTTGCCGGGGTAGCAAATGGCGGTGCTTCGATTGCCTGGAGTTTATGGGTGACAAAGCTTGCCCCGATTGGATTGGAGGCGGAGTACATGGGGGCTCATGTTTTTATGACTGGACTTAGGGGTGCGTGTGCACCATTTGTGGGATATTTTATATTGGGAATGTTAGGATTTGAAGGTATGGCATATTTTTCCTGCAGTCTGATATTTGTTTCGGGTTTGATATTCTTAACTGTAGTTAAATCACCGAGGTTAATGGCATGAAATGTTTTCCGTTCCGTTTGATTTCCATACCATTATATTTCGCGATCAATAAATTGTCTTATAATTTGTTGTTATTGTCGGTCTTCTCTTTTATATCCTGTAGGAGTAATTCTATTCCTACATTTGAGCCGTTTGATGGTTCCTCAGCTACCCCTTTTTCCGACGCCGGAACCTTCCGGGTTTGGCGGGAATTATTGGAAGAGGTAACTTTAGCAAACAAACCAAGAGCTCTTCTTTTAGATCACGGGGAAGAGTCACTCACTCTTCGAATTAACCTGATTCGTTCTGCGAAAAAGAGTATTTCAATTCAGACTTTTTCCTGGGAATTTGATGAGGTGGGGAAATTAATTCTTTGGGAATTAATACAGGCCAATCAACAACGTGGAATTCAGGTCAAATTATTAATAGATCACATGTTCAATGAACATCAACCTGAAGTGATTGCCCTCCTCTCAACACTCGGACCAAGTTTCGAAATAAAATACTTTAATCCGAGTGCTAAAAGACTCTCTCCTTCTTTTATTGAAAAGCTTTCTGATCTTACCATTGATTTCCATGATCATAATGTTCGGTTACATAACAAACTTTTTCTTATTGATAATTGTATCGCTCTTACTGGAGGGCGAAACATCAATAATCACTACTTCGATCAAGTAATTGGAATGAATTACAAAGACAGAGATGTTCTTTTAATTCTCCCGAGTTCTACTGAGATTACGAATTGCTTTTATTCATACTGGAATTCAAACAATTCAATATCAACTCGCGAATTAATTGATGTTAAAAAATTACTCGCCGAAAATAACTTTTCGAAGTCATTGCAAAAAAAGCGTTTTTTTGAATACGATATTTTTAAGCAGATTAGCGCACGGGCAAGTAATAAAAAATACATCCACGATCAATTCGTGGTTCCTTTGTGCGAGGTGGAACGCGTAGAGTGGATTTATGATCTGCCCGACAAGGTTGATCGTGCTCCGGTTTCTAACTCTGCTGTAACAACGAGACTGCTGGATCTAATGAAAGGTGCCGAGACAGATGTTGTTATACAATCTCCCTATGTAGTTCTCAGTTCGGATATTCAAAAAGCTTTTGCTGAATTAAAGCAGAAGAGAAATAATGTATCGGTAGTAATTTCTACTAACAGTCTTGCAGCTACTGACAATTGGATTACTTACGCTGCAAATTATAAAGAAAAACGCGTTTATCTTGAGGAATTAAACCTTGAAATGTGGGAGTTTAAACCTATTCCAACCGACATTTCAAATATGATGAATTACCAGCAACTCTTAACTCGCTTACCTTTCAAAAGAGAGCTTGCACCACAAAATCTTATTAGTTTTAAAACAAATAAAACATTGCCCGAATTCAGTGTTAATACTGGAATTGACAAAATCAAAACACGGGGAAGAAAAAACATTCATTTACAAACTGTGCCCTATCTATCTCTGCATGCTAAATCTCTTGTTATTGACGAACAGATTGCATTTGTGGGTTCTTACAACTTAGATCCACGTTCTGAGATTTATAACACTGAACTTGGGGTAATTATTTATGACGAAACGTTTTCATCACAATTGAAGCAGAGCATCAATAATGACATACAACCTCAAAACAGTTACTTGATTGAAATAAAAAAAGAAAGACCTCTACTAAGCAAAATTAATATGATTTTATACCGCATATCAGAGTCATTCCCTTTCATTGATCTTTGGCCTATTCGTGCCCACTCCTCCTTCGAGCTGAAAAGAGGAAAGGAGCCTGTGCCTCCGGGGCATGTCGATTTCTTCCACAATTGGAAAGATGTTGGTAATTTTCCCGGCCTACCTTTTTTTACCAAAAAGCAAATGTCTGCCCGTATATTTAAAGCTACTGGTATGATATTTAAGCCCTTATTGTAATACCGGTAGGAGATAACCCCCTAATACATGTTGACTAGCTCAATCTAAGTCTATTACTAATGTCCTATGAAATTCTTTGCTCTAGCCTTAATTAGCTCCTTTGTTTTATTTAATACCGCTCACTCTAAGTCCCGTCTCGGTGAGTATTATATGGGGTTTGGTTATGCCATGGCGGATGGGGGTAAAGGTGCTGATGTTGAGGGTGATTTCCTGAGGTTTTCCGCAAATAGTCCAGCATCAGATTCTGCTGATTTTGTCTTGCGATTTGATTACGGAAGCGTCGATTCTAACCTTTCCGATAATTCGACATGGGAGCTTGGTCTTGATTATATTTACCATTACGACGACTATGTTTTCCAAAATGGAATGTTTCGTCCATTTGCAGGCGGAGGTATTTCTTATCTCAGCGATGATGCCAAGGTACGCATGAATAAAGATGGATTTACTTGGAAGTTACTTGCCGGTACAGAGTTACTTTTTACCGATTATTTCTCAATGTCATTTGGGGCGAATTTTCTCGGATTATGGTCAGACTTTAGCCAAAATGATTTCTCCATAGACGTGGGGTTGACCTGGTGGATTAATGACATTCATGGAGTTGCTTTAGAGTACAGCCATGCCTTTGACCAAGAGGTCGATTTTATTGGATTGAAATATCTGTACTCTTGGCAATAAAAACTGCTGTTTACGGTTTTACTGAGTGTGCCTGATAAACTCTTTGATGATGTCCCTGATCGGATCGGGACCAGCAGTCTGAAATGGGCTAAATACGAATCCTCCGAGATAATACCCTTGTGGGTCGCTGATATGGACTTTCGTTCACCAGCAGTTGTCATCAAGGAGGCGCAGGGAATTTGTGAGTCAGGAAACTTTGGATACGGGATTTGCCCACCGGCTCTAACTGATACGATTGTCAGTCGAATGTCTGGCATGTATGATTGGTCTGTCAATCAAGGATGGATCACCTGGTTGCCTGGGATGGTTTGTGGTTTAAATGTATCATGTAGGGCAGTTGCCAACCAAGCAACACAGGTAATCACCAACACTCCTGTTTACCCTCCCTTCCTTTCGTGCCCATCTAATTCAGGACTTACCTGCACTCAAGTTCCTATGGTATTGGAGGATGGCAGATTTACCATTGATTTCAATTATCTCCAGTCTCTGCCTACAAAAAGCGGAGACTTATTTATGCTCTGCCACCCACACAATCCAGTGGGGACTAACTTTACATTTAATGAGCTTACTCGGTTGAGCGAGTTTATCTTAGATCGCGGTCTTTATGTCTGTTCCGATGAAATTCATTGTGATTTAATTCTGGAAGATTCATTGAAGCATATCCCGTTCGCTTCCTTGAGCGATGAAATTGCTGACCGAACGATTACTCTTATGGCACCCAGTAAGACATTTAACCTGGCAGGTTTTGGTTGTTCATTTGCAGTTATTTCAAATCCCGAATTAAGGCGTCGTTTCAAGGCGGCAATGAGCGGTATAGTTCCCGACCCTCCTGCCATGGGGTTTAGGCTAGCAGAAGTTGCTTATCGGGAGGGTGAAGAATGGCGCAGTCGCTTGCTTAATTATTTACGAACGAATCGAGATTTTGTATTCAATGAACTCCTATCAGTGAAGGGACTTATCCCCTACTCTCCCCAAGCTACCTACCTCCTTTGGATTGATGCCCGGGATTTAGATGTGGATTGTCCTTTTTCATTTTTTGAAGAGGCAGGAGTTGGCTTGTCAAATGGCAAGGACTTTGGTGCTCCTGGCTTCCTCCGCCTAAACTTAGGGTGCACATACAATTTACTCGAATTGGCTATGACCAGAATGAAGGCAGCTGTCGCTCTCATATAGTTTTCCTTTCCATTTTATGAAAGATCTTGAGCGACGGAGGAGGGAATTGAAAGTCTTGCTGGGTCAATATGACGAGGCGTACTATCGGAATGCAAAACCTGAGGTTAGCGATCAGCAGTATGATCGAGTAAGGAAGGAGTTCGACTCATTGAATTCCCAAGATGACTTGCTCGGCTTGTTTGCGGGCGAGGAGAATCAACTTGGTAATGAACAGGGAGGAATTGTTCCGATCGTAGGCGATGACAGGCTTGAGGAATTTGAGTCTCATGTACACATCTCCCCTATGTTAAGCCTGGATAACACCTACGATAAAGAGGATTTTTTTGATTTCAATAAAAGATTATGCAAGATATTGGAAAAGGAAGAACTTCCTTATGTTGTTGAACCAAAAATTGATGGAGTTGCAGTATCCCTTACTTATGAACAGGGAGCTTTAGTGAAAGCAACTACCCGAGGTAATGGGATTGAGGGTGATGTAATAACCCAAAACATAGCACATATTAAAAATCTACCCGCGAAGATTACTTCTGCAAGTTTTCCTTCATTAATCGAGATTCGAGGCGAGATTTTTATGGCACATGATGAATTTAATCGAATTAATTCAGAGAGAGAGAATGAGGGGTTGGATTTATATGCAAATCCCCGTAATTTAACTGCCGGAACAGTCAAACTTTTAGATCCTAAAGAAGCGAGACTCAGAAAGCTTGAAATAGTCGTTTATGGCCTTGGTGCATGTCGTCCTTCAGGATATTTTTCCACTCAATCGCAGTTTCACCAATCTCTAAAAGAATGGGGCTTTCCCACAGTTGAATTCTTGCAGGCAGTCTCCTCTGCTTCAGATGCCTGGACTGCTATTGGTCATTTAGATGAACAACGAAACAATTACTCCTATCCCACTGATGGGGCTGTAATTAAACTCGATTCTATTGAAATGCAGCAAGTCGCGGGTACTACCGCCAAGGCGCCAAGATGGGCCATTGCTTATAAGTTTGAGTCTGAAAGGCAGCAGACCCTTATTGAAAATATTATTATTCAAGTCGGCAGAACCGGTGCTATCACACCAGTTGCCTGCTTGAAACCAGTTCAATTAGCCGGATCGCTCGTCTCAAGAGCAAGTCTTCATAATGCGGATGAAATTAGTCGGAAAGATATTCGAGTTGGCGATCAAGTAATTGTGGAGAAGGCGGGAGAAATTATCCCTCAAGTAGTCGAAGTTGTACTCTCAGCAAGAGATCAATCATTGGTCCCATTTTCATTCCCTAGTCATTGCTCTGAGTGTGAGAGTAAACTCTTTAAAGTTGAAGGAGAGACTGCGTGGAGGTGCCCTAATTCACTTTGTCCGGACCAGATAAAAGCTAGAATTGAATACTTTGCATCCCGGGGATGTATGAATATTGACCACCTTGGAGAATCTGTTATCTCTCAGCTGGTTGATCGTTCCTTAGCAATAAAACTTTCGGATATTTATAATTTATCCAAAGATCAATTATTACAGTTGGATGGTTTTGCTGAAAAATCTGCAGACAACTTACTTTTATCGATTGAAAAAAGTAAGG
>JAQXBH010000202.1 GCA_029252505.1 Opitutales bacterium | reverse complement strand
CTTTTCTTTGGCTGTTTTGACCAGCAGGTTTATTCAGTAAATGTCGGAAGTGGGATTGCGGATAATGCATGGCCACAATTCCAAAGAGATGGATTCCGTTCAGGAGCATGGCCAAGTTACTCAGTAAATGTTACAATCTCCCCAGCAGGAGCCGGTGAAGTTAATGGAACGGGAATTTACAATCAGGGTGCCACTGCAACGCTAAACATAATCCCCAACTCCAACGATGGATACAGCTTTGGATATTGGAATGGTGATCAACTAGGTTCAGATAATCCACTTACCATTGAAGTTAACTCAAATATAAACCTAACTGCTAATTTTGGCTTAAATAACTATACATTGTCCGTAATCTCAACAGCCGGAGGTACTGCAATTGGTTCTGGTAATATTCAACATGGCACTATGAAAACAATTTCGGCAACTCCGGACTACGGATATTCATTTACTGGCTGGACCGGTGAAGGAGTAACCAGCCCTTTCTCCTCCACAACTACGGTCAACATGACACAAGCTCGCTCTGTAACCGCAAATTTTTCACCAATTCAATATTATGTCACATCGACTGCAGGAATTGGAGGGTCAGTTAACGAAATCAATGGATCATATTCCTATGACGCAAATATTTCAATCGTAGCTACCCCAAGCCATGGTTATACTTTTCTAAACTGGACCCAATCCGGAAACGGTATTGCAAATACCTTACTTCCAAACACCATTTTATCAGTGGATAATAATCAGTCTGTTCAGGCAAAATTTACACCTATTAACTATGACCTGAATATAACTAGCTCCACTGGCGGTTCAGTTACCTTATCACCAACGGGTAGCACACAACCATACAATTCTTTAGTATTACTGGTTGCTACTCCTGAAAATGGCTATTATTTTGCGGGATGGCAGGGTGCTGGAATAAATGATCAAAATTCATCCTCAACCACTATCACAATCACCGGAGATCATTCAATACAGGCTAATTTTGCAGAAAATACAGGCAGCAAGTTACTTTTACACTTAAAGGCAAATCCAGATTTCGCAGCGGCTTCTTTTAATGGGTCTGGACTCTACGACGAAAATGACAGCGTACAGATATCCGCCCATCCTAACCTGGGCTACACCTTTTCGAATTGGACCGGTGGTTCCGTTATTGACGAAAATTCAAGCTCAACAACCATAGTCGTGAACCAAGATTTAAACCTGACAGCACATTTTAATTTAAATCACCATACACTGAATTTGTCTGCCAATTCCGGAGGTCTAGTAAATGAAGTTAATTCCTCCTACGATTATGGTTCAATCGTATCCCTTAGCGCTACTCCATACAGTGGATATGAATTTACCAGTTGGGATGGTAATGCCACCTTTGAAAATCAGTTTTCCTCTTCTACTAATGCCACTATTACCAGCGACTCAAATATTACCGCTCTTTTTACTAAAAAGAAATACACACTTGTTGTTTCCGTAATCGGCAACGGCTCAACCTCGGGTGCCGGAACTTACAGTCACGGTGAAAACATAACTCTTTCAGCACAAGCAGGACAGGGTTATACTTTCGATAAATGGCAAGGGAATGGAATCACTGATTCAGATAACTCCTCGTTTACCATCATGATTTTCCAAGACCTGAATCTTACCGCTACTTTCACGGAATCCCCTCCCCAACTAAACGAAACTCTCGAAGTTGTACAATTTGGATCAAGTTGGTATTCGAATGACTGGTTCGGATATTTCTACCAGTCTCCTTCTGGATGGTGTTACCACTTTAACCTTGGTTGGATTTATCCAGAAATTCAAACCGATGGTTCGATGTGGTTATGGTCTCCACAATTAAAATGGCTATGGCTCAATTCAAATTCATTTGCCAAGCAGCAAAGTTGGGCAGCTACAGATGAGGATTGGATTTATTTCGACTTCGAATCCTTACCTTCACCAAGAGTTTTTAGGTATAAAGATGAAAAATGGAGCCCGTTTGATAAAAACCAGGAAGTTTCAATTCTAGATAGTTTATTTTAGAATTTCTAGGAAAAATCTAAAGCACGTCGACTTTCAAGTGCATTCTTTAGTGTCATTTCATCCGCAAATGTAACTCCGCCTCCGCTGGGAAGACCAAACCCGATACGGCTCACTTTGATATTCTGCTCTCCCACAATTTCTTCTTGGATATAATGACAAGTTGCCTCGCTTTCCAAATCATTACCCAAAGCTAAAATTACTTCTTTCACACATCCCTCTTTCAATCGTTTATCAAGGGTTGATAAATTAAGTTGTTCGGGACCAATCCCTCGGAGCGGTGAAAGTTTGCCCTGCAAAACATGATATAATCCCCGATATGCACTCGATCTTTCAATCGCAAAAAGATCTGGCACACGCTCAATCACACAAATTGAATCGATTTCCCTTTCCTCATCTAAACAAATTGAACAAGTATCACCTTCAGACAAATTCCCACAATTGGCACAAGGTCCAATAGAGCTAGCAGAATCATGGAGTTGTTCGATAAACTGATTTAGCTTTTCGGGTTTTTCGACTAATAAATGGAGAACAATTCGTTCCGCCGACCTAAAGCCAAGCCCGGGTAAACTTTTAAATAATCGAACTAACTGGTCGTAACCAGGGGTCACAAAGATATTGGATTAAAAAAGACCGGGCATTTGCATGCCTCCTGTCAATCCACTCATGGCATCATCACTCTTCTTTTTCGCCTTTTCAGAGGCATCCTGGATAGTTTGCAACACCGCTTCAGAAATAAATTCGGGATCCTCTTTTAAAAAATCTGGATCTAACTGTAGTCCCTTGAATTCCCCTTGCCCTGAAATCTTTATGGATACTGCACCGCCCCCGCCAGAAACTTCAATTATTTCGTCTGAAAGAAGGGCTTGTGCCTCCTCCATTTTCTGCTGCATTTTCTGAGCTTGCTTAAGTAATTTTCCGACTCCGACCATAATGTTTTAAATGTTATCTTCTTAGGAAGAGCCTAAGATAGAATTGTATCCCGTTTGAAAGTTAGAAAATTGTGGAGACCAGGATAGCTCATCTAAAATCCGGTTATTCGAAACTTTACGGTTCGATGTGCCCTCTTCGTCATTTTCTTGAAAGGTGGGAAGCGTTACCTGTAATTTCTCGGCAAGCCATGCTACAATTTGTCCTCTTGTAGAATGACTACCATCAGTTACATTGTAGATCCGACCAATATTGGACTGATCTGCCTCCAAGCAATTTAAAATAGCTTTTACTGCATCATCTCGATGAATAAGGTTTAGAATACGATCGGCATT
>JAQXBH010000181.1 GCA_029252505.1 Opitutales bacterium | reverse complement strand
GGTAGCATTTACAGGACTAATTTCTTGCCTGCCTTTTGTAATAATAAAATGATTAGCGTCTGGAATTTTGGTGATCACACCTAGCATTTTGAAAGTGATCTTTTAAAATTGCTAGTTATGAACTGAAATATTAAGTAATACTGATTATGATTTACTGAAAGTCTTCCTCATTTTCGGATGCATTATTCAAAATCCCCTTCAAATATAGCCCATAACTTGAAGAACCGTGGGAAGTAACGGTTTTATGTAATTCATCAAATGACATCCAATTCTTATAAAGAGCGATTTCTTCCAGGCATGCGATCTTCAATCCCTGGCGTCGCTCAATTACTTTCACGAAATCCGTAGCCGATGCAAGATTCTCATGACTGCCTGTATCCAACCAGGCCGTACCTCTTCCCATTACCTCGACTGAAAGATTTCCTGCCTCCAAGTAAACTCGGTTTAAATCTGTAATCTCAAGTTCGCCCCGAGGAGAGGGCTTTAAATCTTTGGCAATCGAACAAACTTGCTGGTCATAAAAATAGAGTCCTGGAACAGCATATTTTGATTTGGGTACTCTTGGTTTTTCTTCTAAAGATACCGCTTTCCCGTATTTATCAAACTCGACAACTCCATAATTTTCCGGATCTGAAACATGATACCCAAAGATCGTAGCACCTGATTCCTTTGCGTTGGCATCGGAGAGGGTTTTCTCCAATTCATGTCCGTAAAAAACATTATCTCCCAATATTAAAGTTGATGGAGCATCTCCAAGAAATTGTTCTCCAATGATAAAAGCCTGAGCTAATCCATCCGGACTGGGTTGTTCCTCGTAGGAAAAAGAAACACCAAATCGAGCCCCATCGCCAAGCAATTCCTTAAACATTGGCAGATCTCTTGGAGTCGAAATAATCAGAATATCTCGAATTCCAGAAAGCATTAATATGGAGATCGGGTAGTAAATCATCGGCTTGTCATAAACCGGCATCAACTGCTTACTTACCGCCATCGTCAGTGGGTAAAGGCGCGTTCCTGATCCGCCAGCCAATACGATTCCTTTTCGGTTACTCATTAGATACCCAGCCTTTCTCGCTGATACTTCCCTGAAGTCACATTTTCACACCATTTTTGATGATTAAGGTACCAATCAACGGTTTGCTCCATTCCTTCTTCAAATGAATAAGACGGTTGCCAACCCAGTTCATTTTTAATCTTTGAAAAATCAATCGCATACCGATGATCATGTCCCGGGCGATCTGTAACAAAAGTCTTTAATTGATTATGAGGTGCACCAGCTGGATGGTGACGATCAAGAATATCACAGAGGGTATCAATCACTTCCATATTTGTCTTCTCCGAAGCTCCACCAATGCAATAAGTCTCCCCCACCCTTCCTTGTTGAAGAACAGATAATATTCCTGAGCAATGATCTTCCACATGTAACCAATCCCTGATGTTTGATCCGTTCCCGTAAATCGGAAGGTTTTTTCCTTCACAGGCATTCAAAATCATCAAAGGAATCAACTTTTCAGGAAATTGGTAAGGACCATAATTATTCGAGCAATTAGTCGTGAGCACAGGCAGTCCGAAAGTATGATGATACGCACGAACTAAATGATCCGCCGATGCCTTGGAAGCAGAGTAAGGACTATTCGGAGCGTATGGGGTGGTTTCACAGAAGGCAGGATCTTCAGGTTTTAATGAACCATACACTTCATCCGTCGACACATGCAAAAAACGAAGACTGGATTTACGATCATCGCTCTGTGAATTGTAATACGACTTAAACGCTTCCAGTAATCGTAGAGTACCCACAATATTTGTCTGCACAAATGGCTCAGGACCATCAATCGAACGATCAACATGGCTCTCCGCAGCAAAATTTACTACTGCTTCTGGTTGATGTTCAAAGAGAAGATTCGATACTAATTCAGCATCACAGATATTACCTTTGCAAAATACATAACGAGGATCAGACTCGAAAAAGGCTAAATTCTCTTGATTACCCGCATATGTCTCTTTGTCGAAGTTAATAACCAGATCAAACTCACCGCTTTTCAAAAGCTTATGAATGAAATTGGACCCGATAAACCCAAGCCCTCCAGTTACAAATAAACTTTTCATACTGATGTCCATTTGAACATTTTTATAGATTCAAGCATAGTTGGAGCAGACTAGTAATGTTTTTTTAACCAATTTTTTATTTATTAGTCGTTTTTCGATTACATTTGACCAGCATATAATTGCACGACTTCCTTGTGCGTAAGAACATTTCCCTCCGATTTTCTACCAAGAAAGAAAACTCCTGAAGAAGCGTCAAACATGGAGCTCTGAGAAACGAAATACGCAATTGGTCTCATTAGAAAACCTACCACCAAACCGAATACCCTACCAATCTTTCGACTTCGGGTAATCGACCAAATCAAATATCTAGTCGCCCAAGCAAAAACTAATTCCGGGCCTTTATTACCACCCATGCGTATTGATTCGAACTTCCTGAACAAATACCGATGTCCAAGCACTGTAAAACGAGTAAAATCATATGCACCTTCATGCACTTGTTGCATGAAAGGAGTCTCTGCAT
>JAQXBH010000167.1 GCA_029252505.1 Opitutales bacterium | reverse complement strand
CCGTCACAGAATGGTTGATCTTTTGATTTCCCGCAGGAACACCACCAGTATTCTCCTGCTTCGAGTTTCATTACTGCAGGAGATTTGGAAGCAATTACAGGTTTTTCACTCATCGGTATTCTTACTGTGAATCCTCTGCATGTGGATCGCCCAATACGCTATCCACATAAATCTTAGAGGCAAAAATTCCTATAATCAATGAACCAAACATTAATACTGGTACGAGTAGAATCGGTAACTTGAACTTGCTATGACCGAATTTCGGATTGTCGATAAATTCCATAATATTATTCTGAAACAAAAAAAGTTAAGGTCAATAAGAACAGTACCTTAAATTTCGAAAGGGATTAGTTTTCTACGACCCAAGAATTTTGACCAATTAAGAGTTCTTGTAAATTATCAGAGTCTTTGGATTGGGCGTGCTTAAGTTGTTGGATTAAGGCATCCTCATATGTTTCGCGTCCATCCAACTTTCTTAAAACTCCAACGGGAGTGGGAAATGCAGGATATGTCATTTGAGCGAGGATATTAGCATACGCGGAATTAGAATTACTGGGTTGGTGGATGAGCAGATCATCGTGCCCAATTCCGTCTCCCAGCGTTACAATTTCAGGGTCCAGTCCATTTAACCGAATCCCTTTGTCCTTGTTTGCTCCAAAAATGAGAGGTTTTCCCTCTTCTAACGATAGAACTTGGTCTTCTTTGGACTCGCGCGAGGTAACGGAATCAAAAGTTTTATTATTAAAAATGACGCAGTTTTGAAATACTTCAACAAATGATGTTCCTTTATGAGCTTGGGCTGCCTTAAAGGTTTCAATCATGTGTTTCATGTCGGTATCCGTGGTACGTGCCACAAAAGTAGCTTCACTCCCCAAGGCAAATAACAATGGATTAATGGGATGATCCACAGAACCTAGAGGTGTGCTTTTTGTTTTCTTTCCCACCTCTGAAGTAGGACTGTACTGGCCTTTAGTTAGTCCATAAATTCGATTATTAAAGAGGAGAACATTAATATCTAGATTTCGTCTAAGCAAATGAAGTAAATGATTCGCTCCAATTGATAATCCATCTCCATCTCCAGTGATCATCCATACTGACAAATCTGGATTTGCCACCTTTACTCCAGTTGCAACTGTGGGTGCCCGTCCATGAATGGTATGAAAGCCGTAGGTATTCATGTAGTAAGGAAAACGGCTACTACATCCAATCCCACTTACTACGACAAATTGTTCACGGGGAATACCTAGTTCAGGTAATGTTCTTTGAACGGCATTTAAAATTGCATAGTCTCCACATCCTGGGCACCACCGGACATCATTTGGAGTGACAAAGTCTTTTTTGGTTAGGTTATTTTCCTCTGTAATTATAGTACTCATTTGATAAAATTTTTGGTATTTACTTATCGCAAGTGTTCGAGAAATTTTTCATGCAGTTCGGAGACCTTAAAGGGCTTACCCTGAAGTTTACCATATGAAATGACATCAACCAAGTATTTGGCCCGCAGTAATAGATTTAATTGACCGAGATTCAGCTCAGGAACGATGACTTTTTTAAATCGCTCCATGATATCACCCAAATCATCAGGTAGTGGGTTTAGATGACGAAGATGAATATTACTTACTGAAAATCCTTCATCCCTCAAATTGGTAGCAGCTGATGAAATCGCACCGTAGGTACCGCCCCACCCTATTACTAGAAGATCACCTTCCGGTTTGCCCTGGACTTCAATGGGATCGAGAGATTTGGCAATTCCGGCAACCTTCTGTGCCCGGAGTTGGCTCATTTCTTCATGATTATCTGGATCATAGCTTACTCCTCCATCTTCCCCCTTTTCTAAACCTCCAATTCGATGTTCCAAACCCACTTGGCCCGGAATGGCTTGTGTTCGTGCTAATGTATTGGAGTCTCTTCTGTAGATTACATATTCTTCCTCTGTCTTCGCAAAAGAATTTTCAATAACTGGAATATCGCTTACATTAGGAACACGCCAAGGTTCCGCTCCATTTGCCACATATAAATCACTAAGCAATATTACCGGAGTCATGTAGGTCAGTGCGATTCGTACTGCCTCAATCGCACAATCAAAGCAGTCCGATGGAGAGTGTGCGGCAATCACTGGTATTGGACAGTCTCCATGTCTGGAGAATAATGCCTGCAAAAGATCACTCTGTTCCGTTTTCGTGGGAAGTCCGGTACTAGGACCACCTCGTTGTACATTGCATATGATAAGAGGCAACTCAGTGATAGATGCCAACCCGATAAACTCACTCTTTAAGCACATGCCCGGTCCACTTGTTGCACAAACGGTAAGGTCACCAGCAAAACTTGCTCCTAAAGCAACTCCCATTGCCGCAATTTCATCTTCTGCCTGAACACATTTGACACCAAAGTTTTTAAGTTGCGACAGACCTTCTAATACGGGAGAAGCAGGTGTAATAGGATAACCAGAATAAAGAAGCTCTCTGTTTGCTTTAATAGACGCAGTAACGAGTCCATAAACGAGTGCTTCATTGCCGGAAATTTTACGATACACGCCAGGTTGAACTGGAGCCTTGGATACCTGGTAGCGATTTCTCGCCGTTTCCATAGTGTCTCCCAAATTAAATCCTGCTTTTAACACTTTTGAATTCGCTTCCGCTAAATCGGGAAGTCGTTTTCCCCATTTTTGTTCGAAAAATGTTAAGGTCGGTTCCAAAGGGCGACCGTACACATAATACATAAATCCAAGAGCAAAGAAATTTTTGCACCTTACCTTGTCCGATGGCTTTAAAGGACTTTCTTTAAGAGCTTCCTTCGTTAGACCAGTTAGATCCAACTCTATAAGGTGATATTTCTTACGAAATTCTTCGTCGTCTAGGGGATTACTCTCGTACCCCGCTTTTTTTAAATTCATTGATTTAAAAGAATCAATATTTACCACCAACATACCGCCTTCAGGCAAGTCTCCAATATTGGACTTCAGAGCAGCTGGATTCATGGCTACCAACGCATCCGGCTCATCACCGGGCGTCAGTATTTTAGTATTCCCGAATTGCAATTGAAAACCAGAAACCCCAGCAAGAGTGCCTGCGGGGGCTCTAATTTCAGCAGGGAAGTCAGGAAGTGTCGCAATGTCATTACCGGCGAAAGCACTACTATCTGTAAATCGCTCCCCCACAGTTTGCATTCCATCACCAGAATCTCCAGCAAAGCGGACAACGGCGGAATCAATTTCTTCAAAAGAATCAGTTGGCTGAATCATAATGGACAATAATTAGGAAATTAAGATTTTAAGTAAATTTGAACAGTTTAAACAATTGTGATCGCAACAAAAAATAACAATGTAAATCGAAAAAGATATTACTTTTATTTTGAAAAATATAATATAACAATGAAATGCCTACCAATCCTCGCTCGGAAGAGGAAAAGGATACAGATTAAAAGCGAGTGATATTCTTTCCTCATTCGATCTATTGGAGTGAACTCCATGCCTTACATGAGAGGGAAATAAAACCATCTTCCCTACCTCCGGGATAATCGAAAATTGATCTCCTCCCGATTGAGGGAAATATAAATGACCAGACAAAGAATTACTCTGCAAATAAACTACGCCGGAAAAAGAAGCTAATTGGGCATGATCATGAACTCCTGTGATGTCTTTAAATTTGGCAATATTAAACCAAAAAGGGGGGTGTGAACTTTTTGAATTAAAGGGAGACTCGTAAAGAACGATAGTCGGTTTCTGCCACTTTTCTTTTATTATTTCTCTCGCTAATCTCATGGGTACACGAACGGAAGGACTCTCGTTAATACTGAGGTAAGAGTTTTCCCATCGTCCACCGATTGGGTGTGAGTATTTAAAATTATCTCTACCTCTATTTAACTCATTTAAAATTGAATCTACCCAATTTTCATATTGTGGAATAACACAGGACAAGATTCGATCCTGACCCAATCGGTATTCTTCTGTTACAATCACAATTTACCTTCCGGAGCACTGACAGGGTGCAGGCGGCGAATGATTTCAGCTTGTTCAGGAAATTCTACTAAAAGTTTATCAACAGATGCCCATTTAAAATCATCAATCGAAAATCCAGGACAAACCGAGCAGCTCATTAACGCTCCCTTTTGCTGGAGTAATTCCGCACCAAATACAACACCGGCTGGTATTTGAAATTGAGCGACCTCGCCGCATTTCCAATCGTGACCGAGGTCTACAGATTGATATTCTGAAGTTGAAAAAAGATGGATTCTAAGCGAAGAACCAAAATGAAAATACCAAGTCTCATCCGATTTCAACGAATGTAAGCATGAATGCTCCCCCAGCTTTAAAAAATAATAGATAGAGCTTCCACATAATCTTTCCCCTCGATCTAGAAGTACCGTATTTGAAGAGCTGTAAGTCCTTCTAAACCATCCCCCTTCTGGATGGGATGACAATCGATAATGCTCGATAATATTCTGATCGTCGTCTTCATCCATTAGTGAAAAGGTTTTAGGAACAGATTAAAATTACAATCGAAATAAAGTATTTAACAATAGGTAGGAAATCAAAATTCAAATTACTGGGCCAATAATTTAGTGGTTCAATACGCTTTGTATGAAATATATTTGTGTTTGGGTTCCCTCTAGTTTTGCAAAAGGAAAATGGTCGGGATGGAGAGATTCGAACTCTCGGCCTCCTGCTCCCAAAGCAGGCGCGCTAACCAGACTACGCTACATCCCGAAAAAATATGTTGTAAACGATTCTTTACAAAGAAGCAAAGAAATTTACAACCGAATGAAATAATCTTTCCCCGAAGAAATACTCTTTCGGTTTGCAAATAACACATCAAGATATCATGATATGTTGATACGAAATGAAAAACTTCTCCTTAAACCGACCCACCGAACAAGACCTTCAAAATCTTTTGAAAGAAAGAATCGTGATCATGGATGGAGCCATGGGTACTATGATTCAGCAGGAGAAACTGGAGGAAGAAGACTTCCGGGGAGAACATTTTAAGAATCATGCCAAAGAATTAAAGGGAAATAACGACCTTCTCTGCCTCACACGGCCCGACATTATTCGTAATATCCACCAATCATACTTTGATGCTGGTAGTGATATAGTTGAAACCAACACATTTAGTGCGACTACAATTTCCATGGCAGATTACAATCTCGAAGAAATTGTACCGGATCTCAATATTGCTGCGGCCCGAGTCGCTCGGGAGGCAGCAGATTTGGCAATGGCAAAAGACCCGAGTCGACCTCGTTTTGTTGCTGGTGCAATTGGTCCCACTAACCGAACTGCTTCTCTGTCCCCTGATGTAAACGACCCGGCTCTAAGAAATGTTACTTTCGATCAACTTGTTTCTTCATACTATCAACAAATAGATTCGTTAGTAATCGGCGGGGTTGACTTACTTTTACCGGAGACCACCTTTGACACTCTCAATTTAAAAGCCGCTATTTTTGCAATCGAAAATTATTTCGATGACACTGGAAAAAGACTCCCCGTTATCCTTTCTATTACAATAACCGATGCATCAGGACGAACACTTTCAGGTCAAACCACCGAAGCATGCTGGAATTCAATTTCGCACGCAAAGCCTTTATGTGTCGGGCTAAACTGCGCATTGGGAGCGGATGCCATGCGTCCTTACCTCCAGGAGTTATCCAAGCATGCGGACTGCTTAATTCACTGCTATCCAAATGCCGGTCTACCTAACCCACTCTCCGCTACAGGATATGACGAAAAACCAGAAGATACCGCTCAATCACTTGAAGTTTTCGCAGAGGAGGGGCTCCTCAATATAGCAGGTGGATGCTGTGGAACCACTCCCGATCACATAAATGTAATTGCCGACAAATTAGGAAACTATCCGACTCGAACCATTCCCGAGATTGATCCGGCTCTTCGCTTAAGCGGATTAGAGCCTTTTACAATGAAGGATCAACAAACTTCCTTCTTAATGGTGGGGGAACGTACAAATGTAACGGGATCGCCACGATTTAAAAAATTAATTGAAGCGGAAGACTATGAAACTGCTTTAAGAGTTGCCAAACAACAGGTTGAAAATGGTGCTAATGTAATTGATGTTAATTTTGATGCGGCGATGCTTGACGGGGAAGCATGCATGAGCCGTTTTTTAAACTTGGTAGTTTCTGAACCTGACATTTCAAGAGTTCCCATTATGATTGATAGTTCGAAATGGTCAGTTATCGAGGCAGGGTTAAAGGTAATTCAGGGAAAATGTATCATCAATTCAATAAGCTTAAAGGAAGGGGTTGATACCTTTAAAGAACATGCCAAATTGGCCCAGCGGTACGGTGCAGCAGTGGTGGTCATGGCCTTCGACGAAAAGGGGCAAGCCGCCACTTTAGCTGATAAAGTCAGGATCTGCGAAAGAGCCTACAAAATATTAGTCAATGAGGTTAATTTCCTGCCTCAGGATATTATCTTTGACCCTAATGTGCTCACACTAGCCACAGGAATGCCGGAACATGACTCTTATGGGATTGATTTTATTGAGGCGGTACGGGAAATCAAAAAAAGATGTCCGCATGCCCGGACAAGTGGCGGTATCAGTAATGTCTCTTTTTCTTTTCGCGGAAATAACTTGGTCCGGGAATCAATGCATGCCGCCTTTCTTTACCATGCCTGTAAGGCAGGCCTGGACATGGGGATTGTCAATGCGGGCATGCTTGCAGTGTATGATGATATCGAACCCATTCTTCGGGAACGGGTTGAAGATGTGGTGCTTGCTAAAGATGGTGATGCAGGAGAACGGCTTTTAGAATATGCGGAGCAGATCAAAGATCAGAGCTCGAAAAGAAAGTCAGAGGGACCCGACCTATCATGGAGAGAGAAACCGGTAGGTGAGAGACTCACTTATTCTTTGGTTAAAGGAATTGGCGACTACGCTGAATCGGATGCTGAGGAAGCACGCCAAATGTTGGGTCGACCATTAGAGGTGATTGAAGGTCCATTGATGGACGGTATGAAAGTAGTGGGTAATTTATTTGGCGAAGGTAAAATGTTCCTGCCACAAGTCGTTAAAAGTGCACGGGTGATGAAAAAAGCTGTTGCTTACTTAGAGCCATTTATGGAGGCCGAAAAAGACGGTTCAGATTCCAATAAACGCGGTACCATGGTAATTGCCACGGTTAAGGGTGATGTACATGATATTGGAAAAAATATAGTCGGAGTTGTACTGGCATGCAACAATTGGGAGGTGATTGACTTAGGAGTGATGGTCTCCTGCGATAAAATTTTAGAGGCGGCACAAAAGCACAATGCCGATGTTCTTGGTTTAAGTGGATTAATCACCCCATCCCTTGATGAAATGATTCATAACGCCAAAGAAATGACTAAGCTAGGTATGACAATCCCACTACTAGTTGGAGGTGCCACAACAAGCCGAGCTCACACCGCAATTAAAATCGCACCTTTCTATAAAGAAGCTGTAGTGCAGGTACCAGATGCCTCCCTTGTGGTTAATGTTTGCAACGACCTTACCATCGAAAGTAAGAAGAAAGAGTTTTTGGAAAACTTAAAAACAAGCCAAGAAACTCTGCGCAGAAAGCACGCTGAAAAAGGGCAACAAAAACTACTACCACTTGCCGAGGCCCGAAAAAAATCACTGCAGTTTGATTGGGAAAAACAAGAAATTTCGGAACCTTATCCCAACGCTCTTGGTACTCACAAAATTTCTGCATCTTTAAAGGATGTACTTGAATTCTTCGATTGGTCTCCTTTTTTCTGGTCGTGGGAACTAAAGGGTCAGTATCCCTCTATTTTCGAACGGTCTGATTCGGGTACCGAAGCCAAAGATCTGTTCGATAATGCACAAGTTCTTTTAAACCGGATACTCGAGGAGAATCTTTTTACTTGCGAAGCAGTGGTTGGTATCTGGCCAGCCAATTCATCTACAGACGATGTTGTATTGTACGAAGATTTAGCTAAGCAAAATGAGGTCGGGCGATTCCATTTTGTAAGGCGCCAACAATCTCTACTTGAACAGCCTCAATACTGTTTATCAGACTTTGTGGCACCAATCGATTCCAAGCGCACTGATTACCTCGGTGCCTTTGCGGTTTGTGCGGGTTCTGGAGTCGATTTACTGGCGCAAGAATTTGAAAACGATAATGACGATTATAACGCCATCATGACTAAAGCTTTGGGCGACCGATTTGCAGAAGCAATGGCCGAATATACTCACAAGAAAGTGCGCGAATGGTGGGGCTTCGGAAAAACTGAGAATTTAAGTAACAGCGAACTTATTAAAGAAAAATACCAGGGTATCCGACCCGCAAGTGGATATCCGTGTCAACCAGACCATACCGAAAAAGACACCATTTGGAAACTTCTTGATGTGAAGAATGAAATTGGACTAGAATTGACAGAGTCCCGTGCTATGAATCCAGGCTCCTCCGTTTCTGGTCTTTATTTCTCCAATCCCGATTCGAAATATTTTAATGTGGGCAAACTTGGTAAGGACCAAGTTAAAGATTATGCAAAAAGGAAAAATTGGCCGATCGAAGAAGCCATGAAATGGTTGCGACCCAATCTTGGGTTTGACGAGTAAAAACCCTCCTTTGGCATTGCAGGTTTTTATCTGTACAATTAGAATTTGTCTTCATTATGAAGGAAATGAATCCATTAGAAGAAATTCGGCACTCCACTGCCCATGTACTCGCGGCCGCTGTCTTGCGACTTTACCCTGATGCTCAGTTAGATATTGGACCACCTACGGATAACGGATTTTATTACGACTTTGACTCAGAAATAGCATTCACGCCTGAAATCTTAGAAGAGATTGAAGTCGAGATGAAAAAAATCATTAAAGAAAACCAACGTTTCGAAAGAATTGAGGTTTCTCGTGATGAAGCAAAGAAAATCATCTCCGACATGGGGCAGACTGCTTATAAATTGGGTCGACTAGACGATATTCCAGAGGGTGAAACCATTTCCTTTTATCGCAATGGAGAATTCCACGATCTTTGTGCAGGTTCTCATGTATCCTACACGAAAAAAATTAAGGCCTTTAAACTTCTTCAGGTCGCGGGTTCCTACCACCGTGGAAATTCTGATAATAAACAACTCCAAAGAATTTATGGAACTGCATTTCCATCCAAGGATGAACTTGCTGAACATCTTAAAAGAATAGAAGAGGCCAAGAAAAGAGACCATCGTAACATCGGACGAGACATGGGACTTTTCCACATCGATGATATGGTCGGTCAAGGTTTGGTTTTGTGGAAACCCAAGGGAGCTATCATCCGTCAAGAATTAGAAAATTTCATCTCCGCTGAGTTAAAAAAGCAGGGCTATTCTCAAGTCTATACTCCCCATGTGGGTAAGCTTGACCTTTTTCGGACCTCTGGGCATTTCCCATATTATCAAGATTCTCAGTACCCGCCCATTATTCACCGTGAGTGTCTTACTAAACTTGCAGAGGAAGGATGCAGTTGCTCGGAATTGTCCAACAAATTAGACGATGGAGAAATCGAAGGCTACCTGCTTAAGCCAATGAATTGCCCGATGCATATTCGTCTTTTTCGCTCTGAACAAAGATCCTATCGCGATCTCCCCATTCGACTTGCGGAATTTGGTACCGTATACCGATGGGAGCAGTCCGGCGAACTAAACGGAATGACTAGGGTTAGAGGCTTTACTCAGGATGACGCTCATCTCTTTATACGGGAAGATCAATTACAAGAGGAAATTCAAGGATGCTTAGGCCTCGTAAAACTGGTCTTTTCCATACTTGGAATGAATGACTACCGCGTCCGGGTAAGTTTGCGTGATCCTGAGTCTGATAAATATGTGGGTTCACCCGAAGCATGGGACAAAGCCGAGTCAGCACTAAGGGAAGCAGTTCAAAACTTAGGAGTGGACTATGAGGAAGAACTAGGAGAAGCGGCATTTTATGGACCCAAAATCGACTTTGTCGTAAAGGATGTAATCGGAAGAGAATGGCAATTAGGCACTGTGCAAGTAGACTATAATTTACCCGAAAGGTTTGACCTGAGCTATGTAGGGTCGGACAACCAGGATCACCGCCCAGTAATGATTCACCGGGCACCGTTTGGTTCAATGGAAAGATTCTGCGGTGTTTTAACCGAGCACTTTGCCGGAAATTTCCCTACTTGGCTCGCCCCTGAACAAGTTCGTATTCTACCTATGAATGACGATCTGGCAGACAAGGCGGGACAATATGTCCACAACCTGAAAGAAAAAGGTATTCGCGTAGGCATTGATACATTATCTGGAAAGCTAGGTGCAAAAATTAGAAAAGCAGAGACAGACAAAATCCCACATATGCTTATTGTGGGGAAAAGAGAAGCAGAGGAAGGAAAAGTCTCCGTTCGTTCTCGTGCAAACCCCAGTTGGGATGGACCATGCACACTCGAAGAATTTACGGAAATGATTACAACCGAAATTGAAGATAAGTCTCTACCCACAGCCCGTGAAACTTTGGAAAAAACCACTTAGTTTTTTATTTCTCTTCAAAACCCTAGGGTCTTTTTTTGCCTATGAATAAAAATGCAGATAGAAAGGGTTCCATGCCAGTTAGCGCAAACATCGGAATCTTTTGGCAAGTAGTTGCTTCTCCATTTGTTTTACTCATCCGTATTTACAGACTTTTCTCTCCTCTCAAGCAATTTATCTTAGGCCCTTATGCAGCCTGTCGTTTTTATCCCACATGCTCTGAATATGCATTAGAATGTTTTACCGCATTTTCACTACCCAAGGCACTTTCAAAAACTTTTTTACGAATTGCACGATGCAACCCAATGCATCCGGGAGGATATGATCCAGTCTTAAAATCTCCTAAGTCATGTTGTGAGGATGAATAGTTCGTTTTCCAGTCCCGCCCCAATGATCTGCAATCAACAGACTGATCTTGTACCCTTTTTTGTTCATTGTATCAACGAGGCAAAAAAGAAAGGTGGACTAGTCTATTCATCCATTACATTCGAGACTAGCTATTGTGACCCTCTTGCTGTGCTCGAACAGATTCATACAAGTGAAAAATCCATTTACTACCTCGAAAAACCTAATGATGAATTCTCCGTTGCCTGTGGAGACCCGATAGAAAAAGGCACTTTTAATGGAAGTCAGCGATTTCAAGAAGCCAAAGTCTGGTCCAAGAAATTCCTCCGCCAAATCCATACAGCTGGTAACAATCAAGTTGCCGGCACTGGTCCAACACTTTTCCTCAATGCCACCTTCGAAAATGATCCATCAGACGAAGATCTGCCTGCGCTTCAAATATTTTTACCACATTGGCAAGTTCTGAGGAAAGGGGGAACTCACTATGTAATAATTAATAGTAAAATCTCCTCTTCCTCCTCCCCCCATACTTTAACCGGAGATATTTTTGGAACTCTGCAAAGATTTAACGAATTGCACGATCGCGGCCCGATACGCCAAACTTTCAAGAAAGTTAATTTAGACAAACCAGAAGAAAGCTCTAATTATGAGGAATCAGTGGGCCAAGCACTTCAATCTATCAAAAATGGAAAAATATCAAAAATTGTATTGGCTCGAAAACTTACTTACCGAACGAATCAGGAACTAGCGGTTTTTTCAATTGCACATGATTTAAGAAATAAATTCCCCGATTGCTTTACATTTTGTATGTCGACACCAGATCATGGAATGTTCATTGGTTCGACACCCGAAATTCTTTCCCGGGTTTCGGGCACATGTCTTGAAACAGAAGCAGTTGCCGGCACTGCCCCAAGAGGTCCATCTGCTGGTAAAGATGCTCATTTAGGTAAAACATTACTTGGACGAAACAAGGAAGTCCGAGAACACAGGCTAGTAATTGATTCCATTTTACGAAGACTTAAATCAACTGGGATTACCGAATATAAAGAAGGCCTCCCTCGCCTACTCCGATTGGCCAACCTGCAACACGTACGTACTCCACTGCACGCAACATTACCCGAAGGCATCCACCCCTTTGACGCACTCGCTGCATTACACCCCACTCCTGCAATGGGAGGTTCTCCCCGAGAACAGGCATTACCCATGGTTAAAGAGTTAGAGGGGTTTTCGCGGGGTTGGTATTCCGGGATAGCGGGTTGGTTTGATGCCCGTGGTCGTGGCGAGTTCATTGTTCCGATTAGATGTGGAAAAATTAACCCAGGTTCATTAACTCTGTATGCGGGGGCAGGAATTGTAGAGGGCTCCATTCCATCGAATGAAAAAGCAGAGACCGATTGGAAATTTAAGGCGATGCTTGAAGTTATTACGGGAAGAACTACTCTTCCCAATGAATGAATTATAATTCCGAGTCCACCGCACAAGCCAATTTCATATGGGGTGAAATTGTTGCTCATACTCTACATGAACTTGGTATCACTCAGGTTTTTTTCTCACCAGGTTCTCGCTCCACCCCTCTGATATTAGGACTTGAAAGACATGAAAATATATCCTGTATTCCAATTCTCGATGAAAGATCAGCCGCGTTTTTAGCACTTGGATTCAGTCAACGTACTAAGCAACCCGCCGTTCTTCTTTGTACATCAGGTTCTGCTGTTACCCATTGGTTCCCTGCCATAACAGAAGCCTCACATTCTGGTATACCTCTACTATTGCTCTCCGCCGATCGACCAGACGAACTTCAAGATTGTGCTTCCGGACAAACGATTAACCAAAAAGAATTATTTGGCTCGTTCGTGCGGGGATTTCATCAAATCCCCCACCCCACAATTGAACCTTCCTCTTTCCATTCCTTACAAAGTACACTGGTCCATGCATACTCCCAAAGTATTTCTCTAAACCCAGGTCCAGTTCATCTCAATTTCCCCTTTCGCGAACCATTTATACCTACTCAGTCACCACCCCCATATTCACTATCACCTCTTCTCAACAGTAAAATTCCAACACCCCTCGCAGCTGAAGAAATTAGCAAGATTAACCAAGCAGTTAAAAGTTTTTCTCGCCCGCTCATCATAGCGGGTGAATTTGCTCCTGTTTCAGTTATTTGCGATTGGCTAAGGAAGCATCCAGTTCCAGTATTGTGTGACTCTCTCTCTCCGCTTCGAGAAACGAAATTGTCCGGAAAAGTCCTTCGTTACGAAAACCTTCTGCGGGATTCCATGTTTACAAACCAAAACCAACCGGATCTCATTATTGTCTTGGGTCCACTCCCTACCTCTAAGGCATTACGGAACTGGGTAGATCAATCCGGTGCCAATCGAATTATAATTGAACCAAGGGGAATCTCAGTTGACCCACTTGCGAGCAAAAGCCAATCGTTCTCAATTGAATTCTCCTCTCTCACCTCAGTTCACTTACCAATCTGCGAAGAGGGTTGGTTCGAGTCTTGGAAGAATGCAGAAGAAAGAGTGGAAGAAAAACTGGATATTGCGTTTGCCGAAAGACTTCCTTTTTTCGAGGGGAAATTATCGCACATCCTTTCTCAATACTTACCTCCAGGTTCTCTTCTTCAGGTTGCAAATAGTATGCCCATCCGGGATATTGAATGGTTTTGGTCCGGTAGTGATAAGGATCGAAAAATATTCGGAAATCGTGGAGTAAATGGAATTGATGGAACATTGGGAACTGCTTTAGGACTGGCCCACAAAGCAGAAAATCCAACATTTCTACTGACAGGAGAACTCGCCTTTCTTCATGATTCCAATGCCCTACTATTTCAAAATCAACTCGTTGGAAATCTAACTATTTTTCTGATCAACAACCAAGGAGGTGGGATATTTGAGCATCTTCCAATTGCAGATCAACCGGAATTTGAAAAATGCTTTGCTACCCCACAGGACTGCGACTTTTCAAAACTTTGCCAAGCACATGGAATTGAATTTATCCGCCCTCAAAATTGGGATGAAATTATCAATCTGATCGAAATCCCAATTCAATCTGGAATACGAGTAATTGAAATCAAAACTGACCGTAAAAAAGACAAAGAAACTCGGAAACGGTTACTTGCATTAGATCCATCAACCTAGAGAATTTTAACTTAAAATATGCCAGAACTTGCTGAAGTTGCCTATGCCTGCAGTCGATGGT
The DNA here is from genome assembly GCA_029252505.1 of Opitutales bacterium. GTDB lineage: Bacteria > Verrucomicrobiota > Verrucomicrobiia > Opitutales > Seribacteraceae > Seribacter. The sequence goes on along the minus strand of JAQXBH010000167.1, from coordinate 30,215 downwards.
CGGATGGAATAGGGAAAATAGTAAAAGAAGTTACCGCACACCCGACTTCCCGAGTGTTTCGTGATTTAGATCGTTCCCAATTACAAAAGAAAATCACGGGTTCAAGGTTATCTGACTCCGATACACATGGAAAACAAATGCTTTTTTCTTTTTCTAACAATAACTGGCTCGGAATTCACCTGGGAATGACTGGAAACCTTTTTATTGAACCCACACATTATCAGGCTCAGAAGCACGATGCCCTTCTCTTCAGACAAGCCAATCAAACACTCGCATTTCGGGATCCTCGACAATTTGGTCGAATCCGACACGGCGAAGGCAGTGATCCGCCGCATTGGTGGATTGATCTCCCCATCAGTATGCTTCGGAAAGAATTTAATAGTGACATCCTGATCGGTGCATTAAAAAGACATTCCCGTCGTCCCCTTAAAGCTCTACTGCTTGACCAACGCTACTTTCCCGGAATGGGAAACTGGATGGCGGACGAAGTTCTTTGGCGATCCAAAATCCATCCTGCTCAGCGTGGATCACAAATATCGAAAATAGAGCAAATAAAACTATTTGAACAAATTATTTTTGTTGTAAAAGGAGCAATGAATTCCGTAGGCCAACATGGCGGAGATCCGCCTAAAGACTGGCTTTTCCATTCGAGATGGAAAAATGGACAAATTTGCCCGCAAACTAAATCCTTGTTAATTCGAGAACAAATTGGCGGTAGAACTACCTGTTGGTGCCCGGCACTGCAAAAAAAAAGTTAAGCCTTATTACGCAATGTCTCTGCCCGTAAAAGATCTTCTTTAATTTGACTCTTCAAAACATCCACCGATTCAAATTTTTGCTCCGGGCGTAAAAAAGATGTCAAATTCATCGAAAGCTTTTGTCCAACCCTTCCAAATCCGTCCTCAATCGAATCAAGGACATGAACCTCAAGAAGAGGTTGAGTTGCCCCTTCTTCTACCGTTGGCCTTAGTCCATAATTTGCAATCGCATATTTTGCATTCTCCTTAGCTGAGTCGTCATGAACTATTCCTACATATACCCCATAAGCGGGGCGAGCCTGGGGAGTCCATGGAATATTGATTGTAGGAAAACCGAATTCCTGCCCCATTCCCTTGCCTGGAAGCACTTCTCCGGAAATTGTGTAAACCCAACCAAGCATTTCATTGACCTCTTCAATTTGGCCAAGCTTCAATGCCTCTCGAATTCGTGAACTACTAACCGGGGAGTTGGAAAATAATTCTGATTGAACCACATCGACCGATAATCCGACCTCATCGCCATATTCTTGGAGACATAAATCATCCCCTTTTCTGCCCCTACCAAAACGAAAATTCTGCCCCACACATAAACCTTTAAGACTAGGCACACGAGCAAGAAGGAACGAAAGAAAATGCCTTGCCTCAACACTGGCAAATTCACGATCAAATGTTCGAAGAACTACACCGGACATACCTCGCTCCAATAAACATATGGCTTTTTGATCTTTATTCATGATCAAGCGTGGGGTTTGATCTGGTCGCAGAAAAGAAGCGGGATGCTCAGGAAAGGTAAATGCCACGGCCACGCCTTCATTCTCGCTGGCAATTTCCTGTGCTTTTTCAAGGACTGCGAGATGACCACGATGCACTCCGTCAAACATTCCCAAAGCAAGGTAGATTGGCCGATCGGTACTCCGACCCAATTCTTCAATTGAGGTAAATACCTCCACTCAATTAAAGGACGTGGGAGGGAACCGCCTGATGGATAGGGATCAATAGAGATTGGAATTCGCCCAGTTGCATTTGTTCGATATCCTCGAGCGTCTTCGCTCCCGCAATTTCAAACTGATCTATCTTCGTTCTTCGCAAAGAAGTTAGATGAGCACCACAATCTAATTTTTGCCCCAAGTCATGCAATACCGTACGAACATAAGTTCCTTTACTACATGCCAAATCAAATTTCCCCTTTGGAGACTCCCATTTGTGTAAATTCAATTCACTGATTCGTATAAAGCGAGGTTCACGCTCAACAGTTTTTCCCTTCCTTGCCATTTTATAAAGTGGAACACCGGCAATTTTCTTTGCCGAAAACATAGGAGGGGTTTGATATTGATCGCCGAGGAAAGACTTCATCTCCTCCTTGATTCGCTCCTCGTCAACCTCTGCTGGTATTGGCTTTTCTTGCACAACTTCGCCGTCTGCATCCTGACTATCTGTCTCTACTCCAAGTAGAAACTCTCCCTCATAGCTCTTGTCCAAACTAATAAGGAACTGAGACACTTTTGTGGCCTTCCCAATGAGCATAATCATCAGACCAGTAGCGAGAGGATCCAATGTGCCCGCATGCCCTATCTTCTTCATCCTCAACTTCTTACGCAGGCGATCTACAATATCGTGAGATGTGATCCCACTTGGTTTATCCACCAAAAGAATTCCTTCAAAAATGGGTTCTTGTACATTCATAAAATTATTTCTCGTTTGTTTTTAGTAAGTGACTGCCAATTGCATTGACCAATTCAGGGTAGAAATCATCCAAACTTTTCACCACATTAAATCCCGCGGCACAAGCATGCCCACCTCCACTGAATTCTTTGGCTAACACATCAACTCGATAACGAGAATCTTTGGCCCGAAAGCTACCCTTAATATTTTTATTTTGCTCTTCGATCAATACCCCAATCTCAACTCCCTCCATCGAACGCGCATAATCTACAAAGCCCTCGGTATCCTCTGCTTGTGTGTTGGTTTCTTCGTAATAGGAATCACGAATTATTCCAATACAAACACGGTCATCATATTCCATTTTAAAACTTGCTAAAAATTTCTGTAGTAATTGAACTCGGCCCGGTTTTTCCCTCTCGTATAATTCATGAGCAACCGAGGCAGGGCTGGCTCCATACTCACATAATCGCCTGCAAACTTCAAAAACCGAGGCATTAGTTCCCCCGTAACAAAATTGACCAGTGTCTGTCGCAATTCCGAGGTACAGACCATCCGCGGTAGTTGAATCAATCGTAAATCCGCAATCCAGAAAGAACTTGGCTAAAATTTCTCCCGTTGCCGATGCGTTCGAGAGAACAAAGTTAATTTCCGCATAATCATTATTGGATACATGATGATCAACATTCAGAAAAACTTGGGGGAATCGCTTGGATAATTCATCCCCCACCCGTTTCTTGTCAGCACAATCTACTGTTATTATGACAAACTCTTCCCCCTCTACCTCTTGGGGTGAATAAAAAGGAGTATCACCTACAAACTTCCTTAATGTCCTTGGTACAGGATCTTGATTTACCGCCCTGGCATCAATCCCAAGGTCAATTAATACTCGGGTCAATGCAACTTGAGAGCCAATACAATCACCATCCGGGCGTCGATGTCCAAGTACTAAAACTGATTTCCCCTGTAATTGATTAAGGGCATTAGCAAATTGAGTAGATTCTTGAAGGAATGAAGACATGGCAGGAATGGTAAACGAATCAAGTTTACTATCACAAAGAGATTGGTAGGGAAAGCATTGAAATCTTCATTTTTGATACAAAAATCCATCTTCATCTATCCCCTCAATTGTACTAATGGGGTCAAGTGTACCATCTATTCCAATTACACCAAACTGCGGATCTTGTTGATAACCTAAACCCGGAAGCAACCTACCAAAAGTCTTTTCCTTATACCCACTTTGTAGTTCATCAACTTCACCCTGCAATTGTGCATCAGATCGAAAATTAAAAGAGACCAGACCATTTCTTTCCGTACTGATTCCGTTAGTTAATTGAACAGAATTCACCTTCTGCATCTTTGGGTTATGCACTTCAATAAATTGTGAACCCCAGAGAATCTCCCGATTACCGAGAAACGCGGACCACAAAATCCACTCGGGATTTAAGTGGGAATTGATTGCAATTTTGAATGCTGCCAAATCCCATAAATGAATCTCGCGAAGACGAAGGAAAGAAGACCATATTTTTCGGGCTCCTCCCTCCTCTTGAAAAATTGCCCGCATTGCATGCAGATAACTATTACATTCTGGCGAAATCGACTTGATGTTCTCTCCCGACCTCAAAAAAGATGCAATCTCACCACGCGTAACACTATGACCACGCTGAAAAGGAAGGAATATTGCCTGAGGAGAAGTATGAAATGAATCCTCGATGATATTCTTAATTTTTCCTAAGGCAGGCAACCGCGCCGTAAAGGAAAGTCTGCCCAAGTCCATAACGCTCGATCTCACATTATCAGAAGCTGCCTGACTCGGAGCAATTAATTTACCGATTCGGACCGAGACCTGATAAGGAAACGAAATGGGCCACTTCCTGAAAAAATGCCCCCTTTCCATACTAAAGATTGAACCCCAGATCCCATCCAAATGTACTGGTAAAATGGGAACCCCTGACTGTTTTGCAAGTAACAGCACACCCCGCTTAAAAGGAAAAATTGTCCCCATACGAGAAATTCCACCTTCCGCAAATACACAAAGTGGCATTCCATTCTTTAGCTTGGTCACAGATCTCTTGATAGATTCTAATGAACGATCCGGAGAAACTGTTACGGTTTCAGTAAGGGCAAATACCCCACGCATTACCCTTGAGTGTGCGAGACCACTGTATGCAAGATATCTAATCTTTCGCGAAAATGCCGCACCAATAAATACAGGATCTGCATAGGATATGTGATTACTTACTAATAAAACTCCTCCTGTAAGCGGAAAATTTTCCATTCCATCAATTTTGATACGATAAAAAATTCGTAATCCCATGTGGAAAAGGGCACGGAAAAAATCTTCCAGCAATATTTTCATCGTTAGAAATGCAATTATACTGGCAGGAATACTCATCAGTAAAATTTCCTCTTTCGCTGAGAGTCCCATTGAATTGGAGAGAAATGCATGAAAAAGGATCAAACCAATGCTGGATATTTGAGTTAACAAATTTGAAGCGGCTAAAATTCTTCCTCGTTCACTCTCTCCAGCCTGATCCTGTAAGAAACCATTTAACGGAACAAAAAATAATGCACCAGAAAATCCAAGTAATAAACAACCCCATTCAAAAAGTACATCAAATGGATCGACAAAATATAAAAGTACGAAGGTAAGGGGTAGCAAAAATGCACCGATTGGAGTCAATCCAAGCTCCACTCGTCCTCTATTTAAATAAGCAACTAGTAAACTACCAAGCATTATTCCAACCCCAAGAAGTAAGAACCAGTACCCATAAAGCGTGCCCATACCGACCTCTCCCTCAATCACTTCTCCTGATAATTTAACTAAAACAAGGTAGAAAAAACTCCCCACTGACCAAAACCAGGCGTCCCCCAAGGCGGCTGCCCTTAATTTGCGATTTTTCCACAAGGAATTCAGGTCTTCCCAATGACTCCATACCACACGCGGTCTAAAAGACTCAGCCTTGGGTGCCTCTGTCCTTGGAGTGGGAATAAACAAAACCCAGGAAAAGAATGCCAAGCCGATCGCAACAACGCATAAAACTAATCCAGCACCCCATCCTCCATAATGGGGAACTAACAAATCGAAGTACTTAGCCGCCACAAAAGCACCGCCCAGAATACCCACCATTGTTAACATTTCCATCCAACCTACTGCCATTCCCAATCGATCAGAACCCACTAATTCTTTTAATATTCCCTTTTTCCCAGGCGAGAAAAAAGCCGATTGAACAGCGAGGAGAAAAAAGCCACACAATCCAACAGTTAGGTTTTCGAAATATAATCCACCCGCAAGTACGCCTAAGCCCAATATTTGAGAAAGAAGTGCAAGACTGACCACATCCTTTTTTGAAAAACGGTCTGAGACCCACCCTGCCCATGGGGCAAAGACCACAAAAGGAAGAATTAATAGAATTGAAACAACCTGATTAGTCTGGTCCATACTCGCTTTTCCAAATTGAAAAGCCGCCATAATAGGCAACATCGCCTTCATTCCATTATCATTAAACGCTCCAATTGTTTGAGAGACAAACAATGGGATCAAAACCCGAAAAGAATGAATGTTTTTAATTTCTTTCATATAGGAGTAGTTTACCACTTTTTACTTCAGACCATTCCATAGGAGATTGTGGGATTGCCAAGGGCAATTTTTTTAGAGAAGTGATTCTATCGCACGAGCCAATATGAAATCCTTCTCGGTTACACTATTATTAGCATCATGAGTATTGAGAGTTATTTCTACACGATTGAAGCAGTTATAAATTCCTGGATGATGATCTAGCTGTTCCGCTTGATAAGATATCGCGATTAAAAAACCCATGGCGTCTCGAAAATTCTTAAAAAGGTAAGACTTTTTCAATTGGTCATTACTGAAACTCCACCCAGGTAATTCAGAAAGTTTCTCATTAATCTCATGTTGTGTTACACTTTTTTTCATTAGATGGAACTAGAATATGCTTTCCTCGTTGTCAATTGGTCATGAAATCGTTGAGGTATTTGAATCGAAGCATGATAATTTTTTCTGAAAGCGAACGAGAAAGACTCCCCAAGCATGTTGCCATCATTATGGACGGCAACGGTCGTTGGGCGAGAAATCGTGGAAAACCACGTTTATTTGGTCATCGAAATGGCGTTAAAAATGTTCGTAGTATTGTAAATGCAGCACGAGAATTTGGGGTTCAATATGTGACTCTTTATGCATTTAGTACAGAAAATCAAAACCGGCCCGACGAGGAAAAATCGGGTCTGATGAGATTACTCGAGGAATTCTTAAAAAGAGAACTTGCCACTTTACTGAAAGATGGCACCCGACTTCGTGCAATTGGTGATTTATCAGGTCTTCCTAAATTTGCACAGAAAATCGTAGAATCATCGATTGAAAAGACTAAACATAATAACACGTCTCACCTTACCCTTGCACTCAATTATGGAAGTCGGCAGGAAGTATTGAGCGGCATACAGTCCTATACACGAGAAATTTTGGAAACAGGTAAATCTCCCGACCATTTGGATTGGTCGACTTTTTCAAATCACCTTGAAACAAGAGACTTACCAGACCCGGACCTGATTATTCGTACCTCTGGTGAATTTAGATTAAGTAATTTCCTCCTTCTACAAGCGGCCTATGCCGAAATTTTTGTCTCTCCCTTGCACTGGCCTGACTTTAACCGTGATGCTTTTATCGAGGCCTTACAAAATTATACACAACGGGAGAGACGCTTTGGTAAAACAAGCGACCAGCTTACTCCGATTAATCAAAACTCAATAACTTCAACTGCACCATGATCCTACGTTCTTTCTCAACCATTCTACTTTGGGGACTTGTTGCCTTAGTGGTATATTCTCTCAAGGAAACCGGGGCGATGTGGATTCTTAATCTATGTGCTACCCTTACGCTATTTGAAGTCTACACCATTCTCGGAAGACTCGGATACGCCGCAAATCGCCTTTCAGGGCTTGTAACAGGTGGTTGTTTGATCCCCGTCTCATATTATTTCGAGGGCTATGGGGTGGATGTGCTCGCCATCGGTGCTTTGTTTACCTCCGCGGCCTGTGTGCTTTTCCCGCAAGCCCAAAGAGGGATGTATATTAAAAGGCTCATGCCTACCTTCTTCGGTCTGCTTTTTGTATCATTCCTCCTTCAGTATTTCGTTCGTATTTTACAAATCGGCGGGAACGAAAATGCCGACTGCTTTATGGGTTTTGGTTTATTCTTTTCTCTCTGGGTCGTGATCGTAGCGAAATTTAGCGATATTGGTGCCCTGCTCATTGGCAAGGCGATCGGGCGTACTAAAATGGCACCTTCCATTAGCCCGGGGAAAACAATTGAAGGGCTAATTGGCGGTTTTGCTGCATCAGCGGGGATAGGAGCACTGCTCCCTTGGCTCTTTCAGGAAAAATTCACCGATATTGTATTTTTTGGGGATTGGGTTTTCACTCCTGGACAAGGAGCAATTTGGGGGACATTGCTTGCTTTGAGTGCCGTAATTGGAGATTTGATTGCCTCGGTGCTCAAACGCCTCGCGTCAATGAAAGATTCCGGAGGTGCGATTCCAGGTATTGGCGGATTATTTGATCTAACTGACAGTCTAATCCTTGCCGCCCCTACTGGGTACTTCATTTTATTCATTCTTCGATAGTGAAGGCTCCGAAAAAGGTCGTACTGCTGGGAGCTACCGGTTCAATTGGCGAAAGTACTTTAAAAGTTATCCGCAAACATTCGGATAAAATCGATCTGATCGGAATTTCTGCCCATCAACAATCTGAGAAACTAGTCGCCATTGCAAAAGAATTTAATGTTCCTCATGCCTGCCTCACTCATGCTCCATTAGAAAAAATAAACTTCCCCCAATCCACCCAACTCCACACGGGCCAAAATGCCATTGAGGAATTAGCTTCTTTAACAGAAGCAGATGTTGTTGTGGTTGGAATTGTCGGTGCCGCCGGACTACTGCCCACACTTGCCGCACTACAAAAAGGAAAAGAGGTGGTTCTCGCGAACAAAGAATCTCTTGTAGTTGCGGGGGAATTGGTTACCGAAACTGCCCGAAAGTATGGCGGGCGGATAATCCCTGCTGATAGTGAGCACAATGCAGTATTTCAATGCATTCAAGGACAGGATCAACGAACCCTCCATTCGATTATTCTTACTGCGTCAGGAGGGTCATTTCGTGACTTACCCCTCGATCAACTCGCCAATGTAACAATCGAGCAAGCACTCCAACATCCCAATTGGTCAATGGGAAAGAAAATTACGGTTGATTCTGCAACGATGGCGAATAAGGGATTAGAATTAATTGAAGCACGCTGGCTCTTTGATGTTTCTCCGAATCAATTGGAAGTTGTCATCCACCCCCCAAGTTTGGTGCATGCAATTGTACGATTTATTGATGGGTGCTGCCTTGCCCAAATGACACCGGCTTCGATGACATTTGCCCTGCAAAACGCGATTCTTTATCCGGAACGACATGAAGGAGTGGAATCATCACTTGATTTCACTCAACCTATTGACCTTTCCTTTTCTCCGCCGTCTTTAGATCGATACCCCTGCTTGCGGCTTGCTATCGAAGCAATGGAGCAAGGAGATTCTGCTCCGCTCATATTTAATGCAGCCAATGAAATTGCAGTCGATGCTTTTCTTCGGAATCGAATTGGCTTTCTTGAGATTTCACGCATAATTGAAGAAACATTAAATCACTCTAACTTTATTTCTACTAAATCGGTTGACGAACTTCTTACTCTTGATTCAGAAACACGTCAGTCAGCACAAATACGGGTTCAGCAACTCGGATAGCATCGCTTTTTAAACATGTCCTTTTTTTACGATTTTGCATTTCTTCTAGTCGCCTTGTTTGCACTCGGATTTACGATTTTCATACATGAACTTGGCCATTTTTTAGCGGCTCGTCAGCGTGGTTTGATAATTAAACGCTTTTCCATTGGTTTTGGACCCAAAATTTTCGGATGGGAAAAGAATGGAGTGGAATACAGAATCTCGATGTTCCCCTTCGGTGGATATGTGGCTCTGCCTCAACTTGCCGACATGGGGCGAATCGAAGGAGAAAAAGAGCAAGAGGAAGCAGAAGACAGAATGTCCGCGTGGGATGACATTGAAGAAGAAGACGAGGACGGTGAAGAACTGGATGCCACTAAGGAAAAGAAACCCGCTAAAATAAGTTACGCCGACAAAATGATCGTCTCCGTAATGGGTGCCGTTTTTAATATTTTACTCGCATTTGTTCTCTCCAGCGTACTTTGGTTTTTTGGCTACGAAAGAAGAGATGGAGAACTCACCACCAAGATTGGCTATATTGCCGATACCGTGGAGCGATGGAACCCAATTGTGGAAGAAGGAGAAACTGTAGTTGGACCCGCAAAAAAAGCAGGAATCTTACCGGGCGATGAAGTCCTGGCAGTGGATGGTTCTCCAGTGGAGGATTTTATGGATATACAGAGCAGAATTGTTACTGGAAAATTAAAATCTGCTCAAGATCGTCGACTTACCAAGCTCACAATACTCCGAAACGGTGAACAGCAGGAAGTTGAAGTGTTCCCCGAAGTATTTGGAAACGAGGAAATACGAATTATCGGAATCGGGCCCAAGGAGACCTTTTTTGTGAAAGAACTACAACCAAACATGCCCGCCATTGAGGCAGGACTATCTCAAGGCGATCAATTGCTTTCAGTTGATGGAATTAAAATATTTTCATTTTATCACCTAGTTGATTATCTGATGAAATTGGACGACGGAAAAGAGATTGCTCTAACCGTACGAAAAGGAGGAGAAAACGGTTTGGAACAGACTTACAATTTACTACCAGTGGTAAAGGAACTCGAAAAAGGAAATCCAGAAAGCAAACGGAAATTAATTGGATTTAGCCCTGAGTTTAAATCAATTACCACCTACCCCAACCCCCTAGTATTAATTATAAGTCGTGTGAAAGATATGTATCACACTCTAACCGGTCTTGTTAACCCACAATCAGATGTAAAACTTCGCAATATGAGCGGCCCCGTTGGAATAGTAAATAACCTTAGTATATTTGCGAGTATTGGATTTAAAAAACTCCTATGGTTTGTCGTGTTTATCAATGTCAATCTTGCCATCTTAAACTTACTTCCAATTCCAGTATTGGATGGAGGGCACATGGCATTTGCAACCATTGAAAAGATTCGAGGCAAACCACTTCCACTCGCCTTCCTCGAACGGTCACAAATTCTTTTCATCATACTTCTTTTTTCATTCATGCTGTATGTCACATTCTTTGACTTCCAGCGCCTTTTTTAAGGAGTAAACCAAGGTTATGGCGTCCACCTACTGCGCCTCGCGTTTTCATTCGATTCGACGAAAATCAAGGATCGTATCGATTGGCAATATCCAAACCGGGGGTTCTCACCCGGTACGGGTACAATCTATGACTACGACTGATACTATGGATGTGGACGCCACGGTTCGACAAACAATTGAATTGGCGGAAGCAGGCTGTGAAATTGTTCGAATTACAGCACCTAATGTACGGGCAGCTGAAGCACTTGGACTCATTGCTAAAGAAGTTCGATCTGCCGGTTTTGATATTCCCCTTGTTGCCGATATCCACTTCCTTCCCTCCGCCGCCATGGAAGCGGCTAAACACGTGGAAAAAGTGCGCGTCAATCCCGGGAATTATGCCGATCGCAAGAAATTCAATATTCGTGAATACAGTGATTCTCAATACGAACAGGAAATCGAGCGGCTCCACGAGTCATTCTCCCCTCTCGTGCTCCGATGCAAGGAACTCGGACGATGCATGAGAATAGGAACCAATCATGGCTCTCTCTCCGACCGGATCATGAATCGGTTTGGCGACTCACCACGCGGAATGGCAGAATCTGCACTCGAATTCATTCGTATTGCCAGATCTCACAGTTACCACGATCTCGTTCTTTCCATGAAAGCAAGTAATCCAAAAGTAATGATTGAGGCTTATCGTCTCGTGGTCTCTTTAATGGACGAAGAAGACATGGATTACCCACTTCACCTCGGGGTCACCGAAGCAGGAGATGGAGAGGATGCTCGCATTAAAAGTGCGATTGGAATTGGCTCACTCCTCCTCGATGGTCTGGGTGATACCATTCGGGTTTCTCTTACCGAAGATCCTGTGGCTGAAATCCCGGTTGCAAGGGACTTGGCACAACGCGCACAAACCTGGTGGGCAAATACGATTGAAAAACAAATTCAAGCTGTTGAAGAAGTGAATCCCTTCTCCTTTCAAAGGCGCCGATGTTCGGAAACTTCGCTTAGCTCTGATGGCAATCTTATCGGAGATAAACACCCCCCTCTTGTAATTGCTGCGGCAACCCAACCACTATCTCAATCCGCTCAAATTATTAAGGAAGTCGCCCAAGTCCAATTTAGTGCCAAAGACGCTCCGGTGGAAGGACTGTTAGTTTCCCTAACACACTCTTCCGAACTTACTCATCTTGCCACTCTTCGTTCAGCATTATTCGGGGCAGTTCCCTTTTTAGTGGTAGAGGATCAAAGAAACGAATCAGACGACGATTCAATTCCCCCACAACAACGAAATCTCACCCCACTCCTATGGTATTCCAGACATGCTTCAACGGACGAAGCCTCACTCGCCCGGTTCCTAACTTTTTGTGTGGAAGCAGGACAACATCCCGTACTTTCTCTCAATGACGAATCCTTTACGGTTGGATACATTGCACTCCTATCCAATCTCCCCATCACACCGCTAATTACACTCACTCCTCAAGAGAATCAAAATGCGGTATCGAGTTACCGTTTACTCTCAGCAAACCTCGCACAAAATAATTTACACTTCCCCATTTGGATTCGAAATAATCAAGAAAATCAATTATTCCCCGATGGGGACTCCTTCTCCGCCCAGCTTCTCGATTCCTCCATACTGTCTGGTTCACTCCTCTGTGATGGCATTGGTGAAATTCTTTCGGTCGAACAGACCGGTGAACTGAATCGTAACCGCGGACTTGCTTATAATATACTCCAAGGAGCCCGAGCCCGAATCTCCAAAACTGAATTTGTTGCCTGCCCGAGTTGCGGACGCACCCTCTTCGATCTTCAAAGTACAACCCAACGGGTCAAACAAGCGACCGGTCATCTCAAAGGAGTCACCATTGCAGTAATGGGATGCATTGTAAACGGACCCGGGGAAATGGCCGATGCGGATTTTGGCTATGTTGGATCTGGCCCAGGCAAAATCGATCTTTATGTGGGTAGAAATCGAGTAAAGTCGGCCATTCCAGAAAAGGATGCCGTTGACCAACTCGTTCAACTCATTCAAAAAGAAGATAAATGGATCGCTCCCTAACCAACCAAACTCCTGATCTCTCAAACGCCGACTCTGCCCTCCAGGATAGAATCCTGGCCGGTCACCAAGCTATCCTCGCCCAAGTCGAATACTTTCGGGCAAACTTTGGCACCACCGAGAGTAGCTGGAAAAAAGACGGCACTCGTGTAACAGTAGTAGACGAAACCATCTCACGAGAATTATTCCTCCTGCTTCAGAAGGAATTCCCGAGCGATGATTTTTGTTCGGAAGAAGGGGCCGAAACACCTGAACCTATTCCAACCAAGTCCGAATTCTGCTGGATTCTCGATCCGGTTGACGGGACCAACAATTATGCCGTAGGCGTTCCTGAATGCTGCATCTCACTTGGCCTTCTTCGACATGGAATGCCGGTCTATGGATTGATATACGATTATGGTCGGGATAATCTGCTTCAGGGTGGACAGGGTTTTGGATCAATTGAAGGAACAAATCCTGTACAGGCAGCCACTCAGCTAGTGAATGAAAAACTTACCTATTGCATGCACTTCCCCATACCTGCCCAATCCCTTGAAGCTCTGAAACAAGCCTTGGGTGTTTGGCGTATCCGCTGCCCTGGTTCCGCTGCAGTTGGCTTAGCCAATGTAGCAACCGGTCGACTGGATGGATGCCTTGAATATCGGGCAAAGCCTTGGGACTGTGCCGCAGGATATCCAATTTGCGAAGGAGCAGGTGCGACTTTTCATTTTTTAGAAAAACCAGTATTCCCACTTCAGTCATTCTCGCCAACTATGCCATCGTGTCCATTCCGTGTTGGGTCAGAGATCTTTCACGAGGAAGTTACCAAGGCTTTAAAAATCAACCGGTAGTTAAGGAATTCCATCTTGACCCCTCCGAAACAAAAGGTTTAATGGGAACTTCTTGTTTGCGGGCATAGTTTAGTGGTAAAACCCCAGCCTTCCAAGCTGGTGTCCTCGGTTCGATCCCGAGTGCCCGCACCATCCTTTTATTTACTAGGATGTAGCTGATTCCAAACATAAGAAAAGGAAAAGCTACAATAAGTTTATAGATATCTATACATGTCCATTTGTGTTTATATATTTACATAGGGGGGGGCGGGGGTAAGAAAAATAGATCGAATGATTTCCTAGGTACGATTGGCTCCTTTCGAAACTGTTCACTTTTTCCCTATTTCAAATCCGAGCAAAGCAAATGTCCAATCATTGCGGACTGAGCTTGGACACGAAGAGAAAGATCTAATTCTGATGGGGTTTCAAAGGTAAAAGTAGGGCATTTATGGGTAAGGTAAAAATAGAGAGCTTCCGGGATACCGTCTTTGGGTGGATTGGTGGGGCGGGGACGAATAATTCCATTCTTTGCTTTTCTGCCATCAATCTTTCGCCTCGGATCTCGTGCAATAAAAGGAGTAGCTGCACTAATAATTTCATCCGCTTTTCCATCAGATATACCGTTGCGACTGGGCTCGTAGAGATAAACTCCCTGACCGTCAAAATCTTCATGTAAAGTAATTACCAGTTCTATGGTTATGTTCTTTGTCCGCGATATAATATGCTGAATAAAAGGATTGCTAGGATTCTCCCAAATGCGGTTTAAGTCTGTGCCTTTGGCATCCCAACGTGAATTATTAATTAAGCCCCAGGGATTAAGGCAGGGGTAAATTAAAAGGGGAAGTGAACTCAATCGATCCAAGTTTGATTCTGCCCAAGCGAGTAACGCTTCGGTAGATCCACTTTCGTCTCCGTGAATTCCTGCCGACAAATAGATAGCACTATGTTCTTTGATGATTGGAGAAGTAACTTCAAAACAGGGTAAACCGTCGATTTCGGCCACTTTTTCCATCCTAAGACCTGCCATACGACATACAGTACGCCAGCGTTGAAGTAAAAATTTATAATCGTGACTACGATAACTATTTTTTGTGAAAGACATTTGTTTTCTGAAAAAATTTAAGTATTTTATACTATGATGCTTATTAACCTAGAAGCGATACTTTGGTATGCAGTACTTATTGATTGCATTGGAGCGAGTATCGTCACGCTCTTCTTTTTAGATTGGTATCGTGAAAATTTCCCAAAACTTCAAAAAATATTCCCTTTGGGCAAGGGTTGGTGTATTGCCTACTTTATTGGAGTTGTTTGGTTAGGTTGCCTGCTTTACAGAATGAAAATTCTCCCTTGGTAAACAATACTTAAAGATGTTATTCCTCGGAATCGTCTTCTCCGTATTTCGTAGAAATTGATTTTCCATCCCTAAATGTTTTTCGGTAAAGAATTGAGCCATCCTCCTTGTAATATGTCCATTCTCCAAACCTTTGTCCTCCTTTGTAATTTCCTTCCTGGCGCTTTTGCCCATTTTCAAACCACCAAATAAGGGGCCCATCCCGTTTGTCATTCCAATGACTATAACTCATCCATTTTTGTCCACTTTCGAACCATGATCTTGCATTACCATCCTTCAGTCCATCTTTGTAATTTTCCTCGACCTTAAAACTTCCATTTTCGTACCAAGATCGAGTGGTTCCATCTTTCTTTCCATAAGAATATTTTGATTCCAACATACTCTGACCTGATGGATACCAAAAACGGGTGATTCCGTGAAAAGTTCGAACATCAAGTTGTTCGCTACTTTCAGGAATAGATTCAAGTCTAATACTAGACGGCAGTGCTTCCACAGAATACAAAGGAATACCATTTTCATTCCACCTGCTTACTTGATTGATCTGCCCTTCAGACAAACGGAGAAGGATTTCAACCTGTGTATTTCCATATAGCTTTTTGATAAAACCAGTAAGGGGTTGCTCGGCATTAGGTGCATATAAAACACCGTTTCGAACTTGTAAATCATTCCAACCTAGGGCCTCATCAAAAATATCTTCGTGTACTTGTGTATTGTTAAAATCTACCGCATTTGATTGAACCAAAACCCCGATAAAAAGGAGGGAGGGAATCAGGTAGAATCTAATTTTTTTTTTCAATCGATTCATATTACTAATGGAAAAGTATAGCACTCAATTGTCAATCTTTAGAAAATCCATCATGAATTATACTCAATAACCTAAGATTTATATTTTATTATTCGCAAAGCACTAAGCCCTCAGTTAGTGTATCTATGTAAATAAACCCTAGTCCGAATTAGCATCATGAATAAAAAAAAAGATACACCTCTTGAGATTGGTGAAAAAATTATAGAACGAATTGCTCATAAAAAAAAGAAACGAATCGGAGAAGTTATATTTGTTCAGGAGGGCAAAACTAGAAAACTAGAACTCGTACAACTCAACTCCCATGACTTATCGCCTTTGAGAAAGGGAAACTTAGAGTTAAAATTCTTTCGACTTCCAGAAGACAGATGCAAAAGATTAAATGAATTGAAGTATTTCAAA
Organism: Opitutales bacterium; assembly: GCA_029252505.1. Classification (GTDB taxonomy): domain Bacteria; phylum Verrucomicrobiota; class Verrucomicrobiia; order Opitutales; family Seribacteraceae; genus Seribacter. Next base: position 14,109 of record JAQXBH010000167.1, on the reverse strand, counting down.
AAAAGGACTTTTCAGATTGGTGATATCATTAAACACACGAGAAATGGACTGGTTCGATATGGCAAAATAATCTGTTTTGTACACCCCGACGAATTATATTCCGATTCAAATGAAAAGGGATACAATGGGAAAGACTTACTCGAATGTGTTTCAGTTACTGCAAGGAATGGACTCCCACGAAAAGTTGATTCTACTGGAGAAGTAAAAAGATTCTTAGTAGGCCCTGAACGATCTAAAATATGTGAAGTTATACCGATGGATGAAAAAGGAGGTATCCGGATAAAAGACTAGAGAAAAGAAAGGAATAAAAGTGGGCTGGACAAGCATGGTACCTTTGACCCAACCCCTCCAAAACAATAAGCACCTCATAATCAACAGATTGAGAATGAGCTATTCGATCCACTATTATTATCTTACGCATGGTATTTCCCAATAAGAGGTACTGGGCACTTTCCGAGTAGAGATCGATTTCTGTGTATGGGGAAGGTGGTCCAATTCAGCCTGTAAAACTTATTTACGGGAGTTAGAAACCCAATCAGTAATATTGTACAAATGCAGAAATAAAATTTACTGTCAGCGGATTGGAGCCCTAACATCCCCCTATTTAATGCTCAGCAAACGGGGTAAGGTCGGGCTAATCTGTTAAGATATCTTTACCATTTACGAAGCAGTTCTTCCCAATAACTGTCCAAGCTTTCAGAATCCGGAAAGGACTTGGTAACGGATGCTTCTGCACTTTTGGCATCATGATAGTAAAAAACAATCTTATTACCAGACTGCTCTTTCTTGAACAAATAAACTTGGCTTTTATTTACACAAAGAGGATTCCCCTTATCATCGACGCCTGCTTTGATTACTCTCAATGATGCTTCTGACTTGTTCATTAACGCCCCCATAAAGAATGAAGCAGATAACATCACAATTATTCCCATTAACACTTTATTATTTTTGCACATAAGATTTTTCTCCCACAATTTATATTTAATAAACTTCTATGAAAAAGAATCTTCCAAGAATGGCAAAAGAATTTCTTATTATATGTATTCTTACTTGCACAACACATGATTTACACCCTTTCTAACAACCTATTATATTATCATGAAAATACCGACACTAACCATTCTCTTCTTACACACACTACTGTCCTCAAATGGAGAAAAGAAGACGCTTGGAGACTGGGCTCAATTTCATCGCGAGGCAGATAACCTCAGCAGAAGTTGTAATTATGAAGATGCAGCTAAATTATACCAGCAGGTTCTTAAAGGACGACTTCCCTACCAAGGAAATAGACACCGAGATGTGGGGGTAACATGGAATAATTTGGGAGTAGCTCTCTATTTCCTTGGCGAGAATGAACAGGCAAATGATGCCTATTTAAAAGCAATTAATGTCTTATTACCAGCAATAGGAGCAAAACATCCTGACATCTTAATCGTTCAAACCAATCAAGCATTTATAGAAGAGTCTAAAAATAATTACAAGAAAGCGGAAAAAAGTTTTAGAGAATTGTTGCAAAAAAAACTTCCCATCGTGGGTGCAAATCATACTGAATTGGCCGATTGCAAGGAGGGTTTAGCATTGGCATTGGAAGGCCAAGGAAAACATGAGGAGGCATTAGAACAACTTCAATCTGCTCTTAAAATAAGGATCGATAAATGGGGAGAAATGCATACTGATGTCGGTGCTACCTACGCAGCGATGACTATCATTTATCTGAACCAAGGAGAATTCGAGAAAGCCAATAAATGGGACGAAAAAGCTCGTACTATTTTAGCCACTTCCAAAGGCACCTATCCCCTCAATCGGAATAAGGTGTCACGTTTAAAACCCCAACCTGCTGAATTATTAAAGGCAAGGAGTAAAGATTTACGGATCCCATAGCCTCCTAAATCCACGAACTTAACTCGCTCATTGAAACTAATTAATTTCCCACCCAGTAGAACTCATGATTTGTTATCTTGGATCAGAGGTGAAGAGGATCAACAATTTTGGTCAGGAAATACATTTCAAGAAGGATTAAACCCAGAAGTCTTTTTAATTCACTTACAAAGAAAGGATTTACATTCTTTTGCTTTTATTAACGACGAAGGATTACTAACCTGCTACGGAGAAATTGTTCACCCAGTTGGCAACAAGGCAGTTCTTTGTCGAGTAATAGTAAATCCAGTAATTCGAAGAAGGGGAATCGGACGAAAATTTATTCAAAAAATAATCAATTGGTGTGCCAGTCAAAAAAAGTTCAAGAAAATCACATTAAATACTTTTGGGCATAATCAACCAGCAAGAAGATGCTATCGCTCACTAGGCTTTAATGAGGTCGTACTGAAGAAGAAATACAGGAGAGTCGGTTCGGATTGGTACGATCTGGTAGTAATGGAAAGAAACCTAAAAATTGAAAGATAATAATTTCTATGAGTAAAAAGATAAGCGGCGGACTGGTCTTATATAAAAAAAAGGATCAAACGACTGAGTTTTTAATCGCTCATCCTGGAGGTCCTCTATTCAAGAATCGAGATGATGGGTGGTGGAGTATTCCAAAAGGAGAACCCGATCACGGAGAAGAAATTTTTGATGCAGCAGTCCGAGAATTTGAAGAAGAGACTGGTTTAATTCCACGCGGACCATACATCGATTTGGGTTCAATACTTCAAAAAAATGGCAAACGAGTTTATGCTTGGGGGTTCTCGGGCACATGGATCAAAGGAACTATTCCAAAATGTAATGAAATTACCCTGGAATTCCCCAAAGGAAGTGGAAAGAACTGGACTTTCCCAGAAATTGATCAAGCGGTCATGATGACGGAAAGCGAAGCAAAAATAAAATTGTGTCCTGAACAAAGCTCTTTTATCGATCGTCTAATCCAAGCATTAAAACTTGAAGAAAGAGCAAGCAATTGTTGAAACCAAAAATAAATCGTGTAGTGTTAGAGTTATGACAAAAAATCTATCGTCCAGTTCTACCTCACTTAGGTCTCCACAATTATGGTTTGTCGTTCTGATCATTGCCGTGGGTTGGTCTCGATATTTACCCCTATCGTATCCCGAATTATTTAACTTCACTCCTGTTTTAGCTCTTTTTTTTATTTCGGGAGCATTATTAAAGGGAATTTGGTCTTGGCTAGGCCCAATCACTGCGGTTTTTGTTTCTGATTTATTATTAAACCCATCTTATGGTGCGAATCTTTTCGAAACATTTACCCTTGTTTCAATAATTGCTTACCTGATTATTTTTGCTTTGGGTAAATCAGTTCGAAAATCACCACGGATACTGCCTCTTTTTACTGGTGCGATAGCAAGTGCACTCCTTTTTCATGGATTAACCTGTGGCTTTGCTTGGCTAGTTAACCCTGTCTATGCAAAAACAGTCGCCGGTTTCTGGCAGGCACAATTTTTGGGTGAACCTGGATATGCCCCTGCTTACCTATTTCTGAGGAACTCATTGATCAGCACCCTACTTTTTTCAGCCGCCTTTTCTTGGCTTTTTATTAAAATTGGAGAGAAAAAGGAAAGTACCAAGGGTGTATTGAAGACCTCCAATATCTGAGTTATTTTAAACTAACTTCTTCTCTGACGAAACGCTTCAAACAAACAAACTCCGGTTGCAACAGAAACATTGAGGCATTCCACAGTGCCTTCCATTGGAATATTAATTAAAACATCGCAGTTGTCTGCTGTTAATCGTCTAATACCCGTCCCCTCTGCACCCACCACTAAGGCGAGTGGTCCTTTTAGGTCGGAGTCGAACACTGTTATTTTCGCTTGGTCACTTGTACCCACCATTTTGATTGCTCGTTGATTAAGCTCCTTCATAAAGCGGGCCAAGTTACGTACTCGAGCAAGAGGAAGAGACTCGGCTGCACCTGAAGCTACATGTCGAACCACATCAGTTAATCCAGCGGATCGATCACTTGGTATTACAACTAGATTAACCCCTGCACCATCTGCTGAACGCAAACATGCCCCCAAGTTCCGAGGATCTTGCACCTGATCTAAAATAAGTATGAATGGGTCTCCAATTACTTTGTCCAACAAATCTAATGCTTCCTCTTCATTTAAAGTGGAAATATTCGCCTGTGGATTACCGTGTGTCTTCCTACCTAAAGTCTTGGAAAACCTTCTGCCCATATGAGAATAAGATTAAGTGTAAAAAAGCGTATTACTCGTGAAAGTCAGACCCTTGATCAGTTTCTTTCACATAACTTTTACGAATACAGAAGTTTCCAAATCTTTCACCCTCTACTCGATGCTCAGCATAGTCCTCCAACAATGGTCTTAATTCAGCGACAATTTCTTCATGGGTAATTGCCGGCTTGTACAACTTATTTAAACGAGTGCCATCTAGTCCTGCTCCTAAATAAAGGTTGTATTTACCAGGTGCCTTACCAACTAGTCCTATCTCGCCGAGATAAGGACGGCCGCACCCATTTGGACAACCAGTTGAACGAATTGCGATTGATTCATCCCGCAGACCGAGACCGTCAATTATCGAGTCCAATTCATCAATTAAGTGGGGGAGATACCGTTCGCTTTCTGCTAATGCCAAGCTGCATGTAGGAAGTGCAGTACAGGCAATCGAATTAAGCCTCAAGCCACTTAAATTAGATGGCAAAAGAACGCTATGCTTTGCTAAAATTTCATCAATCTTTTCTTTATCCTCGTTTCCAATACGGGCAATTACAAGATTTTGATTGGCCGTGAGTCTAAACTCACAGGGAATGAAAGATGCAATTTCACGAATTGCTAACTTAGATTTGTCCCGTAGTCGACCACCCTCAAAAAATAGTCCATAAGTCCATGAACCATCTGCATCTTGGTTCCAACCATAACGGTCGGTGGTTGATTCAAATAAAAAGTCTCTAGCGGGTTGTAAGTCCCACCCCAGTCTTTGGTTAAGTTCTTCCTTGAACCATTCAACACCTCGATCTTCGATAGTGTATTTTAATCGAGCGTGCCTTCGATCGGAGCGATCCCCAAAATCCCTTTGGATTTTAACCACCTCTTCAGCGACCTGGACGGCTTGTTGAGGGGTACAAAACCCAATTACATCTGCCAAACGGGGAAAGGTTGTGGTTTTGCCGTGAGTCATTCCCAAACCTCCTCCGACCAATACATTGTAACCTACAATTTCGTTATTCTCTGAGATGCCTACATAGCCCAAACAGTTAGAAAAAACATCAACATCATTTCGAGGTGGTAACGCGACTGCTATTTTAAACTTTCGAGGAAGGTATGTTTTTCCATAAATAGGTTCCTCTACTTCTTCACCTATTGACATAGTTTTTTCACCGTCGAGCCAAATTTCGGCATACGCAGATGTACTCGGGGTCAAATGATCATGAATTTGCTGGGCTAAACTCAGAGCTTGTCCATGGAGTTCTGACTCAAAGGGGTTAGAGGGAGACATCACATTCCGGTTCACATCACCACAAGCTGCTAGTGTATCAAGGAGTGTATCATTGATCTCCTTCATTGTTTGCTTAAGGTTTTTCTTCAATACTCCGTATAATTGGAAAGCCTGCCTAGTTGTAATTTTAAGCGATTGATCGCCAAACTTATTGCACAACTCATCAATTCCGAGCCATTGCTTGGGCGTACAAACTCCTCCGGGTACTCGCACCCTTATCATGAAAGAATACGCTTTCTCTTTCTTTTCTTTAAGCAAAGCCGCTCTCTCATCACGATTATCCTGTAGATAAGTTCCATGAAACTTAGTCAATTGTGAATCATCTGCTGAAATGGAACCAGTGGAAGTATCTGACAACCCTTCTAGTATAGTACCTCGTAAAAAATTGCTTTTTTCCTTAATACCCTCGTTTTTAGATAGTTTTTTACTTTTTTCAGGATCAGAAATCATAAGTGATCAAAATAACTTTTTTCAATGAATAAGCAAGTATTCTCAATTCCATTTATGTCATAGAATCAAAATGAACGGGGAAATTCATCAAGCGTAAGAGCTGAATTGAAACTTAACTCTTGATTTTGATTAGGCCAAGTGTTCTTTGAATCGACAGAGGCGGCAAAGCAAATCATCCCCGCATTATCTCCAGTATGTTGGGGTTCAGCACATAGTAATTGAATATCATTCTTTTTCGCCATCTTATCCATCTCATCTCTCAAAAGTTGATTATTAGCAACACCTCCAGAAAGTCCGATACTACGAAATCCTCCATTCTCCAGAGCATGCCCTGTCTTTCTTACTAACTGCATGACAGCAGCATTCTGGTAGGACGCAGCAAGATCAGAGTAGCGTTCATGTACTTCTGTTTCTGTCATCTTTTTAAGAGTGTAAAGTAAGCTTGTCTTTAGACCGGAGAAGCTAAATTTCATTACATTCCTGGAGGGAAATGCTTGAGGGAAATCATATGCATTGATGTTTCCTCCCTTTGCCTTTATTTCTAATTCAGCACCGCCGGGATAAGGAATTCCTAACAGCTTCGCTCCTTTGTCTAATGCTTCACCCGCAGCATCATCTACCGTCTTTGCAATAATAGAAATCTCCCTATTTTCATTCAGTATAAAGAGAATGGTATTTCCTCCCGAAACCAATAATCCCAAATGTGGTAAGTAAGAAGCAAAAGCAGCCCCCTCGCTTAAACCTAAAGGTAAAAACGGAGAAAAAGCATGACCTCTTAAGTGATTAACTCCAACAACTGGAATATCCCAAAGAAGTCCCAACGATTTTGCCACGCTAATGCCAATCCCAAGACATCCCACTAGCCCAGGACCGCATGTAACCGCAATTTTCGATACAATTGATGCTAGTCGCTGGTGATCATCGTTCGCGAGAGATAGCAGAGGAATAAAATTATTTAAGTGTTCTGAAACTGCAATATCGGGTACTACCCCACCATACTCAGAATGTTTTACAATTTGACTATGGATCCACTCTCCTAGAATTCCTTCGCTGGGTGAATATAGTGCTAATGCAGATTCATCACATGAACTTTCGATACCTAAAATCATTGATTTAAATCGGTCTCTGCACCTTCAATTGATAACAGGATTTCTTCTGCTTTGAGCAACTGAACATCAACAATAGGAATAAAACCAAATTGTTTTTCAAAATTTTCTAGATTCATAATATCCTGACTGTACCTTTGTATTCTAAGTTTGGTTTCATTTTCGTCAGAACAGTCGACTATGAACTGAGGTTCAATTCCTTCCTCATGGATGGTGGAACCATCTGGTAGAAAATACATTGCAGTGGTTAATCGCAATCCAGATTCATCTTCCATCGGAAAGATAGTCTGTACAGAACCTTTACCGAAAGATCGCTCTCCAATGATTGGTGCCCGTTCCAAAACTGATAATGCACCACCAACAATTTCCGAAGCACTCGCACTTCCTTCATTCATTAAAACTGCCATAGGGATATCGGGAAAAATTTCTTCTGAGTTCGATTTGTAATCGCGAACATCATTTCTTTTCCTCCCTTTAATCGAAACAATTAACTGTCCTCGAGAGAGAAAACATTCTGTAATTTCGATTGCGGCAGACAAAAGCCCTCCAGAATTATCTCTTAAATCAAGAATTAACCGCTTCATCCCTTTTCCTTTTAGGTCTGAAATTGCTTCTTTAAATTCCTTTCCAGATCGCGAGGTAAATTGAACTAATCTAATATAAGCAGTTCCGTTCTGATCAACTTTCATACCTTCGACGCTAGAAATATTAATTTTCTTTCGAAGGACTGTTATATCCCTATTACTCCCCAACCTGGAACGAACGGTTATCTGAACTGATGTATTCTCCTCTCCTTTAATAAGATTACTAACTTCAGGTAGACCCCAATCTGCTAAGCTCTCTCCCTCTACATTGGTTATATACTCCCCTGACGATAATCCTGATTCTTCTGCAGGACCGCCAGAAAAGACACGTGTTATTAGAACCCCCTCATCCACCTTTCGTATCATTACGCCAATGCCCACATATCGTCGGTGGGTATCATCCTTAAATGCAGAATATTGTTTCGGGCTGTAGTAACTAGAGTGTCGGTCTAAATGAGTAACCATTCCTGTGATTGCAATGTCTGTAAGTTGACTATAATCAGACTTATTCTTATCAACGTATAATGCATTGGTTATCCGCAAAGACTCACCAAATCGAAATAAGGCATTCCAATATTCAGAATCGAAAAACGATTGCTTCGTAGGATCAAGCCAAATCTTGCACAACAAAAACGAAAGAACAAATGATGGAATCACCCAAATAAAAAATTTCTTTAACCTCACCACTATCTAATTATCCAAGCAATCATCTAAAGCCAATGACAAAGGAACAAGTCACCATTTACGATACCATTCAACAAGAGCTTAAAGGTCGTAGAGCCATACCCATGGACGAATTTTTTAATATCGCACTTTATCATCCTTCTTTCGGTTATTATTCTCAAACGAGGGATCGTGTCGGAAAAGGTAATAATACAGACTTTTATACTTCAAATACCTTCGGTTCTCTTTGGGGAGAAATGATAGTGGACGCCTGTAAAAAGATTATTTCAGACCAAGAGATCGAGAAATACACATTTATTGAAATCGCAGCAGAGCCAGGATGCTCAATTTTAGAAAATGTAGAACATCCATTTTCTTCTTCCATAACCTACAGGTTAGGAGATATAATCGAAATCCCAAGCCCTGCAATCGTATTTTCCAATGAATGGTTGGACGCTCAACCGTTCAAAAGGTTTCGTTATTACACTTCAGAAAAACGATGGAGAGAGATTGGAGTACAATTGCTGGATGGTGAGCTAAGTGAATTTATTTTTCCTGAAGATTTAAATCTAGATTTTTTGGCTAATAGTACCAATGAATATACTGTCGATTGGCCAACCGGTGCACATTACTCACTTGATAAAATAGTTTCAAGTTCATGGAATGGACTTTTTATTACCTTTGATTATGGATTATCAAAAGAATGTATTATGTACGACAGACCGGAAGGAACTGCCCGTGCATATTACAAGCATAAGATGAATCGTAATTTATTTTGCCGCCCTGGTGATCAAGATCTAACCTGCCATTTATGCTGGGATGAGCTAATCAAATTATTAACACAAAATAAATTCGAAAATGTAAGCCTTGAAAGCCAGGAATCCTTTTTCATGCATCACTCACAAAACAAGATCAAAAGTTTACTTGAGAAAACTGATCATTCGATCAATAAAGAGGTCCAAAAACTAAAGGAACTCATTCATCCACAACATTTTGGAAGCAAATTTCAAGCCCTGTGGGGAATAAGAAAATAAAACGAGTATTGATTGAAGAATTATAAAATCAGGGAATTCTTGTACCTAATGCATTGGGCACTTCGTATGGACGACCAATTTCATATAATCTTCTAATTTGTTCCTCATTGTAAACACCCTCAAAAACACCAAATTCGTCAATGCTACCTTTAAGTGCAACTCCATCGTTAGAACCTTGGGTGGAGCTTGAGTGCCCAAGCATTGCCTTTGGAAAAGTTAGAATTACTGGATCGACAAGTTTTTCTCTGCTGAATGATCGACCATTAACATAATGGGTTATCATTTTGGCGTCGGAGTTATAAGTTGTTGCTACATGAGCCCATCGGCCTAACTTTTCGGCACGAAATGCCACGGCAGATTCGTAAAAATTATTTCCACTACTAGTTCGAGTCCGCAGTACAATTTTACCATCGCGATTAACAATCCAGCAGGCTGAACCAAGAGTTTTGGGTTCACTACATATAATTGGCGAGATGGACTGAGAAAGAGAATCGATTTTTAACCATGCCGAAAAAGTGGCCGATTTCAAATGACTGGGGAGTTGTAAACGAACACGGTCATTTTTTCTCTTAAAAGATAGTGCACCCTTTCCTGACCAACGCCCCTCACTCCAGTTACAACCGACAATTGCTCCGTTTTGAACTGATGAGTTAGATACGCTTTCATTTCTTAGAATTCTAGACCATGGACTGTGATTATCGAAAGAAAAGTAAAGTAATGTCTTGGGGTCAGCAGAAATCTCATTACTTAAATCGACCCAAGCCGAATGCCTGCGCTGTGATTCCTCCATCGAGCGAAAAGCAAGGTCAGCGGCACTAATAAAAGGTTCAGATGGCATTTCGGCCCAATTAGCATTTCCATAAGGATCAACAAAGATTGATTCTCCTCCAAAAACTTCCCGCGTGATGCTTTCACCTGAATCTGTCTGACCTTCGTAAATAACATTACCTTTGTAAACAAACAATTCTGTCGATCCACCCGGATGAACATGAAGACCAAAGTCAGTTCCCAAATCGATCACTCTTCCTTTGGGTAAATCAATGGTGAATCCAGTAGCAACTTGTGGAACAATAGCACGTAATTTTCCCTTCGCAAGTGAGCCCTCATTGGGATTTTTCAAGGAAAATTCAACTGGACCCTCTAAGACAACAGTTGCACCCTGTAAGAATTCAACTTGTACCAATCCCTCAACTAATTTCAAAGTACTTGGCTCTAATGTATCTCCCAAATTCGCACGAAATTGGGACGAGTCTTCCCATCTAACCCCGACAGACTTAGTCAATACTGCAACGGTATCCACTATTACCTGCGGTTCTTCAGTAATCTTTGTAAGACCGGTTACCTTGTTGTTTACAATTTTTGGTAGCTCAGTCTGGGATGAAGAATTTTGTAACTGTTGATTGAAAAAGATTCCAAATACAATCAGGGCAGCAATTGCCAAAAGGGGTTTCCAAAAAGAAATGATATTCTGATGAGTCTCGCCATTTGGATCAACAATATCGTCACTTATTAACTCCTCCGCATAATGTCGTAAACTGGAGGACATGTCCATGAATTCAATGTAACACTGGCGAACCTCCTCATTCTCAGATATCCAATTTTCTAATCGAGCTAGTTTATGCTTCGGTAAATTATTCTCGACCAATGCATCAAGAAGATCGTGCAATTCTACTATTTCCTTATCGCTTAATTTCGTCATGCTCTTTCCGTAGTTATCTCGAATGAAACGCAGTCAAACAGTGTCTTTCGAATACGATTAAGTGCCTTATATGCCCCCTGTATTGTTCGGCCAGAAGCCTGTGCTGCTGCAGACACATTCTTACCCGACTCATAGCGGGTAAGGACCATCCTGCGGTCGCGGTCATTAAGCTTTTTTAAACAACGGGACAATGCTCCATGTCTAATATCTAGTTCATCTTCCAATTCAATTCTAGTTTCGGAAATAACATCCAATACCTCTTGGTTAAAAACAACTTTGGATGTGGCAAATTTTTTACGAGCCGCACGAACCTTCCAATAAGCGATCTGACAGGCCCAGGAATAAAAATTTGTCCCAGTTTCGAAACTAGAAAATTTTTCGCAAATAGTAACACTCGCTTCTTGAAGAATATCCTCAGCGTCACTTCTTGAAGGAACTAAAGTGTGAATGTAAGCAAAAATTCGACGCTGGTACTTCATCATTAGTTGTACTAATTCAGCAGAGCGATCCTGTCGATTCTTACTCATTGAAGGGCACTATGCGGCTTGCTTAACCTTAGTTTTAGAAACAACGGATAATTTCGATTTAGAATTAAATTTTTCAAATTTATCTAATCCTCTGCGTTCCACTTCACGAACGGCCTTTTCAAGACTTTTAGATGATAGTTTAACCAATTTGACTTTAGGACGAGTACTTTTTGTTTTCTCTGCAATATCTGTCATCTTGTAATAAATAGTACCTCCGGGGGATTGAGAGAGTCGAGAAGTTAACTGAATGTTTTGCTTTCTTCTCCTTCTTGTCCGCTTCACGCTATTGGGAGGATGTTTTTCGCTTCCTTCACTTTCATCTCGTACAAGGTCTCCACTCGCATCCTCAATTAATCGGGTGAGGGTATCTTCATCTAGGTACTTATTACCCAAGTCATTACATGCGAAATCATCATTATAAACTACCTCTCCATAAGGGTCATTCACCGTCATTATTTTATATGCAGAACCTAATACCCCCTTGAAGTCTTTCCAAAACCATTGTACTGCTTGCTGGACGGCTTTTTTTCTACTGTTTCCGTAAACGGCTTTTGTTGCAATAAAAGTACGGTTTGGTCCCAAGCGAGCCTCAATCAAGTACTTCGTATCGTAAATAAGTCGAAAGTAGTCGTCGTAATCAATTTTTAAAGTGATGTCATATTTAAGGAAGTCATTGACTTTCATCATAGTATTTATCTCCTGTTGGGCGTTTAGATTTGGGTTTTGATGCGCGTCGCAATCAGTTGCGATACATACTCCAAATAGAACAGCACGGATCTTTTGAGACAAAAAAGATTACTTTAGCTCATAAAATTACATAAGTAGTTATTTATAAACAATTTAAAATATAGATCTATTTTCCGGAAAGAAGTTCAGTAATTTCATTTTTTAGCTGACTACCACTGTCAGCGCCAAATCCAACATGCACAAATCGAATCACCCCAGTTTGATCAATCACGACAGTTTGCGGAATCCCTTTAACCATAAAAGAATTGCCTACATTCCTCGATTTATCCATAGCCACGACCAAGTCAGTTAAATTTTTATTCTTCAAAAACTTGGTAATCGTTTTTTTACTTTCACCCTGATTGACTGCCACAAATTGGACTTTTTCTTGATCAAATGTGGAACAAACTTTTTTCAAAGTGGGAAGACCACGGACACAGGGACCGCACCAGCTTGCCCAAAAGTCGAGGACCACAACTTTTCCTTTGTGATCGGCAAGTTCAAATTTCATACCATCAATTAGTTGAGTTTTAATGGAAGGAGCTACTTTTCCCTGCATCAGTTTAGGTCCTGAATCGGCCACCTCTTCCTTAATGTTGACAGGTGCAAGTAACTCTCCCGCAAATTCGTCAATATCGGAAGGAAGGATTTCTACCCGAACGAAAACATTTTTTTCAACCGCTTGCGTCTTGACCCGGTTTAAAATGGGAGGTGCCTGCCCACCCTGCTGAGCCATTGCCAACTGGGCCATTCCCAATCCACCTTGTGCAACTGTCCATAATCCAAGTGCAGACTGAGTGTCTTTGCAACTTACACAAATTTCCAAGCCCAAGGATTTCTCCAAAAAGCTGATTGAAATTCCCAATTCCTTAATTCCTTTCACGGAATTGGCAAGACCGGCAAATAAAGGATTTTGTTGATTAGCCGCAAATTCAGGTCTCTCCCATAAGGCAGGATCAACATTGACCGCAAATGTGACCTGTCGTTTGTCAGACATTGCATCCAAACTGACAAGAGATTCATGGCCGAACTTTCCCTCGAGTGCTTGATTAACATTATCGGGGATGCCCACCATCAATTCCGAGTAATTCTTTTCTTTTCTTATCGCCAATAACAGATCAGATGAACTCGCTTTTTCATCCATTACTTCGACGGGAATAGTCATGTATGTGGTATTTCCATTGGTCCGCTTCGTTTTTTCCACCCGGTCGCGCGCTTCCTTGCCATCTTCATTTTCTAACTCTCCAAGCATGAATGCAAATAATTCATCCTGATTGATCGCTCCCTTAACTTTTGCTCGGAACAAAATATCTAATTCTGAACCAATCTTAGGAGAGCGCCCTAATTCTTTCATCTTTGATATGCCCTCTAATCCCTCCAAAGTGAGACTGAAACTCTCGAAATCATCAACTTTGAGTCCAGTCAGCTTGAGGATTTCCTGTACTTCTTTATCCGATTGGATTTCATTGATTTGCTCGGTAATTTGAGGATATTTTTCCTCGAGCAGTTGGTAAAATCCACTTTGTCGTATCGAATCGATCTGCACTTGGAAGAACATCAGGAAGGAAAATAAAAATTCTGAACTCATATTGTTTTAGGGGGTTAGGTAAACTGCTACTGTAGGGATGGTTAATGAAATGATTCAAATATAAAGTGTTGTTTATTGTTTTATTAAAATGAATGAAACAATGTTCGCATTTCACATGCCATTTAATTTCTCTTTTTCATAAATACACTAATCATCAATACTTTACATTTTTTGAGTTAGATTGATTATCCCTTAATCCTTAGCTTATTGCATATTATGTAATGATAGTATGACATTTTATGTATTATGAGGATGAACGATTTAAAGTTTTTGCTAGCTGAAATAAGCTAAGGATAAAGGGATAATCAATCAAACAAAAAATGTAAAGT
>JAQXBH010000156.1 GCA_029252505.1 Opitutales bacterium | reverse complement strand
TTGCCGGAATTATTGGCCCTTGGTATGGCTTGAGTACGGCAATTAGTTTTGATCCCGATCTCGTTTTTGTATTAGCGGGAAATTTACCGGGTTATGATCGTTCTGAAGTTCCCCGTTCCCATTATGAAGGCTTAGGGAAAGTTAATTTCGAAAAATTACAGGTCGGGGAAAATTTAAATAGTAATATTAATGCATTAAGTCGTGAAACTGCTAGAAAGTGGTTTTACGCCATTACCCCGATTTCATCCCTTCCTACCAACGAAGAGGAAGTGGAAAAAATGGCTCTCACTCGACTAGGTTTTACTTCGAGTAATCAAGATAAGCCGGTATATACCCCCTTGGCATGGGACAAGGCATTTGAGAATTTCTTATCCGGACTGGAAGTTGGATTTGATCGAATTCCACAAACTCATGTGATGCTCAGCCTGCCGAAGTACGTATCCTGGCCCTCTCCATTATTGAATTCTGTTCGGGAATTTACCGAAAGTTCAAGAGGTTCATTTTCTTTGAATCCGTTTTTACCGTAAACATTAGACTGTAATATGCCTGGAACGAATTTGATTAGGTGGATGATTTTATTCACTTTTTTATTTTCCACTCTTCACTATAGTAGTGCTCAGAAAGTGAGTGATTTAATGGAAGTCACTCTTTCTTCAGAAGTAGATGAAATAAAGCGGGGAGACAGTGCCTGGTTACTCTTTCAATTCAAATTGGCACCCCGATGGCATGCGTACTGGAAGACTGCCGGTCAAACCGGTTTTCCCACTTCTATCGATTGGACTTTACCGGAGGGGGTGGAGGTGGGAGAGGTCCAGTTTCCAGCTCCGACTCTCTACGAGTTTCAGGAATTAGTCAGTTATGTTCATAAGAATACCTTTTTTCTACTGACCCGTTTGCAAGTTAATGCAGAGGCTTCGTTTCCCGGCGATAAGATTTCCCTGAGTGCTCAATTGTCCACTCTCCTCTGCGATGAGGGGAATTGTATTCCCTTTGATCAGGAATTAAAACTGAGTATTCCTGTTTCCAACCAGACCACCCAATCCGTACTTCTTAAGGAGAAGGTTGCACTTGCTTTGTCGGAACTGCCACAAGCAATGCCTGAGGATATTCAATTGTCCGCAGTTATGAAACAAGATGCAATTGTCTTGTCCTTGGCAAAAGCTCCTCTCACGGATTTGGACCTGAGCGGTTTTTATTTTTATCCAGAAGGAGATTTCGTTACCCATGGTGAGAAGCAAAAATTTAAACAAGATCAGGGGGGCAGAATTTCTGTACAACTCTCCAAGAATTCATTTTCGGAAGGTTTTTCCCCCACATTAAAAGGCGTACTTGCTCACCCTCAATTTCCGGGCGGATGGAATATTGATCTATCAGTGGATCAAGTCTCGTACGGAATGGCACAGG
Source organism: Opitutales bacterium (assembly GCA_029252505.1). GTDB lineage: Bacteria > Verrucomicrobiota > Verrucomicrobiia > Opitutales > Seribacteraceae > Seribacter. The sequence continues at coordinate 6,809 of JAQXBH010000156.1, read as the reverse complement.
AAAATGTAAAGATTTCAAAGACCAATGAGGTACCACAGGTTGAATCTGGCTTTAATCAATTACTGGTCATGCTTGGGCTCATTTTGGTGGCAATGTCAATTTGGCTTTACGGAAAAACAAATTATCCGGTTAAGCCGTCTGCTATCCGTACTTTCTTTCGTTTTCTCTCCCTGGCACTCTTTACTTTTGGTATTTGGCTTGGCTATCCCCAGGATGAACCAGATCTCGATACTCAAATAAATTGGATCCCCTGGACTCCGGAGCTAGAAGAATCGTTACGGGCCTCGGGCAGTCCGGTATTTATCGATTTTACTGCCAGATGGTGTATGTCCTGCCAGGTAAACAAGGTAGTGTATAAAAAGAAAGCAGTGATTGAAAAGTTTAAGGAACGGGGAATTGTTGCCTTGCAGGCGGACTGGACTAAACGGGGTCCCCTCATACTGAAAGCATTGCAAGAATTTGGAAGGGAAGGGGTTCCTTTATATGTCTATTACCCACCACAAATTAACGGAGAAGTGGAAAAACAAGGTATACTTCTACCCGAAATTTTAACCCGGAAAATAGTGTTAAGTGTAATTGAGGAGGAGAAAGCATTTACCGCTCCCCTGGGAGATAGTTTTCTTACTCTCCTTGGCTTTGCTTTTTTGGGTGGGATAATACTGAATCTAATGCCCTGTGTCTTTCCTGTTCTTGGGCTTAAAATCATGTCATTTGTAAAACAGGCAGGAGAAGACCCAAAGAAAATTCGAATTCATGGAATCATCTTTACCCTTGGAGTAATTCTTTCTTTTTGGATTCTGGTTGGAGTATTACTGGGATTGCGGGAAAGTATTGACGGAGAACTAGGTTGGGGGTTTCAACTGCAGGAACCGGTTTTCGTATTTGGCCTGGCAATTTTCCTACTCCTCTTTGCCCTCAGTCTAAGCGGAGTGTTCGAAATGGGAATGTCCCTGACCGGGGTGGGGAGTCAATTATCTCAGAAGACAGGATATCTCGGTTCATTCTTCTCCGGTTTCCTGGCCACTATTGTTGCCACACCATGCATGGCTCCATTTCTTGGAGCTGCGGTTGGGGCTGCACTTGCAATGCCTTGGCTGTCCGCTTTTGTAGTATTTACCAGCATTGCCGTCGGACTTTCCACACCCTACCTTTTACTTTCAATCTTTCCCAAATGGATTAGTCGACTGCCTAAACCGGGTGAGTGGATGAATACCCTCAAAGAAGGAATGGCATTCCCACTCTATGCAACCGTTGCCTGGTTGCTATGGACCTTAAATAGCCTGATCTAGGGTTAAAGTGCTTCTTCTCCCTGCTCGCCAGTTCGAATTCTTATCGCCTGTTCAATAGGAAGTACAAAAACTTTGCCATCGCCAATCTTTTCTGTCTTAGCTGCCTTGACAATGGTATCAATTACCTTGTCGCAAAGATCGTCCGGCACTGCCACTTCGACCACGACCTTAGGAAGGAAATCGATTGTGTATTCACTCCCGCGGTAAATTTCGGTGTGTCCTTTTTGACGGCCGAACCCCTTGGCTTCAATTACAGTCATTCCTTCAATTCCGATTTCAGAAAGTGCGTCTTTCACATCTTCGAGTTTAAAGGGTTTGATGATAGATTTTATTAATTTCATTTTAAATAGATTAGTTGGTAAAAATGTTTAATGAAGCGTATAAGCATTCTCTCCATGCAGGGCTTGGTCAAGCCCCTTTGTTTCGTCCTCTTCAGAAACTCGAATACTTCCTCCCAGTAGGGGAGATATAATTTTTACAATCAAATAAGTCGCAACTACTGAGAGTACAATTGCGGCCACGCAACCCTGTGTCTGAACAATGAGTTGGTCCTGCCAACTGTCCAGAGGAATCCCTAAACCTCCAATGTCAGAATTCCATCCGAGATAAGCAACCATCAAGGTACCTAAGATTCCACCCACTCCGTGCACTGCTGCCACATCCAAAGAGTCATCTACTCCCAGTTTTTCTTTTACAAACCCACAGGCAAAGTAACACACTAACCCGGCGGATGCTCCGATAATAATCGCACCCATTGGTCCCACACTTCCCGAAGCCGGGGTAATCGTGGCAAGTCCGGCAATGGTACCAGTTACGATACCGACCAAGCCGGGTTTTCCGGTTTTTTTCCATTCAATAAACATCCAAACCAAACTTGCAGTTGCCGCAGAAATATGGGTAACCAGCATCGCCATACCGGCACTTTCATTGGCCGCAGCCGCACTGCCTGCATTAAAGCCAAACCAACCCACCCAAAGCATGGATGCACCAATCATTACCATGCCAGGGTTGTGTGGAGGTCTTAAACTTCTTGGAAACCCTTGCCTGCGGCCAAGCATCCAAGCCAGAGTGAGTGCCGATGCACCCGCTGTTGCGTGTACTACAATTCCGCCTGCAAAATCAATCACTCCCTTTTCGGCTAACCAACCGCCGCCCCATACCCAGTAGCAAACCGGGAAATAAACAGCCAAGAGCCAAAGTCCGCTGAATAAAAGAACTGCAGAAAATTTAATTCTCTCCACAAAGGCACCCACAATCAGACCGGGAGTTATGATCGCAAACGTCATTTGAAAGATTACCCATACTGATTCCGGGAAGTCGCCATTGAGGTTTTCCACGCTCAATGTTTCCAAAAAGAATGCCGAGGTACCACCAATCCATTCGTTTTCTCCCGGGGTTAAGGATAAACTGTATCCGCACACTACCCATAACAGAGAAGCGAGGCATGCAATAGCGAAGCACTGCATTAAGACGGAGAGTACATTCTTCGATTGAACCAACCCTCCATAAAATAAAGCCAATCCGGGCAGAGTCATAAATAGAACCAGTGCCGTGGCTGTAATCATCCATGCCGTATTACCGGAGTCTAATGTCGCTTCTTCTCCTGAGTCATTTTCTATCGTTTCGTTCGTAACTATCAATTCAGACTCTGCGAATGAGGATTGATTTTGATCTAATTCTTGAGCAAATCCAAAACTACCCATCGAGAGTAGGATAAAGAAAGAGAGAAGTTTTCGTAAGTGTGAAACTATATTCATGTCGCGGATGGATTAATCAGGTTTATTGTTATTACTTGGATTTATTTTATTTGAACCTCTTCACTACAAGAGAAAAGCGATGCACTTAATTTGGAATATACTACTGCAAGAATCTTGCCATGAAGTTAATTCATCAAGAAAATGAATAAAATACATGCAGAATTTCAAGTTATCTTTCTCTTTTTTCCGGTCTTTAGAGGAGGTGTATAAAAAAGGCTCGATTCCGAAGAATCGAGCCTTGTTAAGATTTATATTGATCCGCGTGTCGCGGACTACTGGTTAGAGAGCAACATCCCCTTTTTCTCCCGTTCGTATTCGAACAGCCTCTTCAATTGGAATAACAAATACCTTGCCATCTCCAATCTTTCCGGTTTGTGAGGCACTTACAATGGCATCGATCACCTTGTTTACGATTTCATCTGCAACTGCAATCTCAAGTTTTACCTTGGGGAGGAAGTCCACAGTATACTCACTTCCCCGATAGATCTCGGTATGTCCTTTTTGTCTCCCAAAGCCCTTGACTTCAGAGACAGTCATTCCTTCGACACCGATTTCGGAAAGTGCGTCTTTAACTTCTTCTAATTTAAATGGCTTAATAATGGCCTTAATTAATTTCATATGAATCCTTCTTTGTAATTATAGTTTTGTGGTGCAAGAGCCGGGTTTAGTTAGTGTATGCTTCCTGACCATGCTCGGAAATGTCAAGACCTCTTTCCTCTTCCTCTTCGCTGACTCGTACTCCCATCACCGCTTTCAATACAGAAAATACAATGTAAGCAAAGACGAATGCAAAGACACTCACCAGTAATGTTCCCTTAATTTGAGTTGCCATCGAGAAATCACCTGTACCAAAAATGGCCACTGCAAGTGTACCCCATACTCCGCATACACCGTGTACGGAAATAGCACCGACTGGGTCATCAATTTTGGACTTGTCGAGAAAGATAATCGAAACCACGACTAAACCACCGGCAATTAATCCAATGATCAAGGCACCGCTTACAGAAATAACATCTGCGTTTGCCGTGATTCCAACCAAACCGGCAAGTAATCCATTTAATGCCATGGAAAGATCTGGCTTTTTGAGCATGAACCATGAAACTGTGATCGCTCCTAATGCACCGGCACATGCACCGAGTGTGGTGGTGGTAAATACCAGACCCAACGCACCCGGCTCTGCCGAAAGTACTGATCCGCCATTAAATCCGTACCATCCAAACATGAGTAAGAACACTCCAATCGCGGCAAGCGGGAAACTATGGGCTGGAATTGGTCTGATACCGTTTTCGGTATACTTCCCTTTTCTTGGTCCTAAAACCATAACGCAGGCTAAGGCACCAAATCCGCCAAATGCATGAACCACTGTGGAACCGGCAAAATCCTTAAATCCCATGTCGGCTAAAACTCCTCCGCCCCAATGCCATGATCCAGCTATTGGATAGGCAACTCCTACAAAAAGGACTGCAAAAATCATGAAGGAGCTCAGTTTGACCCGTTCTGCAACTGCACCCGATACAATCGTCGCACCGGTGGCGGCAAACATAGCCTGGAAGATAAAGTCCCCAAATCCAGTCATAGCAAGACTCAACCCACCATATCCCCAAGTGTTTCCACCCTCCGCATTCAAGTCGCCAATCATTCCCCCCCAGCTGAACCAGCCATTGAATTCTCCCGGGTAGTGTGTATTAAATCCACAAAATGCGTAAGTTACTACCCCAATAGAAATAATAAACACATTTTTAAAGAGCACATTTACCACATTTTTCTTTTGGCAAAGACCCGACTCTAATGTCGCAAATCCGAGGTGCATTAAAAAGACTAATGCCGCCGCAATTACAGTCCAAAGCATGGAGGTGGTGAAGAAGTCGTACGCGGGAGCATATTCGCCCTGAGCTTCGAGTAACTCATTGTAATCGTCGACTGGGCCAGCCTCTGCTTCAGCAGGTGAATCCGCGGAAGCAGCGGGTGCTTCCTCGTGATCATCGGCGTGAACGGATAGGGTGTAAGAAAAAAGCAAAGTTGCTGCCAGAAGTAGAAACTTCCATGGTGCGGCACCTATGCGGGTGAGTGATGCGTATTTTGTATTCATTTTTTGTTAGTTGTTACTATTCAGTTATTTATACTCAAGTGATGTATTATTCGATACCGAGTTTGCATAAGTCGTGCCAAGAATTTTAAAATTCAAAAAAAGTACAAAATTTCCATGAATATTTTTCATCAATGGGTAGAAAATATTCATATTCTTACAACCAATACATCTGTATTCTTAGTAACCAGCTTGTCATCGCGAGGGCGTAGCCCGTGGCGATCCACTGGTAGCCAGTAAGCGAAACGCATTGCCGGGACGCGTCCATGGCATGCAGTGGATTAACGGGTCGGTTACTTTTGTTCCCTCCTCCCAATGACAACTTGTGTGGTGGTTGTTAAATGAAACGCACCCTCCATTGCACGCCTTTGTTAACATGAAACAAACTAGAATGATAATGCATATTCAGTCTCTTGACTGCACTAATTAATTGTGATTGATTTTGGATTATGAAATCTACAGGTCGTTTCGCGTTACTTTTTGGGATACTCAGTCAATCGCTCTTTTCTGCAAACCCGGTTCCGTATTCGGGCAAGATTGATATTGGCGGAGTTAATTATTACGGGGAGGTACAGTTCGCATTTTCTTTGCACGATGAGAACGGTGCAACCCATTGGAGAAATGGTAATCAGCCAGGAGAAACCATTAAGGTAACGATTCGTAATGGCCGGTATAATGTTTTGCTGGGCGGACAGGGAATGAATTCGTTACCACCGGAATTATTCCTTAATCATGATAAACTTTATTTAAAAGTGGAATTTGATGATGGGGATGGAAAAGGTCTTCGTCACCTTGCACCTGATCAATTGATTACAGCGACTCCTCGTGCATTGGTTGCGGAGGTTGCGAAAGTAGCCAAGGTTGCTGAAAAAGTTGGCAATGGAGCCATCACCCGAGACATGCTTAGTGCCGAAGTACGAGCAGATCTGAACAGTTCTGGAAGCAGTACCCCCATGACTCCACAATCCGGTTCGATTGCCCGAGACATGCTTGCCTCCGATGTGCTCGCCGACCTCAACCGCACGGTTACCAAGCAAATGCTTGGGCAGGACATATTGACCGACATGAATCGTACTATCACCGCTTCCCACCTGGCCCAAAACACCATCACCACTGCCCAGTTAAATGAGCAAATCCTCAAATATTTAAAGCCGGAAATTACGGTATCCCCCCAGGCACCCGGTCTGATCTTCGGTGGGCAGAGCCTAAACCTGATCTCGCAGGCACAGGGAAAGTACCTGACTTACCAGTGGCAACGTAATGGCCAGCCGATTGCGGGGGCAACGGGTCCAAGTTTCAGCATATCTGATGTGAACGGCTCTCTGCACGACGGAAACTACACCGTGGTGGTGAGTAATGACTTTGGATCAGTCACCTCCGCAATCACCCCACTGCAGGTGGACGGGACCCCGAGTTCTCACACCGTGGCTTCGATCAGTATGGAAATGATTTTCTGCCCGCCGGGCACTTTTACGATGGGCAGTCCGACATCAGAAACCGGACGGGGAACGGATGAGACACAGCATCAGGTCACCCTGACCAATGGGTTTTACCTCGGTAAGTACGAGGTGACACAGGCACAGTACCAAACGGTGATGAATGGAAACTCCGAAGGATTGAACGCCGACCCAAGCCAATTTAAAGGAAGTAACCGCCCGGTGGAAAAGGCTTCGTGGG
>JAQXBH010000150.1 GCA_029252505.1 Opitutales bacterium | reverse complement strand
TTTACGAAGGAAAGGGCCGAGTTTTTAACTTTCTCTTGGGGGTTGTGGAGGATTGGGACCAGGCTTTTGCCCTGAACACTGGAAGGTATTTTGAGTGAAGTCAATTCACAGGCGGTGGGGAATAGATCAACCAATTCTACTATGGATCGAGTTTTGCCTGGCCGGTTTCCCGGAGACTTTATAATTAAAGGTACGCGGGTCACTTCTTCCCGGAGGTTATTTTTTTGCCAAAAGTGGTGTTCTCCGAGGAGGTATCCATGGTCACTTGTAAAAAAGACGGCGGTTTCTTTGTCCAATCCAAGTTCCTTTAATGCGTTGAGTATCCGTCCGACCTGCTCGTCCATAAAAGTGACTGTGGCAAGGTACGCAGACCACATTCTTTTTTGATTGTCAGGGAACTGGTTGATTCCAAATTGAAGAGAATTTGAGTTTGAGATACCCAATTTTGGCATGTCTTTCCAGTCATTTTTGGGAACATAGGGAAGTACTATGTCTGCGTATGGATAAGGCTTGAAATATTGCTCGGGGGCGACACTTGGGTAATGAGGGCGAACCAAACCGGTCGCGAGGAAGAAAGGCTTTTTTTCATTTTTTAAGCTTTTTAATAATTCAATTGATTGAGTGGCCGCTTTCCAATCCGGTTGGTCCGAACCGTCTCCTACATAGTCAACCGTTACAAACATACGGTAAGGCATTTGAGTGGATTGTCTTCCCTTGAGCTCGGTGGTAAATTTATTCAGATTTAGGCAGGCATAATTTCCCGGGGTATGTGCTTCTTTTCCAGGCATATTATATTTTGCAGTCCAGCACTCCGGTATGTCTTGCCCATCGGTGCCGGCAATAATATCCCCAGGCACACGCATATGAAAAATTTTACCGACCCGAGTGCTGGAAAATCCGTTCTTTTGAAAATGTTCGCCCCAGGTAATTTCTTTTTTTCCCACATATCGGCCCCGCATAAAACTCGCCCGGGAGGGAGCACACGAGGTTCCCTGACAGTAGGCATTCTGAAATAGAGTCCCTTCCGCAGCCAGCCTGTCAAGGTGGGGAGTTTGAGCAATTTTATTTCCGTAACAACCGAGAGCATCCGCTTTCAGGTCATCAGAAACAATCAGTAGAATATTTTTTATTTTCGCATTCGCCTCCCAAATGGTTACCGACCAAAGGAGCAGAGCAAATATAGCTCTCATTTTGATTTCAGGTAATTGAGACTTTTCCGAATGCTTTTCAATGGTGCAGGAGATTGGTCCTGTTCAATGTGACAATGTTGAACCCCGGTTTGTTGGGCAACTTTCATAATTGGTTCCATGTTGATCATCCCGTCCCCAATCTCATCAAAAGTATCGGGACTCACCTTCCCAAAATTGGGGACCTTTGATTTCTTTTTGAGATCTTTTAGATGGAGCTGTGACACCCGCCCTTTTAGCTGTTTGATCAATGTGGCTGGATCAACACCCCCTAACTTCACCCAGAACACATCTAATTCAAAAGCCATTTTCGTAGAAAAGTTTTCGATGAATACATCATACCCAATCTTTTTTTTGTCCAAGGGTTGAAATTCAAAGGCATGATTATGATAGGCAAGTTGAATTTTCGCATCGTCTGCCTTTTCGGCTGCCTGATTGAGGAGATCCGCCACTTTCTTATACCCGTCAATATTTCTTCGGTCTGTTTCGGCGAGGTAGGGCACAACTAAATGAGAAAGTTCGAGTTCATTGGCCAGTTCAAGAATCTTGTTGAACGAAGGAATTCCTTTTCTTTCTGGATGAAGAACCGCGTTCCAGTCAAAGTGAGACGAATGAACCTGCATGCCGTTTTCTCTGGCCTTATTTATCATTTCGACTGCTTGAGGTGAGGGAAAACCGTAGGGTTCAACCTGTTTGTATCCCGCGTTGGCCACTTCTTTGATTGTGCCGCCAAGATCCGCGGAAATTGGCTTGCGCAGGGTGTAGAGTTGAATGCCAATCTGATTAAGATAAGGCAGACTTCGTGACTGTGCCAACGAGGAGATGGAAAACAAGGCACCACTGAAATTTAATATGAAATTTCTTCTTTTCATGTTTTATTTCCTGGGGGCATTGATTAATAATGGCAAGACATCATTTGATAGACTTTTCTTTTTTTGAATCGGAGACCATAGGTTTTGTGGGAAATAAGCTATGTTTTGTTTTTTTTAAGATTGAAGATAGAAAAAGACCTAAATGAAGGCAGGTTGGAAGTGCCGCAGATATTCCCATTATTAGTCCAAAGTAAATATTTTTAATATTTTCCTGACCAGTCGGGTCTTGCATTGCTTGAACTGCTCTAGAGGTGTACTTATTTCCCCTTTCGGATAGTTGTTCAGGCACAGATTCCCATAAACTGATGAGCCAGCCACCAAAACTAAAGACAAATAAAACCCAGAGAGTGGCAAGAATTGCAATTACAAGGTCAAGAGAAAGGTGAAACACATACTCGGATGTTTTGCTTGATGCGAGTGCCCGTTTAATAATCCAGATCGTTACAAAAAAGGAGAGGCTGTCAAAAAGTGCCCCCAATAAACCAACAGGCAGTTGAAGTTTTACATAATGAGAGGCTTCATGTGTCTGCATGTAAAATGGAAAAGCGGTGTATATCGCCCACCAATAACAGGCAACATTCAGAGCGACAAAAAATAAGAAAAGAAGGGGAAAGAATATCTTGATTGAGCCACGCTTCCGTTCATAAATATCGAGGACGATGTGAAGAGAGTCTCTCCATGTGGCAATGATTTGCTTCATCTCTCACTCATTGGTCGAGAGGGTTACAGTCTGATATGTCTTTCTTCTTCTACCGATTGTTCGCAGGCTTCAATCATTTTCATACAGGTCAAGGCATCTTCCAAAGTGGAGAGTGGTTTTTCCCCTTTACCGATAACCTGTTCCAAAAAATGGGTTCCCATCGTACGGATGGTGTAAGGATAGGCGGAATAGGTTTGAGAATGAACTGTTGCTGGTGTGTTTTCAACCCAGTCACGATAACTGTAGCGACTTGCTCCTTTAGTTCCAATTACCTTAATCATAAAAGTCCATGGATCTCCCGCGTGATCGTCTGCAGCAAAACTTGCACATAAATGAGAAAGCGAATTATTTTTCATTTTCATGTTTACCATAGCAATATTTTCTTGGGGGACAGAGCCATCGTTAACAGTCGCTTTCATGCATGAGATTTTCTCGGGAGCACCTGCCAAATAAAGTGAGCAATATGCATGATGGGTAAGAATTTGTCTAATTACTCCGGGATATCGACTGGCCACTTCTTCCGGGTGGTGGATATTATAGAGAATGTAGAGTGAGACGAGATCACCAATTTTACCACTTTCGATTAACTCTTTTGCCCGGGTAACAGAAGGTTCATAAATATAATTATGAACTGGTGCCACTTGTACTCCATTAGTTCGAGCGGTTTGTTCTAAATCCTGGATCTCCTCAATTGTGGTAGCAGTTGGTTTTTCAATTAACACATGCTTTCCCGCATCAATTGCCAAACGGGCATATTGGTGGTGGGTTTCCATATTGGTAAGGATATAGACAACATCAACAGCCTGAATCAAATCTTCAACTGAATCAAAAACTTTACAGTTAAAAAGTTTACTCTTTTCCTCAGCCTTTTCTCGTGTCCGGTTCCAAATACCAGTGAGTTGAGAATTTTGAGAAGACTTTACTCCCTCCGCATGCAGGAGCGAAATATCTCCTGCGCCAATGAATCCAACTTTGATCATTATTACATTCATTTCTTTTTTCGGTCTGAATGACAAGTTTAACTGATTGTTTTTTCTTTTGAGCTTTTAACTTTTCTGGAACTTGGCATCTTGTAGTCGGGTGATTAATAATATTATCAATTTTTTCAAAAATCGTTTCTCTGTTTCTCGTGCATTACTATTAGTGGTTCTATTCGCGGTAGTTTTATTAGCGGGAATTTGGTATAGTTTACCCACTTTGGTTGAATGGGGAGTTGGAAAGCTAGCCAAAGAGGGCGGAAGCCCAAATTTTGCGATGGAGGTCTCCGAATTAGACCCATGGAAGACTAGGATTGTAGATTTATCTCTAGGAAATGAAGGAGAATCGATAGCAGTTGAACAAATAGATATTCTTTACGATCCCAGCAAACTCGCCTTGGGAGAAATTAACGCATTTTCTATTACTGGACTTTCCGTAGTGTCCAATACTGAAAATGTTGATTCCAAAGAAGGGGGGGATGAAGAAGTGAAATGGAGTGAAATTCATGATTTAGTAAATGAAGTTTTGATAAATCCACCGCTTTCCTATCTAAGAATAAGGGATTCCGATTTTTCCATCTTGGATCAAAACGAATCACTTCAATTCTTGTTTTGGACATCGGCTGACTTTTTGGAAAACTTGATACATCTTACTTTTGATCTAGCAATGAATCAGTCTTCCTTATCAGGAGAATTTAATTTAAGCAGGGAAGATAATGCCTCTTTTATATCCACCGCATTAGATGTAATGGAAGTCGGGACTTTGTTTGATAATATTGTCTCGTATCCACGGTTTCAGGAACTAATCCCTCATGAACTTGGAGTTTCGGCGGGTAAATTGGCAATTGATGGTTTAGCCCGAATCATTCCAACTGGGGTTGAGGATTTATTTGTTGAATGTAATGGGACTGGGTTTCAATTGGAGTGGGAGGAACACAATTTTTCAATACCCCAATTTATGGTTTTTTTAACTCCTGAAAATGAACATAATTGGACTGTTAATTCCTATGCGAATGTTCGCTATGGCAATGACTTGGTCGCCGATGGCATTAATGTCTCCGTTGACCAGGAAGAAGACCGAATTGAATTAAGAGGTGGTATTAGCTATTTGAAAACAGAAAATCTTTTTCCTCCGTTAGAAATTTTTGGTATACGATTTCCTAATCTACAGTTTGAAATTCAGGACTTGGAAAATCTGGTCTATGAAAAGGAACGAACAATCGCATTTAATGAGTTCTCTTATGAGGATCAATTCTTACGATTATACAACGGAACTCTATCTTTTCTTTTATCCCGCGATCGTAATTTAAACCTCAGGATTTTTCCAATTAATGGTGCGTTATTAGATTTGGGGATTTCCTTTGTTCAGTTTTCTTATTTTGGAAGAGTTAATTTAGATGATTTTCCAAAAGTTGACTCACCTCAGGTTCTTCTTGGTGAACGAGTAATTTCGGGTGATGAAGTATTACTCGAAAACTTAGCTTTAACTTTTCGTGTTCAAGATTTATCGCATTATCTAATTAACTTACTTTCTTTCGAAATGTCAGGAAATGAATTCGAATTTAACCCTGCAAATATGATTGTCGGTATCTCTGATACGAATACTCAGGCACTCAATATAAAATTTGATAAAACTAGTTTCTCCATACCTAATCAAAATATAAGTGTTACTGCATTAGAAGGAACCATTGAACTTAATTCACTGGATCCATTGGAAACAAATGGGACTCAAACAATTTGGTTTGAAACATTACAGGTTGGCGGAGTTGATCTAAAAGATGGGAATTTTAGTTTTGAAATTCTGCCGGATGGTACCTTTTTAGTTAGCGAAGGAAGTGCTTTGCTTTATGACGGTGCCATCGGGGTAATGGAGAGCAGTTTTAATATGTATGGAGATCAAATGACGATCAATACTTCTATAATTCAAATGGATGGACAAAAAATAGTTAATTTGATTGAAGGTTTAGATGTGGAAGTAAATGGAACTTTCTCCGGGCGTATTCCTTTTTCTAATCAGGACGGGAAATGGGATTTTGAGGGTGGCTATTTACAACTAGACTCGAGTACAAACGCAAAGTTGAAGTATAAATCAAATGGATTTTTAACCAACGGAATTACGGAGGGTTCTCAGGAATACAAGCGTATGAAGATGACAGAACTTGCTTTAGAAAACCTAAAACTTGATTCTCTCAGGATATCTTTTGAAGTGGATGGAGATGAAAGGAAAATTTTAGGTGATATTCGTGGGAAATCTTTGATTAAGAATAATACTGAAGTCTCTTTAGATTATCGCCCCAAAATTATTGCCGGATTGGCTGAAATAATGCACAAATTAGATCTTAAAAAATTAGGACTGTAATTTAATATACTGACGAAGTTAACTTATCAGTTGCAGGACATCCTAGATAATCATAAGTAGTTACTATGAATCAAATCTTTCTATTTCTTCTTCCATTAACAGTTTTGTTTTCATTTGGTTGTACGGTTATGAAAACCGAACATCACATTACACTTGATCATAATATATCAATTAAAATTGAGAAGGAAGTAAATGATTTCCTCGACGATTTATATGGCGATGAATCGGAATCCAACTAATTAACCCTACGAATAAACCTGATATGAAATTTCAATCCTTTCTTTCTTTCTTTCTTTTTTCCGTTTTACTTGCAACATTTGTAAGTGCTGATTCCAATCTTACCACACGAATGAAAGCCCGTTTGCCAGATGTGCTCTCCGCCAAAAATAGTGGAGTGATAGGGGAGGGACTAAATGGTTTATTATCGGTCCGAGATAAAGCGACAGACAGTGATAAAAAATTAGTGGCAGATGAAAACAAAGACCGACAAGCTATCTTCCAATTGCTTGCCAAAAAAACCGGGGGTGATCCAGGCGATGTTGCCAAGAAGTTTGCCAAAGGAATCGCGGCAAAGGCAAAAAAAGGTCATTGGTTTAAAAATTCTTCTGGAAGTTGGGTTTCCAAGTAAAGTTTTTTTTAATCTTGGGTTGGGGTTGCTCCTTCCTTCTCCTCTTTTCTTGCCGAGGGAGTTTAAGCGGACACGATCATTATCCTGTTACGAATGTTTCTTCTGAAAATACGGTTGTAAATTTAGACAAGGAACTGGCTCAAACAAAATCTCTATTGGTATCTCTAGAATTGGAGTTAGAGTGGTTAATCCTGAGGAAAGAAATTGTTTTGGCAAAAACTCGTGCCAATCAATCTCGAGAGTCCTCATTAAAACTAGAGCGCGAGTTTACAAATTTTAAGTCGTTAGATAATCGTTTCCCTTCTCAGCAGGGTTTCATTTTGGAAAAGAAAAAAAGGGAATGGGAAGCACGCTTAAAAGTAAAAAAAGAAGAGACGAATCGGTTGGATGCAATTGTTCGCTTACTCAATCGAGATATGCTCGAGTTAGACGATAAACTTAGACACAGTGGTTTTCGCTACCAACTTCCCACATTCACATCCGGGCAACAAACAGTTCACATTCCTGAATGAAGAACATTGCAACTCACCATATATGCAAACAAGATAGAAAATTATGGACGTTATCCTTGAGCGAATATTAAATCATCCTTTGCTTAGCTTTGCCTTGGCCTTGTTGTGTATTCTGCTTCTTTTTGCGGTACTGAAAGGACTGATCAAGTTAATCATATTAGTGCTCGTATTGGGGGCACTTTATTTTGGCTACATCTCTTTCCTACAAGACGATTTTCCACTGCCTGAAATTGACCAGGATTTAATCGAACAATGGAATGAATGGACAGAGCCTTTCCGTTCCCTTGACCTGAACGATACTTTTTCTGATTTAAATAAGACGATAAAAGGATTTACTGAATCGCCTTCAGAAGAGTGAATAGCTTTAAGTGTAAATGAAATTACCTTGGCCCTTGTATTTGGCTTGGAAGCAACTTTTTCCGAGTCAGAAAAAAGTATCTTTCTTTTCTCTTTTGGCAGTTGTGGGGGTTGCACTGGGTGTCAATGTGATGATCGTGGTTATAGCCTTCATGCAAGGATTTCAAGATAAGTTCAGGAATGATATTATTAATGCCCAGGGACACGGTCGAGTGGTACCTCTCCAGTCTTCTTTTGACTGGAGAGAGATGCACCGAAAAATAGAAGATTATTCTTTTATCGACGAGGCAATGCCTTACCTGCAAGGTCAAATTCTTTTACAAAAGGGCAACTATCACTCGATCCCATTCGCGATGGGTATTGAGCCTACTGCTGAAAATCCTGTCTTTGATATTGACTCATTTCTAGAAGGGGGAGTTATTCGAATGAATTCTCACGATGCGGAAGACATTACTCCGGTCCCCACGATTGACAGTTTGGAAGATGAGGTTGTCTTTATCAGTACCCAAGTGGCAAACCGATTAGGAGTGCGACCAGCAACCGCGATACGCTTTTATGACTCGAATCAGTCAAATCAATCTATTGCCAGTCAGGTCACGATTTCAAGACTTGATCCTTTTGTGGAGTCCGGGGAATGGGAGGTATTATTTACCAGCGATCAAAATTTTATAATCAAGGAACTTGCCAATGGTGTAGAATATAACGCAACGCTTGCCAATGGCTCAATTGACCGAGGCTTTGGCATTCCTGTGTTCAAGCCATTAATTAACTCCGAGCCTTTTAAAGAGGGTGACCTTTTTAAATTTCATGTCTTTAAAGCTTCCATAATTGAAGTCTATTCCCCCTCCATGATTGAGAAGGCAAAAGCGGATGAGATGGTCCCACCTCGAGAGGTTCGTGTGGGGGGAATATTTGAAGTTCCCTGGCAGGGGTTTCATACTGAGGCACTCATTAGTACGATGAGGTTGATGCAAGATTTGCGAGTCGAGGAGGACCGAGTCGATGGGTTTTACATTAAGGCGATTGATTCAGTAGCAAAGCGTGAAAATCGATTGGGGGAGTCCTGTTCTGAGTTACAGAAATCTCTCGGAGAAGGATGGAGAGTGATTCCCTGGTTTGTCGAAAATGCCTGGTTTTTTGATTTATTGAAATTCGAAGAATATTTAATGACTTTGATCATGGTCCCCATTGGCTTGGTTGCTGCTTTTGCCATCGCAATTGCCTTGATGACATCGGTGTTAAGAAAAACCCGAGAAATTGGATTATTAGTCGCAATGGGAGGGAGTCGAATTTCTGTCGGAACGGTATTTTGTCTGCAGGGTTTTATTATTGGTTTACTTGGTGCAGTCCTCGGGTGTGGTTTTGCATTATTATTTATGTATTTTCGGGATGAATTAATGACTTTTATTGTACATCACATTGCCGGTGAAGAAGGTCAGGCTGGAGTATCTCAGTTTTATGATTTTTATAGTCTACAAATTTATTATCCCTGGGAATCGACAGAAAGCTTAAATACATTCCTTACCTTTGCTTTTTTTGCTATCTTGATTTCCACATTTGCCGGACTATTACCCGCTTGGCGTGCCACTCGATTAAACCCTGCTGACGCATTACGAAGTGAATAATAGAAACGAAGAGGTTTTACAGGTAAAAGGCTTATCGAAAAGTTTTCTATTTGAGGATCAAAAAATTGATGTGTTGCACGACATTGAGTTAAGTATTTTGGAGGGAATGTCCTTAAGTATTCGGGGAGACTCTGGATGCGGGAAAACAACATTACTCAACTTGGTGGCAAGATTAGAAATTGGGGATTGTGGGGAAATTTATTGGGGGCAGCATAAGATGAATGCTCGTGCGTCCTGCAACTCTAAGGAAGCAACTCTTCGGTCCACTTTTTTGGGCGTTGTATATCAATCGTATTATTTAATTCCTGAATTAGATGTTTTGGAAAATGTACTGATTGCAGGAAAACTCTCTGGTTCATACGGACCTGGAGTTCGAGACCGTGCCCGTTCACTTTTATCTAAAATGGGAGTGGGAAATAAAGAAAAGCAAATTCCAACAAAACTATCGGGTGGAGAAAGACAGCGAGTGGCCATAGCGCGTGCCTTGATTAATCAACCCAAACTAATCCTCGCTGATGAACCAACTGGAAACTTAGACGAACGGACTGGTGGAGAGGTTATGGATTTATTATTGATGAGTTGTGAGGAGGAAAATGCGGCCTTGATTTTAGTGACTCATAACCCAAGCTTTGCCCGGGCGACGAATGAGTCCATATTTTTAAAAAAGGGGAAACTAGCAACCGAATAAAAAGATAATTACTATGGGAAAAAAAGTAGGAGAAAAGATAAGATGTGGAGTGGCAGGTGTTGGTTATTTGGGGCAACACCATGCGAGAATTTATAATTCTCTTGCTTCCTGCCAACTTATGGGAGTTTATGATCCGAATCCAAGTGCCAGGAGTGCGGTAAGTAAAGCGGAGGATTGTGAAGAATTTATTGATCTTACCACTTTGGGTGAATCCTGTGATGTTGTCAGTGTTGTTTCACCCACGGACCGACATGCTGAAGTTGCGATTCCCTTGATGGAAGCTGGGTGTCATGTTTTAATTGAAAAACCATTATGCGTTTCCTTAACGGAGGCCGAGGAAATTCTTACTGTTGCCCAACAAAATAAAGCAATCGTTCAGGTCGGACATATTGAACATTATAATCCAGTGATGACTTTTTTGGAGGAGGCGGTTGACCAGCCAAAGTACCTTACTGTTGAAAGACTCGCTCCCTTTCAACCACGTGGGACTGAAGTGGGTGTGGTGTTAGACTTGATGATACATGATATCGGAATCGCGATGTCACTTGTTGGGTCTGCGATCTCGAAAGTAGATGCCATTGGAGTGAAAGTACTTTCATCAACCGAAGATATAGCAAATGCCCGAATAGTTTTTGAAAACGGATGCGTTGCCAATTTGAGTGCAAGCAGGGTTAGTGAGAAAAAGGCTCGTGAGATTAGGGTTTTTCAAAACAGTGGTTATTTATCCTTAGATTTTATGAATCAAAAAGGGCATCTGATTAAAAAAGAGGGATTTGCTTTGAATAAAAAGGATGTACCCGTGGAGAAAGGGGAACCACTAGCCCTTGAACTTGAGTCTTTTATCCAATGTGTGCAAGGAGCATTGACCCCAAAGACTGATGCTACATTTGGTAAAACGGCCCTTGAAATCGCGTTGTTAATTACCAAGCAAATAAACATTACCCTGTGACTTGATCAGAAATCTACAATTCAATTCTCCTCCCGGCGATAGGATCGATCTGCTCGTGGTTGCGGGGGAAGCATCTGGGGATGAGCATAGTGCATTGCTTATTTCAGGGTTACTGAAAAGGTTTCCCAATTTCCAAATTTCTGTAATTGGTGGCAAGGGTGCAGAACAAGAAGGTGCACACCTTGTTTACCCCTTGGTAGAGCATGCAGTAGTCGGTGTGGTGGAGGTGTTAAAGAATTATCGAACCTTTAAACAAATTTTTAGAAATACAATAGAGTGGATTTTGAAATATAAACCCAAGATGATTCTACTCGTCGATTATCCAGGGTTTAACCTTCGACTTGCCCGTGAACTTAAAAAAATCGGAATTTCATTAAAAGGTGGGGGTTCGGTAAAAGTTTTACAGTATATCAGCCCACAACTCTGGGCATGGAAGGCAAAGCGCAGATTCGAAATGGAAGAGATATTAGATGGATTAGGCGTCATTTTTCCTTTTGAAGTGGAATGTTATCAAGATACCAGTTTGCCAGTCGCGTTCGTTGGACACCCATTTGCACAGTCTGAGTATAAGTGTCCTATCAGATATAACCCGGAAGGTCCTTTACTTCTCCTACCGGGGAGTCGAGTACAACCAGTTGAGAGAATCTTACCAGTTTTCTTGGATACCTTGCCTCAATTATTCAATGATTTCCCCGATTTACAAGTTTCTATCCCCGTACCGAATTCCCAAATTAGAACTGTTGTGGAAAGTCTATTATCCTTCCAAACCTCAATCATGGAGAGAATTACTGTTGTTGCTTCAGATGCCATAATTGAAGCCAGAGCCGCTTTAATGAGTTCCGGCACAATGTCCCTTTCCTGTGCTATTGCAGGGGTTCCTGGCGTAATTGCATATCGGGCTCACCCTCTTACTTATTTGATGGGAAGAATTCTTGTTACGATTCCATACTTAGGAATGGCAAATATTTTAATACCCGACGATCCCCCTTATCCCGAATTCCTTCAGAGACATGCAACACGAAAAAATTTACATCATTCAATCCTGAAAATACTTCAGAATGACGATTCAAAAGAGAGATCTCAATTAGTGGCGAAAAAATTACTGAAACGCTTACAAGCTTCCGAAAATGGTGGGGTAGTCGAATGGTTGAGTCAGGAAATTTCTCTCGCTTGAGTCATTTGTTCCCATAATTTGGCAGCTCTTCTTGCGAGAGCACCCTTACACCGGTCAACTTCTGAAATTCTTGATTTCAGATTCTCATTCGCAATGGTGGATACATCGTCCATGTTGTAAAGAAATACATTTTCTATCTGTGACACTTTTTCTTCGATATTACGGGGAACTGAAGCATCAATAAGAAATAGGGGTTGGGCAGGTCTTTTTTGCATAGATTTTTGGATATCTCTATAATCAATTAATGATTTGCCACTTGCGGTAGAAGTTAAGATTACATCAAATAGATGCATTGAATCTTTGAACCGATCAAAAGAAAGTGTGAATCCATCAAATTTTTCAGCTAATTCAGCTGGTTTATTTCTGCAGAGCGGGCACCAGTCAAAAGTTCGTCCGGAAACTGTGATCGCTTGTGAACCCCTTGATTTAAAAGCCTCAATTGTACTCTCCGCTACTTCACCGGCTCCTAGTACCAGTAATCTACAATTCGATACTTTTCCAAAAATTCGACGTGCAAGATCGCATAATACATTTCCCAGGTTGACCTGTCCCCGTGAGATACCGGTGTTGGTACGAGCCCATTTGGCTGCTTGGAATCCTTTTTGGAAAAGGCGATTTAGCATTTTACCTGCAGCTTTTCTTTGGCATGCATCTTCGTAGGCTTTCTTTACTTGACCCAGTATTTCAGTTTCTCCCACCATTTGGGAATCAATGCCTGAAGTTACTTTGAATAAATGATCAACCACTTCATGGTCGTTGCGTTGGTAAGAATGTTGACTTAAAAATTCTGGCTCTAATTTTCGGAAATTACTGAGGTATTTACCGAGAGAATCAAAGGAGAAACTTTTTTGAACCGCACCATAAATTTCCGTACGGTTGCAAGTATTGAGAAGCAGGTATTCATCCAAGCCTTCGATTTGACTGAGACCGTTGTAGAATTCATCAATTGAACCAGGCGGTAAACTGATTCGTTCACGTGCCGCCAAATCTGCAACTTGGTGAGAACTACCCAGTAAAAAAAGAGATTGATTGATTTCCTTATTCACAAGCTTAAATCCGTAGACTGAACAGGTTTGATTTCTTGTTTTGTATTCTCTCGGTTCTTAGAATTTACCAATGCAAGGCTTCCGATTGCGAGTAGGAAAAGAATGATCGAAATTTTTGCGAATTTCGAACCATAGATTCGATGAGTAAGATGGAGAAGAAAAACAACGCTATATCCCAGCCAAAGTAATATCGTAACCGCTAGCTTGATTGATGTCACGAATTCAGGATGCCGGGTCCAATGCATTCCCCCAACCAGTATCGAGATAGTTAAAAAAATAACTCCTACTGTAAGTAGTCTCCAACAGGCAATCTCTAAGTCATTAATGGGGGGGAGAAAGGATCCTAGTTTATCGAATTTCCTGGAGAGAAGTGCTTTTCTTTGTATTAAGTACATTCCACTTACTATCGCTAAAAGTGAGAATACACCGTAACTAAAAATGGCAATGGATGCATGTAATTCAATCCAAGGATCAGAGAATAATTTATGGTAATCAGTTGCTAGCCAATACTTTGGGTCAGTATTGGGCAGGGTGAGTGTAAGCCAACCGGCGCCAAAGGAAAGTCCTGCACAAAATGAACCTAACAGGTCAAGTCTCCACAATAAACGAAGAATTAGAAAAGTTAGTATTAGTGACCAAAGAATAAATTGAATTCTTTCTAGTGTATTTCCTAATGGACATCCATGAATGTCTAAACCTCTAAGGTAGAGTGCACGAGTATGTAACAAAAAACCTATAATTATACCTGCTAAAGGTGCTTCATTAAGTGGCGACCAATTTAGTCGAAAGGTTTTAAGGAATCCGAGTATGAATGCAGATCCGTATAACCCTCCGGCGATCCACATTAAATCTCGTGCATCATTGAAGTTCATAATCAATGTTGAATAGAATCAATTCGTAGGATGGGGCAAATAAGATATTTTGAAAAACAAAGAGAGCGAAACGACCCGATTAAGCAGTTTGGTGAACGGGTTTGGATCCGAAAAATTGTCTCATCGCAGAACAGTCTTTTCCTTCACAATTCACACAACAAGGACGGATAGAAGAGTTATACATTTCCTCCATGTGCTTACCTACCAAACGAACACACAGGTCAATAAACTTCTCTTCCAAATTGAAGCAGTCGACTCGAGCAAAATGATCTACCACTTCTTCTGCATAACCCCGAAATTCAATATCAATTTCATCTAGTGTTTCAATGTGGTCAGTAGTGAAGGCGATCGGCACCATGAGAATGGCTTTTTGTGTAGTTTCAGCGATCACAGTAGGAGTTCCGGGAGTTAGCCATTTCGTACGTTGTGGACCTACCTTACTTTGCCATGCTAAGGCACCCTCATGTTTCAAGCCTTCTTTTTGAAGAACCTTTTCAATGTTTTCATATGAACCTGTGATCTCTTCGTTGTATTTATCCCCTTTTTCAAGACAGTAGGATTCTGGAAGGCTGTGTGCAGAATAAATTATTCTAATTTCTTCGTCTTTCAAGCCGTGCTCTTTTTTCATTTCCTCGAATTTTCTTTTGATAAGAAATGCCCAGAGTTCAGTGTAATCCTCACGATCCCACCATTGATCGATCACAGAAATTTTACCCTCATGTTTGCCACCTTTGTGCTTGTCTAACCATCGGTATGCGTCACAAAGAGAAGAACCACTAGTAGAACAGCTATGCTGTGGGTATTGTGAAAACAGGACAATACGATCTGCATTTTCGAAGGTTTTGATCATTTCTCCAGTTCGGGGGGAGGAGTAGCGAAAGCCAGAAACACAGGCATGAGGAGCAGATTCTGGATATACTGCGTCCAGCTTTTTTGAAATTAGTTCTGCTTGTTTTTCCATCAATTTTAGTGTGGGGGAGTACTGCCCAATTTCAGCGTATCGTTCTTGAATTTTAGGAGTTCGGCGCCAGGCAATAAAGTTCCCTAGAATCTTTTGAAAGGGAAGTTTAAGTAATTCACGATCTTGAAATAGTTCCTTCAAGTAGGGGTGAACTTCATCCTTGTTTTGAGGTCCTCCCATGTTGAGGAGAATGACCGCGGTTTTAACCGGCACAGAAGAATCGTTGGCAGACATATAATTTAAATAGTGATGAGGAATACTGTATGTTTAAAATGTAAGTAAATTAGTAAAGCTTATCGAGGCAATCTTTCCAAGAAAAAGGAGAGAGTTTACGAAAATTCAAATTAGGATGCATCCAAGCAGTTGGGTAATGAAACACCGGTGAGGAAAGAACCTGAAAATTGTAGACCTGGATTGAGTAAACTAAGGTTCTCGGCGGCCCGTTTTCTTTCTTTCATTTGTCTGTCCGGTAGAGGAATTGCATTAGGCCATCTTTTAACTTCCATAAAAGTCGGTTCTCCTCGTATGCCTAGCAATTGTGATAACTCGTTTTGAACTAAATTTGAAATTGAGGAAGTTGGCAAATTGGCGAGTGCTGGGTTTCTTTCCCCTCCTACAAAAGTAGTTAATAGCACCTCACCATCAGGTGCTCGATTTGGAAAAAGGGTACTCGAGAAGAGGGTTCCGAGAATTTTGAGATTTTCTACTTCGGGGACAAGAAAACCGAAACCATCGAGAGGATGAGATATATCCTCTTTTTTAAAACCAAGATAAACGAGTGCCAATGGATAGTGCTGGGCATCAGCAAGTGTTGAAATATTATTCAAACCCTGTACCTCGTTCCAATCAATGGAATGAATTTTATGAGATGGAATAGTAGATATTACCTCGTCAAAAACTTCATCCGTTTCTTCGTTTTTGTGATTTTTGAATGTTACAATCCATCGATTATTTTGCGGAGAAATTCTTTGGACGGAGTGTTCTAGAAAAATCTGATCATGGAGTGAATCACTAAGTTTAATAATTAGTTCTTCCATTCCGTTTGGGAATGATACCAATCGAGCTTTTTCTAGGCTTGGGTTTTCTTTACTTTTTTTAATCTTTCGAAAACCCAGGAAGAGTGAGCGGTACTTTTTTTCGATTTCCCCCAACTTTGGAAAGGCTTGGTTTAGGTTTAAACTTTCTGGCTTGGAGGCATAAATTCCTGCGAGGAATGGATTAGCTGCGTAATCAAGTGCTTCCTTTCCTAATCTTCTCTCTATGAATGAAGCGACACTTTCATCATCTGGTTGATTAGATCGTGATATAAAGGGCTCGGCGAGCATCCTTAATTTTCCTCTTAAGGAAAGGAATGAACTGCTGAAAAATGAAATTAGACTATGAGGGAGAGTGATCAACTTACCACCTCGAATGATCATTCTTTTATTGGCAGCTGAATTCGCGTCAATACAAGCATCCCATGCGTCGCAATCTTGTAACAATTCCCGGGTTTTTTTTAATCTAATATTAAGAGTATTGGCACTGTAATCCAAAAGGAAACCCTTGGTTCTTTTTGATTGAATTACTCCACCTAACCGATTTTCAGATTCAAGTAATTTGATAAGGTGTCCCTGTTTTTTTTTCTCACCTGCAATCGATAAGCCAGAGATTCCTCCTCCGATGATACAAATTCTTTTCATAAATTAACTGATTACAAGTATAGTTATTTGCTTTGAGCTTGGCAATGTTTAGAAAGATCATTCATTAGGATTGTATGGATGAGATGATTCACAGTTTAAATATAATTACCAACCCCAAAGACGCCCCCAAGGATAGCTTTACTAAGGCTCTAAAGACGCTAGACGGAATTGTAGAAAATCCGTCGTTTGATCTACATCCCCGACTAAAGCATTTTTTACAGAATCGTAGTTACGAAAAAGCATTGATCTGGCTTGATAATGGAGTGCCTGAAAAAGGGACTTGCGGAGAATGAGTAAGGAAAAGAGACAAAAGAAGAAAATTGCGACCACATCACAAGATTCCGGTTTAGAGAATTCGCCATTTTTAATTCTAGATGCAAAAGGTCTACCTGATGTTCCTACTCGCCAAACTACTCCCTCGAAAGCCATAGTAAAAGCTAATACATTGTTAGGTCAGGGAGAAAGATTGGAAATTCGAAGAGAAAAGAGCGGACGTGGTGGTAAGACTGTAACTACAGTTTTGGGTTTTCCGAGTTATCTTGGTGAAGCTAAGAAATCTAAAATGTTAAAGACTTTGAAGTCGAGCCTTGGTACCGGGGGTACATGGAACGGTAAGGTAATGGAACTTCAGGGTGATCGAAGGAATGAAGTATTCCAATGGTTTAAAGAAACTGGCTTTTGCCCAGTACTTGCCGGAGGCTAAGTACGGGAGTCAATTCTGGTAAAATTAACTGACAGACTGTTTCTCGCCTTCGTGAGAAACTGTTTCGCTAGTCTCGGATTTCTTCTCGTCCGTTTTTTTGAAGTCATGATCCTCAATCGGTTCTTGATTCATAACATCACTGATATCCTGTTCCCAATCGTTTTTGGCTTTCCGAAACTCAGTTACTCCTTTTCCTAATGAACGGAATAACTCGGGTACTTTTTTAGCTCCGAATAAGAGAAGTATAATAAGAAAAATGAGAATAATTTCTCCGCCACCGAAATTTCCGATGAAGGCAAGTGTTTGAATTGGAGAGGTGATCATGATAATAATGTATGTTCAGCCGATGTGAGAGGCAACTTTTTTGTCTAGTATCTAGAATAGTTTATCAAAGAGGCTTACAGACCCAATTGACGTAATGCCTCTGGCTTAGGTTTATTAACTGAGCTTTGATCAGCTTCAAAAAAGCCGTGAAGTTGCCTAATCCGAGTGGGGTGTCTCATTTTGCGAAGTGCTTTGGCTTCGATTTGACGAATTCGTTCACGGGTTACTTTGAATTGTCGCCCAACTTCTTCTAATGTACGACTGTACCCATCTTTAAGACCAAAGCGGAGAGAGAGAACATTTCTTTCCCGTTCAGTGAGCGAATCAAGGACATCTATAATTTTTTCCCGTAATAGAGAGTATGCTGTCATGTCGTAGGGATTCTCAGCTCCTTTATCCTCAATGAAATCACCAAAATTGGTGTCATCACTATCTCCGACTGGACTTTGTAATGAGATCGGTTGTTGGGCCATTTTCATTATCCCTTGGACTTTCTCCAATGGAAGTCCCATCTCAGTGGCAACTTCTTCAGGAGTTGGCTCATGTCCCAATTCCTGAATTAATTGTTTTTGAACCTGCATCACTTTATTGAGGGTTTCAATCATATGAACAGGGATCCGGATCGTTCGTGCCTGGTCCGCAATGGATCGGGTAATCGCTTGTCTGATCCACCAAGTTGCGTAGGTGGAAAATTTATATCCTCTCCGGTATTCAAACTTTTCCACTGCTTTCATTAGTCCCATATTTCCCTCTTGAATCAAATCAAGAAAAGAGAGACCCCGGTTCGTGTATTTTTTTGCAATTGAAATTACCAGTCTAAGATTTGCTTCGACCATCTCAGTTTTCGCACGATGTGCCTGTCTCATGTTCAAGCGCAGGTCTTTGATGAGTTGAGCAAGTTCTGTCGGTTCCATTTTGAATTCAGTGCGTGCTTCTTTTAGCTCTTCGTTCACTCGATCCATCTTTACCCCTTTACGTTTCACTTTAACCGCATCTTTCTTCGCCAGCTCAACATTATGTAGGTTGCGAGAAATTGCTTTTAACTCAGGATTTATTTGATTTAGGAAATCTTCAAAAACCTTTAGTTTTAAACAACACTTTTTGAAAATCGGAGCGAGAAGCGCTTCGTAGTTTTTAAAACGAGTGGTGGAACGTTTTCTTTGGGTATCATTTGTTGCGTTTTCGATGCTAATCCAAGCGTTATTTATTTTTCTAATGGCATCCTCAAGGGCAACAACCTGTTTTGCCAAACTCTTAAAATAAGATTCTCTGCTGTCAATTTTCTTGTCGAGTACCACTCGATCGAATCTTTCCTCTCGGGCAATTAACTTTTTACAGATATTTAATTGAAAGTTTGCAGTTAAGCTGACCGAATAAATAATTTTGAGAGCTGAGCTTTCTGCCGCTTCGATCCTTTTGGAAATATCGACTTCTTCCTCTCTGGAGAGAAGGGGTACCTGTCCCATCTGCTTAAGATACATGCGGACGGGGTCATCGAGCATATCACTTTGGTTAGAGCGGGCATTTTCTTCTTCACTTTCTTCCTTTTTCTTTTTGAACTTATCTACTTCATTGGAATCGAGTAGTTTAATTTCAAGGTTATTAAAGATAGAAATAACATTTTGAAGTTCTTCTGGTTGATTGGCAATTTCGGGCAAAGATTGATCAATATTTTTGTAAGTAAGGTAACCTTGCTCTCTTGACAGGTGAATTAATTCACGAACTTTTTCAGTTACTTCATCATTTAATGCGTGGGGCTCGATATTTTTATCCAATTTCTTAGCAATTTCTTTGGCAGAGACTGTAAGTTTGGAACTTGATGAATTCTTTTTATTAGCCTCTGAAGTCGCAGTTTTTGATTTCTTTCCTTTTTCTACTTTTTCAACAGGAACTTTTGCTTCTTTTGTTGTTTTGGAGACACGAACTTTTTTAACTGGCGACTTCTTTTCTTTCTCGACGGGAGTTTTGATCTCAGGTGTCTTTTTAGCAGTAGCTTTTTTCGTTGTGGCCTTCTTAACAGTAGGTTTGGTAGTGGATTTGGTACTTTTAGTTCTAGGCATGTGAGTATCGGGTGGGCTTGTCAGAGAAAATTAGTTTAGGCGGGTTTTTTCGGTTTTTTCGGAGTTCGAGTAGTTCGTGACGAAGTGTGTTTAAGGTGTCAACTCCATCTCCTGGTTTATCAAGGTCATGAAGAATTTTCTTTTCTTTCTGTTTAATTGATCGGATGAAAAGTGCAAGTAGACATTCGTTTGCGTGTTGAAGAAAGGAATTTTCGTCAAAAGAAGAAACTTCTTGGAAATAGTTTTGTTGGAAGACGTTTCTTTCAGAATCATCTTCCAAAAACTCTTCCATTCTATTGGCTTCGATAGGACCGTCTGCAATTGTTTCTGCCATGATTTTAGCCAAAATCCTCCCCGCTGGAATTTCGAGGTTAAGCCAAGTAGGATCAAAAATTTGGGCAAGCGGGCTTGCAACTCTATCATCATGCAAAAGACAAAATAATAAATCATCTTCAGCAGTTGTCAAACGCGGAGAGGAGTTTTTTGAAGATATTGTTGTGGATTTAGTATCGTTTCCTTTGTATTTGGGTCGTTTGGATCGATTAAAATGAATGAATTCTTCATTCATCGTTTGAAAGGAAACCTTTAAATGACGACTGAGTTCTTTTAGGTAACTATCTCGCATGATTAGAGAATCCACTTCCGATATAGAAGAAAACACTAATTCACTGATCGCCCTAATTTCGGAAGCTTGTGGATTATTTTTTCCTTTAAGTTTGTATTGAACTGCATATTCGATTGACGATACTCCCGCTTCCAAAATTTGGGTTAATCCTTCCATACCTTGCTCCAGTAGAATTTGATCCGGGTCTTTTCCCTCCGGTAACGAGGTAAAACGGGCATCCAGTCCGACCCGCAAGAAAGTGGGAATGTAAGAAAATGCTGCTTTTTGTCCCGCCTCATCACCATCAAGTAGGCAAATGACACCCTTAGGACTTGATTTTCGTAACAACATAGCTTGTGAATCCTTAAATGCAGTGCCTTGTGGTGCCACAACTGTTTTAAAACCTTCGAGCCAACATCGAATTGCATCAAGCTGACCTTCTACTAGAATAAATTCTTTATTTTCATCAATTTCCTTGTTGGCAAGATGAAGGTTGAAGAGTAAATCGCCCTTAATAAAAATGGGGGTTTCGGGAGAATTTACATACTTAGGAGATTTTCGGTCTCCCCAAGCTGGTGTAACGGATAGTAGTCTTGCAGTAAATCCGCAAACACGCCCTATCTTTTCCCTTATTGGAATCATCAAGCGACCGCAAAACCGGGAAGCAAACTGTCCGGACTGTTTTTTCTCATTAAATAATCCAGACTTACTTAATATGGTATCGTTGATCCCCTTTTTTTCTAAGTAGCGACTTAGTGCAAAGCGATCCACCGGAGCGTATCCAATTCCAAATTGACTGGCATCTTCGAGTGAAAATTTTCTTTGGTTAATCCAGTAATCAAGCGCAACCTTACTTTCATCATTTTTTTGATGAAATTGTTCAGCAAACCATACCATCGCTAATTCCTGAACTTCGTAGAGGTCTGATTTAATTGATTTTCGATAAGAGTTTGATTTTCCAGTTGCATTATCTGCATATCGAATTGGAATACTGAATCGGTTGGCAAGAAATTCAATTGCCTCAGGAAAAGTTAGGTTTTCCACTTTTTGAACAAAGGATAGTGCATCTCCTTTTTCTCCAGAGCTAAAGCAATGAAAGAAGCCTTTGATCGAATCAACATAAAAAGAGGGCGTTTTTTCTTGGTTAAATGGGCTTAAGCCAACCCATTTTGCCCCGCTTTTTTTTAATTGAACATAGGGACTGATTAAATCATACAAATCAACTCGGTCTTTCAGTTCTTCTACAAAATTTTCTGCATACATGGGCATAATCAAATAAATTCTATTACAGATTTTGTATTTTGATTAATTCCATTTCAGCTTGGTAGTAAAGTGCGCTTCCTTTAGGTACAATGGTAAGTAATTTTCTGTATAATATTCCCGCGGTAACAGGCATGCGCTCAATGGTATGGTATCGTCTCGCTAATTGCCAAAGAATTTCACCGGAATTCGGGAATCGTTCATGAGTTTTTTCCAACTCTCTTAGATACCGGGTTGGTGAGAGAGTTTCTCGGGCGATATTAAGGTAATCCATACGAGTTTTTAAATCAATTGGGTTATGACGAATTGCTTCAAGGATTGTCATCTCCGCTTCGCGAATTTCTCCTAATTGAAAATGTGCTTGTGAAGTTAACCGCCATGCCTCTGAATCTTTGCTGTTCAATTTTATTGAATCTCTTGCATGTAGTAATGCATCAGAATAATTTCCGGAGAGAAAAGAGCTCCAACCCAGTTCAAGTGAACTTGGTTTTATAAGTTGCGAGTTATCAATTGAAAAAGCTTCAGCCAAGCTGGTTTGCGTTCCAATGGGTTTATCGCTTATTTCTACAACTTCGCTATCTGTTTCTTCGATGTATACTGGATCAGAAAGGGTGGGGGATAGCTTCGGACCAGATGAAATAACTGGGGGTATTATTTTTTTAGGTTCACTTAAAAGTTCTTGGGCCAATTCACTAATCGAGAGGTTTTGGACAACTACTTCTCTTTTTCCAAATTCAGCAAGTCTTCTTCTAATGATCAATGAGCTGTATTCTTCTTGCCGAGAATCGTTATTCAATTCATTTGGAAAGGATTTTTCAATTGCAAGTATCAGTGCTTCCGCTGCACCTTCATCCCCCATCAGAAATTTTATCCGAAGCAATCCTAGCAGAGGCAGAACACTTGGTTTACTTTCTCTTTGCATGGATTCACGAAACCAATACTCAGCTTTAACATAGATTTCTTTTTTGGTATATAGATCGGCAACGATTAGGCAGTCTTCGGGATTCGCAAGTGTATTTGCTTTTTCAAATGCATTTAATGCCTCCGTTTCGTTCCCGTTTGAAATTAATGTCCGAGCATACTTTTGCCACGCATTTAAATTTTCAGGAAATGCAATTAAGTATTCCTTAAAGCGTTCCTGTGCGGAATCTAGATCACCTGCAAGTTGGTAAATTTCTGCACATTCGAGCAGTAAACCTTTATCCGAACCTGCAGAGATTGCTTGCTCGACCCGAAATGCTGCCAGTGGATACTGTCCGCTATCAGCAAGTGCCCGGCTAAGCTGAATTAAAATAGCAGGCGAGTCGGGGAAGTTTTTATTGAGTGTCCTCAATAGAAGGACTGCTTCTTCTGGTTTTTTTTCTACTCTTTTCTGAATCGCATCCGATAAGTCTGGCTTAACTACCGGAGTTTCTGTTTGGGTTTCAGTTTCGTTATTTTGTGGTTCTTCAGTACAACTAAAAATGATCAGTGAGATTGACCCTGAGGCAACCATCATTAAGCATGTTTTAATAAAGTGCATGAATTATTTTTTTCAAAGGATGGTGAAACGTCAAGCAAGCGTATGTTTTTTATTTATTAGCTCCGTCTGCTTTCGGTTAGTTGTTGAAGGAGAGGTACAATTCCCTGAACCCCCTTTCAACAATAGGAATGTAGATATCATAGATACTAGATCAATGGATGTTTTTCGAGCACAAAGCTTGAATGGAAAGTATTTAAGTTCATTACGAAAATTAATTTTAGAAGCAGAAAGTCGCGGGGGACCTCATTTGAGACCTTCAATAATATCCAACATTGCAATTAAAATTAAAACAAAGCATGCCCCCGGACTACAAGTTTCTTCTTTGTTAGTTGATGCTTTATTGGATATTTTATCTACGCGTGGGTATAAAAAAAATCAGATATTTCTTGTAGACCGCGATGAATTATCGCTTGCCAGAGCGGGGTTTAGTTCACCTCGCAAAGTAAATAATCTTTATCAAGGCTACGAGGTTATATCATCCCACAATCCAAATTATTTTAATCCGACTTGGCTCCATGATAGCCCCATGCCACCCACAATTCATGACCGGGCAAGATTTTTTCTTCAATATCCCCTAGACAGGTTAATGCGAGTAGCGGAAGAAAGGAAAAGCTATCTTCCCAGTATACTTTTTCTAAACGATGTATTTTGGATTAATTTATCGGTTGCAATGGATCATTTAAGCCTCGGGATTGAAGGTGCATCAGCAAACATGACTACGGGCGCAATTTCGAATCATCAAAGATTTTTAAATAAACCAACTTTAGCTCCAGCAACTGTTGCCGAAATTCTAGCAATTCCAGAACTTTGGGAAAGTCGGCTTTATTCGATTATGGATCTAACTCAGTACCAATTTGCAAATTCGGGTAAATTTGATGCTGAGTTTTTAGGTCGGGAATCAACTCTTTTGCTGAGCGAAAATCCACTTTCTGTCGATCGGGCTGCATTAAGCGTTTTAACTACGAAAAGAAAAGAGCTTGGATTTATTGAAAGAAAATCAGAGGAGTTGTTACTTTTTCAATATGCAAAAGAACTTGGATTAGGAGATGCTCTGAAAGCCAAGGTTTATAATGTTCAATAAAAAAATTTGTAGCTAGAAGGATCTATTAATTATGAATTTTTTATTTATTTTAATCGGTTTATCTTTACTGGTTTCCCTTCACCACTCAATGGCAGAGAATTGGAGTAATTGGCTGGGACCAAACTATAACGGTTCATCAGAAAACAATTCCATTTCTTTACCTCCAGAAGGAAAAGAGTTTGAAATAAAATGGAAAATTTCGGTTGGTTCAGGTTGGTCGGCACCTATAATTCATCAAAATTCTGTTTACTATCATGACCGAATTGGAGAGGCCGAAATAATACATTGCCTGAATTTTGCTACTGGAGCAGAAATTTGGAGGCATAGTTACTTATCAGAATACCAAGATAGCTTTGGTATGGGCAATGGACCTCGTTCCACACCATCGATACGTAATGGTTTGATTGTAACTCATGGTGCTCAGGGAATGGTTTGTGGGCTAGATGTAACAACTGGCAAACCAATTTGGGTACGCGATCTAATAAAAGATTTCCAATCATCCAAAGGATTCTTTGGTAGATGTTCATCGCCGTTAATTGTAGGGGATCGAGTCATTTTTGATGTTGGTGGAAATACAGTTGGGCTTGTTGCTTTTTCCTTAAAAAGTGGAAAAACATTATGGTCCAGCAAACCTTATGGAAATGATTATTCATCTTCTCTTCCTTTTTTTGTAAACGGGAAATCTTTTTCTCTTTCTTTTATGAGAGAAGGCTTCCTTGTTATG
This sequence comes from Opitutales bacterium, assembly GCA_029252505.1. GTDB lineage: Bacteria > Verrucomicrobiota > Verrucomicrobiia > Opitutales > Seribacteraceae > Seribacter. Next base: position 5,766 of record JAQXBH010000150.1, on the reverse strand, counting down.
GATATCAATACTGGTCGTGAGGAGTTCTTTACTCAATTCCGTTCCCCAATAAATGCCTCGGTAAATGCAACATCGCCCCTAATTATAGGAAATAGGGTGTTCCTTTCTTCCTGCTACGATCTGGGTGCCGGGCTTTGGCAATATCTGGAAGATAATAAAAAAGAAAAACCGCAATTCAAAAAGTTATGGCATAAAAAAGGAATATTGGATTGTCACTATTCTACCCCGGTGGCGTTAGGAGAGTATATTTATGGATTTCATGGGAGGCAGGAAAGAAGTCCGGTAATCAGGTGTATTCGGTTGGTGGACGGTGAAATCATGTGGGAGTCTCCTTCAATGGGTGCAGGAAACTTGATCAGGGTAAGCGATAAAATACTTGTCTTACTGGAAAGCGGTGAATTAGTAATTTTAAAAACATCCTCAAAAAGTTGTGATATTTTGTTTCGACAGCAAATTTTGGGTTCTGAGTCCAGGGCACATTTTTCTTTCGCAGATGGTTTTCTTTTTGCCCGAGATAAGAGGCGGCTCATATGCCTTCAGTTAAGTAAACTTGAATAATTACAATTTCGGTATTTAATCAAAATAAATACTGTCCTCAGTAACTCCAAATCGATCAATCTAAATATTGTAATGATCTTGCTGAGTAAGTAGTACTAAAAACACAAATTATTACTTGGACACAGCAAGTGGAAAAGACTGCGATAGATCAAGGGAATCCCCCATTTTCTTTTGTAATTTCACTAATTGTGGAAAAAGCTTTTTTATTAATACTTTTCCTTTATGGGTTGTTGCTAAGTCTTGTTTTTCGTCAGGGTCTTTTTCAATATCATAAACTCGGAGCAAGGGAACATTAGGATAAGCGAGTAGTTTGATGTCATTTTTAGTAATGGAGCGTTGAACATCTAAATAAGCACCGTAAATCTCTCCATAGGGGGAATGTTTCGTCTTTCCTAGAGCGAGTGGTAGGATATTATTGAATTCTACATGCTTGGGTTTTTCAATCTCTGCCAGAGCCAAGCTTGTTGCCATTACATCTTGCAAATATATTGGCGACTCGATTTGCTTCCCCTTTGGAATCGAGGGTCCTTTAATAATAAAGGGAACACGAGTACTGTGCTCATAAAGATTTTGCTTCCCTAATAATCCATGATGACCAACTCCTAATCCGTGATCTGCGGAGTAAAAGATGTAGGTGTTGTCTGCCATACCTGAATTTTCTAATGAATCAAGAATTCGTCCGATTTGAAGATCCATGTGGGTAATGATGGCGTAGTATTCTTGTCGGTTCACTTTGATGGCATGCTCAGTGCGAGGCATCGGAGCAAGTTTTTCATCTCGTAGTTTATGAGGGCACCCGATTTTATCTTTATAGGGATACATGGGGAGGAAATTAGTTGGCAGCTTGATTCGTGCTAGTGGGTATTTATCAATAAATTCTTTTGGGGACTGACGTGGATCATGGGGTGCGTTAAAAGCAATGTATGCAAAGAATGGATTTTTATTTGCATGCTTTTTCGCATCTGCCAAATAATCAATTGCATCATCTGCCACGATTTCACTCCAATGTTTTCCTCCCTTCCAAAAACCACCGAATTTCGGATCAAAGGGACTCCATGGGTCTGGTTTTTCAGATAGTGGTCTGTTGTATCCCTCGGGCGTTTGATTGGGCATACCTCCCCGTACATTTCTAGTGATATCAAAGCATTTTTCGGCACTTGCGTTGACATGCCATTTCCCTGTCATGTAAGTTTTGTATCCGGCACTCTTCATGTTTTCGGACCAAAACCTTCCATTTTCCCGTTCGGTTTCGGCTTTCTTGGATACTTTTTCTGCACGCCAAATAAATCGTCCAGTATTTAACATAGCCCGACTTGCTAAGCAAACCGCACCACTCCATGAACCCATGTTGTACGCCCGGGTGAAACTAGTCCCCGAATTCATCAAGCGATCAAGATTAGGGGTTTCAATATCTGTTAAGCCCAGTCCGCCAACCGTTTCGTAGCATTGATCGTCAGCAAAAATAAACAATATATTAGGTTTCTTTGCCTCTAGGTTATAGATTAAAAAAGGGGCAACGGTAAAAAGTATAAAATTATTTAAATTTTTCATGGTTATATAATTTGCACTGTAGAAATTCTTGGCAATATCGAACTATCCACTTTTAGAATATTAAAACCATACCCAAAATTACATATGTAAAGGTTGTAAATTGAATATTAAAATAAAAAAGCTCGTTTAAAACGAGCTCTTTAAAGGGAATAATTTAAAATTCATTTTCTACAATCATGCATTACGCGTAGCCAAATTTCGCGCAAATCATGCAGTCTCATATTGGACTCAGCCTGATAAGATCGAAAAACGGAATCTGATTGATGAGTAAACAGTCTGTTCAAGCGAAGAGATTCATTTAACGCGGCATGTGCTTTTTTAAAATGACAAACTGCCAGTAAGAAGTCTCCTAAATCTAAGCAACTCGCAGCAAGGACAGAATGCTTTTCACCGTCTGATAGACTTGCATAATAACTCCACGCTAAATGAGAAGCTGTCTTTTCACGATTACTTCTCATGTAATGTTCCCAAGCATTCCTCAGGTATGCATATAACCCAGTTGCTGAGATGTAGATGGGGTGCCTATGAATTGTGTAAGGTTCCATCTTACTCAGTTCCTCCATTTCAATTGGCCGTATTTGTTTGATCATTTCCTCGTCTAATTCTTCATCCAACGACGACCAATCATCACGATGCCAACCCATAATTGCTGCAGTTGCATCAATACGATCTTGTTTACCAGATACCTTATTGTAAGCACTAATGAACTTAGATACTTCCTTGTCTGCATTCCGTAAAAATTTTTGCCAATCCGCTTCGTTCCAAGCAACATCACCACTGTCATCCCATTCACCTTCCTGATTGTTCTCAAATTCGTATTGGCTCATGAAAATTTTTACACTTGGGTTTGAAAGTTAGTAATATTAACATATTTCCATCCTAATGTAGTAAGGTCAAATAATTTCTTCTGTAACTTTTTAATCTAATGTCTCGCATACAAGTAACCTACTCAGGAAAAGTTCAAGGGGTTGGATTTCGTTGGAAGGTATTACAAATTTCAAAGAAATATGTAATTTCTGGATACATTAAGAACTTAAATAATGGTAAGGTTGAGTTATTAGTAGAGGGGACAGATAGTCAGGTTGGTAAGATGGTAGATGAGGTGGATACTGAATTAAAGAATTATTGGTTCTCACAAGAATGTGAGAATAAGTTTGGGGACGCTCATTTCAGTGAATTCTCGATCAAGGAGTATTAAGGAAGGCAGCTTTTAAGACTGATTAAAGCCATCGCTGTACCGTATTGTTGATGGTAGTTATAAAAAGGGAAGTCCCACCACGAACCGTCTTTTTCCTGCAGAGGAATTAGGATTTGTGAAAGTTTATTCTGATAATGAGCCTGTTGATTAATAGGTAGCTTTTCAATGCAGAGGGAGGCGTATAAATGTCCGTAGTAAAAAAAGTATCCTGCAACTGCGAACCAAGATTCATGAGGAATCGGTCTTTTTCGTGCTATGTCAAGCCATCCGTTTCTATTCACTAGACGGTCTAGGCATATTTTATGAACTTTTGCTGTCACCGTTTTATCCCCCCAAACCTGAAGAGCTAAGTTGCATGCATGAGAACGTCCCAGGCTTCCTGCGGGTCGGTTGATTCCTCTTCTAGGTTTGTTCTTTAAGTATTCACCATAGAGGTAACTGTGATCCGGAAGGCGCTGCCTTCGTATGGCGTCCAATGCTTTTTGAACCATTTTACTGGGTACTGTAACTCCGATCTCTTCTGCTTCCTTTAATGCTACCAATGCAGTGGCGTTGACAAAGGATATAGAAGATCCCGAAGGTTGTTTGGTTTGGGCGTTAAAGTCATAGTATCCCCATCCACCGTCAATGGACTCATATTTTTGAAGCATTGAGATTTGTTGTCTTATCAACCCCCTAATTTTTTCTTTTTCATTTTTATCAGTGGAAAATTTATATAATCTAACCAATGCCTGAATACCATAAGCGTGGGACCATACATTATATATAGCCATAGGAGTGGCCCGACGAAGATTACTGAGATTTTCAAGCAGATATTCTTTGCCCTTGGTAATAGTATCATGAAAAGCCGTGTTATCTTTCTGAACATCAAGCAGAGCAGACATGGAGAGGGCCGTGCATGCCAATCGAAAGGCTCGATGTGCTCCCGGGATAGGAGCATAAATATTTAATCCCTTGGTTTGTTGTGCTGTACCCCACGAACCGTCTTCATTTTGGTTTTGAAGGAGAAACTGAGACCCATCAGAAATTGCATCCCTGAGCACTCGTACATTTTGGAAGGACGAGTTATGATCAGTTGAATAAAGGAGGGAAATACTGACGCAACACAACAGAAAGGATTGTATAAAAAAAATCATTGGAACTTCCAGTTGATTCTAAGAATGAAATCGAAGTCTAAGCGTCCGGTTTTTCCTTTAAAATTTTCGTATTTAATTGAATACCCTTCACTATTTCGATTCGGTCACCAGAAGTTTTTCCAGTCTTTACCATTTTCTTCTCCGGTTTCCCCTTGGAGGAGAGAAGATAAACATAGCTGATTTCCGGATCGTGCTCTTCCTTAAAAACGGAAGCCTTCGGCACTGTGATGGCGTTCTTGTTTTGGTAAGTGATTATTTTTAAAATACAGGATGAACCGGGAAGCGGAAGTTTTTCTCCATCGGGAATTGTAAAATGAACCACTGCATCATAGCTTTTCGGTTCGATTGGGAGCTTTTTGATTTCTTTAATGTTGGCGTTCAACTTTTGACTGGAATTGGTGCCGGGAATTAATTTACCGTTTCTTACACCAGAAATTTCGAGAAGATTTTTCTCGGGTATTTTAATTCTCGCCTGCATATTTTGAAGGGGACAGATGGTAATAAATTCCTCGTACTGTTTTAAAAGACCGCCTTTTTTCAATTTCGCTTCGAAAAGTTTAGTTCCTGACCATTTTCCACGATCGAATGTCCCAACAAATAAGGTCCCGGTTGTAGGTGATAGGGCATTTAATCTGAGTAAATCTTTTTCTAGTTTTATTTTATTTTCAGTTGAAATTCTCTTTTCTTCTTCGGCCTTTTTTATCTCCAGGTTTTTTTTCCTCAACTCTGCCGGTTTAATAATTCGATTTGCATTGTAGGAAAGAATTTTCTTTTCGAAGGAGACCTGCTTTTCAGACTCGGATTGTGGAATTTCGAGCTTTAAAGTTTTATCTTTTCTAATTTTAGCACCTTCGAGTGAAAACTTCATCCGGTTTACATCATTTTGGGTACGTTGAAGGATGATTTCCTCGGTTTCTTCAGTCAAATCATCCGCTTCATACATTTTCCTTAATTGAGTCAACTCCTCCATTACATAGGATAGGTTCTCTTCATATTTTTTTAGATCATAGGCGGCGGATTTTTTTTCATAAGGCAGTTCGATTTTTTTATACCGGGTGAATTCGTCACGATTGTATTGCTCCAAACGCTTCATCTTATCCAGTTCGATTTTGTTGATTTGTTCATCCCTCCTCAATTCAGAGGCAAGAATTTTGTGATTTAAAGTGAGGATTGAAAGTTCGTGATCCATTTCACTCAATTTATTTTGGATTTTTTCCAAATCAATTCCCATAATGCTTTTTCCCTTTTGGATCCTCCTACCATGAACTGGTGGATCGAGAACTTTTATTTCAGACCATGAAATCGTATCAATGCTAAATGGAA
>JAQXBH010000145.1 GCA_029252505.1 Opitutales bacterium | reverse complement strand
GTTCGTTTAATTAAGGTATTTTTGGCTGGTGAATTCAATAATCCTGGAATTCGATTATTATCAGCCACGAGCACAATTATGGAAGCACTTTTGCAGAGCGGTGGTTTGACTGAATACGGATCTTTGCGAAATGTGACCCTTAAAAGAAAAGGTAGTACCGAAATTGTTTATGATTTTTACAGTTTGCTTTTACAGGGAGAAAATCCAGCCGTTGATTCTTTACTCGAGGGAGATGTCATATTTTTGCCTAGGGTGGGGCGACGCGTATCAGTTGGTGGTCAAGTTGCTCGCCCCGGATTGTATGAGTTAACGGATGCAACCCAATTAAAAGATGTTATCGAATTAGCAGGTGGTTTTAGTTCCAGTGCATATCCCTCTGATATACAGTTAATAAGAGTGGATCAATTTGGAAACAAGTTATTAAAATCCCTTTCTTTCAGACCTGATGCCAATCTCACTGTTCAGGATGGAGATAATATTATAATTGGTTCCTCTACAAATTTAAAAAAGAATTCTATTAAACTGGAAGGGGAAGTGGACCGTGCAGGTGAATACGAGTGGAAAGCAGGAATTAAATTATTAGATGTGGTGAAAAATAAATCCTCACTTTCTGATAACGCAGACTTAAATTATGCTTTAATCCGACGACTTGATCCAAATGGGCAGGTGCAGGTATTGTCTTTTTCTCCAACGGAATTGTTTAGGGTTATTACAAAAGAAAAAAATATCGCCCTCCAACCAAAAGACCTAATTTTGTTTCTTCCGAAGTTCGATATCGAGGCAAGAGAACGTTTGATACGGCCATTTTTAAAAGAACTTGAATTTAATGCTGAACCAGCAGTTGGGAAATTGGTGGTTTCGGTTAGCGGAGAAGTCCATTTCCCCGGAGAATATCCTTTGGTGAGAGGGATGACAGTTGCTAATTTAATCGTTTCCGCTGGTGGCTTAAAGGAATCAGCATTTTCTCTTGCTGCAGAGATTTCTCGCGTAGAGGTTGATTTTAATAACACGGATGTGGAGGCTGTTGTTGAACATAAATTACTCCAGTCTTTACTTTCGGAAGATTCTTTGGATTTTAAACTTAAACCAGGTGATGTGCTTTCAGTGAAAAAGATACCATCCTGGCAGGATGATCGTATCATTACACTTTCTGGCGAAGTAAAGTTCCCGGGTGTGTATGCGATTCGGAAAAACGAAAAAATTGGAGAAGTCGTTAAGCGTGCGGGAGGATTGACTAGTGATTCATTTGCACGGGGTGCAGTGTTTACAAGAAATTCCTTGGTTGAAAGAGAGCAAGAACAGAAAGAAAAATTGGTCCAACAACTCGAGAGCGATATTGCTACACTATCGCTTTCTCCCACTAGCGGAAATTCTGCTCAGAAAGCAAATTCAGTTGCAGAGAGTTTATTATCTAGATTAAAAAGTTCTAAGTCAGCAGGCAGGCTTGTTATTGATTTGGAGTCCCAGTTAGGTCAATCTACCTCATCCCAAATTACGCTTCGGGCTGGAGATAAACTTCATATACCAACTACGCCATCTGAGATAAGTATATTAGGTGAAGTGCAATTTCCGACATCCCATCTTTTCCAGTCCGGTTTTTCGGTTGATCAATATATTAATTTGAGCGGTGGTTTTACCCAGAATGCAGATGAAAAGAGAATATTTGTGGTAAAATCAAATGGTGCTGTTCTTACTAAAAAAGGGAGCGGCTGGTTTAGTGGGAATCAAAGTCAAAAAAATATACAACCGGGTGATGTAATTGTTGTGCCTATTAATTTACAAAAAGGAAAGTGGTTGGAAACCCTTACTTCAAGTACCCAAATTATCTACCAACTTGCAGTAACTGCTGCCGCCGTTAATTCTTTCTAAAATAATAGTACACTGCCTGTGTTCAAGTTGTTCAAAAAAACTTGAACTCCTTTTTATTTTTGTATAAACAATAAAAATGGTCCGTATTTTCAATGAGTCTAAAAGTCTTTCATCCACCACCAAATTTTTGGTAGAGTGGGAGTCCGCGATAATAGATCTATTCCTAAATGCGTCTCAATCTTTTGGTCTACCTAAGTCTTTAGGGCAAATATATGGTTTGCTATTTTGTAGGGATGAGAGTCTTTCCATGATCGACATAATGGAATTACTGAGTATTAGCAAGGGCTCAGCTAGCCAAGGTCTTCGTGCATTAAAGCAATTAGGCGCAGTGAATTCAGTTTTTGCAAGAGATGACCGAAAGGAGCGATTCGTTGCGGAAATTCGTTTGCGCAAGCTTGTTTCAGGTTTTCTGCGTGAGCAGGGTGAGCCCCACCTCGAAAAGGGATTAGCTCGGCTAGAGAATTTGCGAGACTTGCTCGACGATGAAGAAGATTTTGAGTCTGCTAATAGAGGGCAGAGACGGGAAAATATATTATCGGGTTGGCACCGGCAAATGAGTCGGTTGTTGCCTTGGGTGAAAATGATCGTGGGAAAGAGCGATCGTTTGTCCAAAAAAAGTTCTGAATAAACAAAAAAGTATTAGTTTTCACCGATTGGCTTTGCTCTTAGTAAACGGCCAAGGGCGGTAGCGTGTTTTACTAAAATTTATGAACAAAAATTCCAATCCATCAAATAAGTATGTTATGGTTGAGTCGAATTCTCCTGTCGAGGAAGACGAGATCGACCTACTTGAACTCATTCGTACCCTTCTGCGAGCATGGAAGGTTATCGTGGGAATTACAATAGTTTGCACAGGGCTTGCAGTAGTCCATGCACTACTTTCCCCAGAGGTTTTCAGGGCAGAAACTTTATTGACTCCCGCCCAGGATGAAAAATCTGGGGCATCATCCGCGATTGGTCAATTTGGAGGATTGGCTACTATGGCGGGTATTAGTATACCGAGCGATTCCAATATCGAGCAAGTTATAGCAACCCTTGAGTCGAGGAAGTTCCTCAAGTTTTTTATCGATAAGAATAAGTTATTACCGGTCCTTTTTGAAGGTGCCTGGGATCCAGAAAATCAGTCTTGGATTGTTGAATCTGAAGAAGATAAGCCTACGGATCAAAAAGCTATCGGATTTTTTAAGACCATTTTGTCAGTGGATGAAGATAAAAAATCAGGTCTTATCTCGCTGTCCATTTCCTGGAAAGATCCAATAGTCGCCGCTAAATGGGCGAATGATTTGGTCAAGCAATTGAATGAGCTACTTCGCCAAAAAGCGATTACCGATTCAAGAAAACGGGTAGGGTACCTCGAGCAGGAATTGGCTAAGACTACTTTGCAAGATATGCGCACCGTTCTTTACAACATTCTCGAATCTGAAAAACAAAAAGCGATGTTGGCTAATGTGAATGAGGATTTTGCCTTAGTAGTAATTGACCCTGCGGTTGCACCCGAAGGGCGAGCAAAGCCTAACCGTAAATTGATCGTCGCTCTGGGGGGAGTATGCGGAGTTTTTCTTAGTATCTTTGCGGTATTTTTGAGAAGTTTTTTACGAAACCTTAATTATTTAGATTCTATAAAAAATAAAAACTATGAGTAAGACTTTTACGAAGATTTCGGTTGTCGGTTTGGGTTATGTCGGACTGCCACTGTCCCTGCAGTTTGCTCGCTCAGATGTCTCTGTCCTTGGACTTGATCTTGATCCTTCGAAAGTGGAAGCCATCAACGCGGGTAAAACTTACCTCAAACATTTCCCTTCTGAAACTATAGCTGAACAGGTAAATGCGGGTCGCTTTGAAGCTACGACCGATCCATCTCGTATGTCTGAAGTTGAGGCTATCCTTATCTGTGTTCCCACTCCCCTAGATGATCACCGCGAACCTGATCTTTCCTTTGTTTTGGATACAGCGCGAACCATTGCCCCCCATTTGCAAAAGGGTGTCTTTGTCGCACTTGAATCCACCACTTATCCAGGGACCACAGAGGATGAACTCCGTGTGGTTTTAGAAGAGGGTTCCGACCTCAAGGCTGGGGTAGACTTTCACTTGGCCTATTCACCTGAACGTGAAGATCCAGGGCGAGATGATGCATCAGTTAAAACCATTCCTAAAGTAATGGGCGGATACACCTCCAAATGCGCAGAAATGGCTGAAGCTTTATACGGGCAAGCCCTAGATAAGATTCACCTTGTTTCTTCTTGTCGTGCAGCAGAAGCCACCAAACTATTGGAAAATATTTTTCGGAGCGTTAATATTGCTTTAGTCAACGAACTTAAGATTGTTTATGAGGCTATGGGGATTGATGTTCATGAGGTCATCGACGCGGCAGCTACTAAGCCGTTTGGTTATATGGCATTCCGACCAGGACCGGGTTTAGGGGGGCATTGCATACCAATTGACCCCTTTTATCTCACTTGGAAGGCTCGCGAATTTGGTAAAAATACACGATTCATCGAACTTGCGGGCGAGATCAATACCGCCATGCCTGATTATGTTATTTCCAAAGTTGCAGATGCACTCAATGAGGAGGGTAAAGCAATTAAAGGATCCAAGATTTTAGTTCTTGGTCTTGCTTACAAAGCAAATGTCGATGACTGCCGGGAATCTCCCAGCTTTGTATTGATGGAGAAACTGGAAGCAAAGGGTGCAGCAGTAGAATATAATGATTCATTTGTACCTGTTATTCCACCAACTCGTGAACATGCTCATTTTACTGGCAAGAAATCTGTTGAGATTAAAGATATCTACGACTTGATTCTCGTTTCCACCAATCATACAGAGTACAAAAAATTTGATTTCAGTGGTTATTCCTCTCCCCTCGTTGATGCACGAAACTGCATCGAGCAAAAACCAAAAAAATATTTTCAGGCATGAGTAAAAAATATCTTGTAACCGGCGTTGCCGGTTTTATCGCATCGCAGGTTTGTCAACAATTACTCGATCAAGGCAACCAAGTCATTGGCGTAGATAACCTTAATGATTACTACGATGTACGGCTCAAGAACTGGCGCCTCGAGCTACTAAAAAATCACCCTCATGCAGTGAATTTTTCCTTTGTTTGTTTGGATATCGAAGATCAAGCCAAGTTGTCCAATCTTTTTCAGGCTGAGGGCCCATTTGATGCCGTTCTCAACTTAGCTGCCCGTGCGGGGGTTCGTTACAGCATGGAAAACCCTCATGTATACCTTTCCACCAATGCCGAAGGTACCCTCAACTTACTCGAGTGCATGCGGGTACAAGGATGCAAGAAACTTGTCCTTGCTTCCACATCCTCCCTCTATGCTGGACAAAAAATGCCTTTTACCGAGGACCTGGCTGTAAATGCGCCCCTTTCGCCCTATGCAGCCTCAAAGAAAGCCGGCGAACTGATGGCATACAGTTATCATAAACTTTACCAAGTCGATGTATCCGTGGTCAGGTATTTTACTGTATTTGGACCTGCGGGTCGCCCTGACATGTCTCCCTACCGATTTATCAAATGGATCGCCGAGGAAGAAACGATTCAAATGTTTGGCGATGGATTACAGTCCCGCGACTTTACTTATGTGGATGATATAGCTCGAGGAACCATTGCTGCTATTGAGGATGTCGGATATCAGATCATCAACCTTGGCGGTGGCAGAAATCCAGTTTCCCTAAATACCATTATTTCCAAGTTGGAACAGTTATTGGGTAAAAAAGCAAAGATTGATCACAAGCCCTTCCATGTGGCCGATCTGATGGAGACCTGGGCAGATATTTCTAAGGCTAAAAATTTATTGGGTTGGGAACCCCAAGTTTCTCTAGAAGAAGGGCTCGAGAAATCAGTTCAATGGTACACCAATAATCAATATTGGCTCAAAGAAATAATTGTATGACGAATAATCTAGAATCTAATATCGCACT
>JAQXBH010000144.1 GCA_029252505.1 Opitutales bacterium | reverse complement strand
CGATTAAAGAAGCAGGTTGAAGAGAGCGAAAAACGGCTCGTTTCGCGTCGCCAAAATTCTAACAAAAGTTATTGGAACCTAGGCTTGCAGAAGAGTTACGCAGAATGGAAAAAGAGTGGAACCGGACTGAACGAACATTCATCACAAGCGGGACAATTCTCTCTAAGCTTTAAGGGCAAAGAAATAATACATAATATCATGCCTGCTGGAGTTTACACTCATCTTTTAAGCACCAAGCAAAATGGAACGCTTTCTTCTCCACGATTTAAATTTGAAAAAGGCAACCTTTGGATTCGTGTTATCGGAGACAAGGGTACCACCGTTCGGTACTCAGTGTGGAATTATCCGAGAAGAGGAACTGTATACCCAAAGTCCTCCCCTGAGCCTACAGTGGAGAAATGGCTCCGCTTTAAGACGGACTATTGGGAAGGAGAGACTGGATACCTCGAAGTAACTACCAACCGTGACCATCCAGTAGAAGCAGGAAATGCTGAACGATCTTGGTTCGGAGTAACAGAGGCTTTTTATGCCTCCCATAATGAATCTGCCCCAAAAGATGAAGTATCTGAAATTCTATCTCCCTTATTTACCGCTTCTTTACCCCCGAAAAACTCACAAGACATTGGAAATATCTATGCTGAGGTAAGTAAGGATGCAATCATAGCTTGGAAAAATGATACCCTAACGGATGCACAAGCTAGAATTCTTAATTCATTGATCAAACAAGGCATCCTACCCAATTCTCAAAAAAAGGTACCAAGCTGTAAAAATTTCGTTTTAAAATATCGTAAAATTGAATCTCTGGTCAAAGCACCACGCCTGGTTCCAGGGTTATTGGACGGAGAACCTTTTGAACAAACATTATTTGAAAGAGGAAATCACAAGAAACCCGCACATGAAGTACCTCGAAGATTTTTGGAGGTGATTGATCCTACCCCCTACCCCAATGACTCCACTGGTAGATTAGAATTCGCGGAAGATCTATTGCGAAAAGATAACCCTTTTACATCCCGGGTTATGGTAAATCGGATTTGGCACCATTTATTCGGCCACGGAATTGTCAGAACCCCAGACAACTTCGGAAGATTAGGAGAAAAACCCTCACACCCGGAACTCCTAGATTTCCTTGCCACCAAATTTCGAGAAGACGGATGGTCCATTAAAACCACGATCAAGTTTCTTGTCACAAGCAAAGCTTTTCGGGCATCTTCAAAACCTTCTGCTAAAGCACAACAGATCGATCCAAATAACTTACTACTTTCTCATGCTAATCTTCGCAGGCTAGAAGCCGAAGCCATTTATGACTCAATGCTTTTGATTTCGGGTAGAATCAAATTAGACCGGGTTGCTGAAGGAAATTCCGAACCTCCTAACAGTCGAAGAAGATCGGTTTACAGACAAATGAAGCGGAATTCCTTAGACCCCTTCTTATCTGTCTTTGATGCCCCCGTTCCCTCCTCAACCAAAGGTAGACGTGATGTTACAAATGTACCTGCTCAGTCACTAACGCTTATGAATGACCCCCTTGTGATCAGAGCAGCAAGAGAATTTGCAAACCTACACAGGAATGGTGATTTGAAAGACAGAATATCTGTTATGTTTCGAAATTCCCTAGGAAGAAATCCAACTCAAAATGAGATCAAAAAATCAATGGATTATTTAACGGTTTTGGATAAGGAAAGTGCGAAAGAGAAAAATATATTACTGGAATTACAGGAGAAGAAATTAAAACTCAGCCAAGAAATTTCTGAAATCATTGACCCTGTTCGAGAGAAATTAATCAAAGACAAAAAATCTTTTAAAGATTCAATGAAAAAGTATTCTCCTGGTCCAGTTCTTCAATGGAACTTTGAAAGCGGACTTAAAGATCAAATACTTGGTCTGAAAGCCAACCTCAAAAATGGTGCTGCTGTAGAAAATGGAAGATTAATTCTTCGCAAAGGAGGATATGCAGTAACCAATACCCTACCAATCGAGATTAGCGAAAAAACACTTTCTTCGTGGGTACAACTCGATAATCTCAATCAGCGCTCTGGAGGTGTTATCACTATCCAAAATTTGAATGGTGGTGTTTTTGATTCAATTGTCTTTGCCGAAAAAGAGCCTAGAAAATGGATGTCAGGTAGTAATGGTTTTTCCAGAACAATGTCTTTTCCTTTCGCACCCCCTGAAAATCTTGCACATAACCAATTAGTTCATATCGCCATAACTTATTCCACTGATGGAAAAATCACTGGATACCGCAATGGAAAAATGTATGGCAAACCTTACTCTACCAATCTTTACAAGTATCAGAAAAATAAATCTGTACTTACTTTTGGTGTCAGACACCTCCCGGCTAATTCTCAACGTATGTTACACGGTAGTATTAATCAGGCTTCTGTTTATGACCGAGCCCTTACCCAAAGTGAAATCAATGCAATCTTTCATCCAAATTCATATGTAAGTTTAAAGGAAGTTGAAAAATCTCTCTCTACTGAAGAAATGAAACTGTACGCAAATCTTACGGCACAAAAAAAATCTTTAGAAGAAAGACTTCGAGATCTAGACGCGACCGTAGTTGGAGATAAAACAAAACTTCAAGATCTAGCACTCGCTCTTTTTAATATGAAAGAATTCATTTATTTAAAATAGATTCCCGATGAACAACTTACTCAGTCGCCGTAAAATGCTCTCTACTTGCTCAAGTGGCTTTGGTATGCTTGCCCTCCAAGGACTACTCGGACAGAACCAACTTTCTGCAAAACCGCACTTCACACCCAAGGCTAAAAGTGTAATCTTCTGCTACATGTCAGGTGGAGTTTCGCATATCGATACATTTGACCCGAAGCCGACCCTTGAAAAGTACGGTGGTCAGCCAATGCCGGTCAAGGTCGAGCGAACACAATTTAATAATAACGGAAATGTTTTCCCCTCCCCCTTCAAATTTAAGAGGTATGGACAAAGTGGAATTCCGGTTAGCTCAATATTTCCACGAACAGCTGGGATGATCGATGAAATTGCCGTGATTCGCTCCATGACCAGCAAAGTGAACGAGCATGCACAGGGAAATTATGCTATTCATACTGGATTTCCTTTCATGGGACACCCCACCGCTGGGGCTTGGGTAAATTATGGACTGGGTAACCTTAATCAAAACTTACCTGGCTTTGTTGTTTTGCATAGTGGAGGATCGATTCCACCCCATGGAGGAGTCGGATTATACGGCAGTGGGTATCTACCCGCAAACAACCAAGGCTCTATCCTCCAAGTCGACAAGGAGGAACCCATCAATAATGTAACACCAAAAGAATCAAATTCCTTGCAACGTAAAAGATTAGATTTTCATAAATCCTTCGATCAGCAATTTCTCCAAAAAGTTGGATATAATCAACAAGTCGAAGCTGCCATTCAAAATCATGAAGTTGCTTATAAAATGCAAGCTGCTGTTCCCGATTTGTGTGATCTCAAAGGAGAAACAGATGCCACTAAAAAATTTTATGGCCTGGACTCTACAGATGTTCAAAAAGCAAGTTATGCAAGGCAGTGCCTTCTGGCTCGTAGGTTGGTGGAAAGAGGTGTTCGTTTCGTCGAGCTAAGCTGTTTGACAGAAAAAACTGGAGCGGGAGGAGCAGCTAACCCATGGGATCAGCATGGTGTTTTGGAAAAAGGCCATGCAGCCATGGCCCACCAAGTGGATCAACCGATAGCCGCCCTGCTTCAAGATTTAAAAATTCGTGGTTTACTGGACGAAACTCTAGTTGTTTGGGCAGGTGAATTTGGACGTACTCCATTCTCCCAAGGATCTGATGGAAGAGATCATAACCCATACGGATTTTCCATATGGATGGCGGGTGGAGGTATTAAAGGAGGAACCGTATATGGATCAACCGATGAATTTGGATATCATGTCACCGAAAATAAATGTGACTTCTATGACCTTTGGGCTACGGTGTTGCACCTTTTAGGATTAAACCATGAAAACCTGACCTTTCGACATGGTGGTCGAGATTTAAGGCTCACCGATGTGCATGGGCGTGTGCTAAAACCAATTCTTGCCTAAACTTAAAAAGGAGTAAATGTTAAAACTTTTTTCCCAATGAGCTACAATATTTGATAAAGCCAGTTGCTTGTTCACGTAACCTTTTAGACAAATCCTCACAGACAACCCCTTTTTCCTTATCGACTGATTCATAGACTGCTGGTACAAAAACACGCTTTGGAAAATTATAGGCATTTCGATATCCAAACACTTGCTGTAGGTGTTCGACAGGGCGAAGTGCACCAAACTGTCCGGACGCGATACCCACATAACAAATAGGCCTATTTTCAAAGCTTTCAGGATAAGGCAACATATCGATAAACAACTTTAAAGCCCCGCTCATACTTCCATTGTACTCTGGAGTTACCACAACTAAGCCAGAAGAATTTAGAATGAATTCTGTAAATTCCTCTACTTTTTTCGGTTTATTTGTGTAAGCTTTTGGAGAAAAAGTTTCGAGGGGAAGATCGCTCAACTCTAAAACTTTATACTCAACACCAAGTTCTTGGTAAACCTGTCCCAGCCAGTTAGTCAAAACAGAAGATAAACTACCCTCTCGATTTGTTCCTACAAGTAGCGAGATCATAAGGCTGTTTTTTGTATAAAAGAGTGCAATTGCTGATAATCAGTTACAATAGGCATATCAGGATACTCGCCCACGAGGGAACTCGGGGGGTTAAATAAGGTGCAATGATCAGCAGTCTTTAACATTCCAATATCATTGTAACTATCTCCCGATGCGATGACCTCAAAGTTAAGTTTCTGAAGATACTGAACCGTTTTTCTTTTATGGTCAGCAAGTCTCAATTGAATCGCCTTTATTTTATCATTTTCATCTACAACAAGCTCGTGGCAGAATAAAGTCGGATACCGCAGCTTTTTCATCAAAGGACCCGCAAATTCTTTAAATGTATCCGATAGAATAATTAATTCATAATCTTCTCTAATCGCCTCTACAAATTCTAATGCACCTGGAAAAGGATCTAATGTGCCAATGACCTCTTGTATCTGTGTTAGAGTGAAACCATTCTTGGCAAGAATATCCAAACGATACTGCATAAGTACCTCATAGTCGGGTTCATCTCTAGTAGTGCGTTTTAATTCATGCACTCCCGTTTCTTCGGCAAATGCAATCCAAATTTCGGGGACAAGTACTCCCTCTAAATCTAGGCAAACAACCTGCATAAAGATTATGGCAAAGAAGTTTCGCCCATTAGAAAACGATCACATTCCCTTGCAGCTGCCCTACCTTCATTAATTGCCCAAACAATAAGCGACTGCCCTCTTCTCATGTCACCAGCAGAAAAGACTCCTTCAATGTTTGTGTTAAATTTTCCATATTCAGCGTTAATGTTGGATCGCGAATCTCGTTCCAGACCTAATTCCTCCGCGATGATATCTTCAGGTCCAAGAAAGCCCATGGCTAAAAATGCTACTTGTGCTGGGATTTCGCGCTCTGAACCGGGAACCTCAACCGGTGTGAAGCGCCCATTATCTTGCTTCCATTCAATTTCATGAATCAGTACGGCTTTTAAATTACCATTATCATCACCAATGAATTTCTTTGTTGCTGTTAAGTAATTTCGTGGATCATCGCCAAAAATCTCTTTCGCTTCCTCTTGGCCATAGTCCATTTTGTAAACTTTGGGCCATTCAGGCCATGGATTATCAGAAGCACGTTCTTCAGGAGGTCGCGGCATAATTTCAAGCTGAGTTATGCTTGTGCAACCATGGCGCAACGAAGTTCCTACACAATCAGTACCAGTATCTCCACCCCCTATTACAACTGCATCTTTTCCTTTTGCCGCTGTCTCAAATGAGGTGATGTCTTTGAGTTCTAACAGTCCCTGCGTATTTTTGGTTAAAAATTCCATCGCAAAATGAACACCATTAAGATCCCGTCCCTCAACAGGGAGGTCGCGAGGTTTCGTTGCACCACAACAAAGCAAGACCGAATCGTAATCTTCCAGTAATTGTTTGGCGGATATGTCTTTACCGATCTCGGTTGATACAACAAATTCAATTCCTTCCTCACTCAATAAATCGACTCGTCGTTGTACGATTTCCTTATCTAGTTTCATGTTAGGAATTCCATAAACAAGTAGTCCGCCAATTCTATCTGCCCGCTCGAAAACAGTTACTAAATGTCCAGCTTTGTTTAATTGATCTGCCGCCGACAAACCTGCTGGTCCTGACCCCACAACTGCTACCTTTTTGCCTGATCGAGATTTGGGGGGATTTGGTTTCACCCACCCTTCCGCAAAGCCCTTATCAATAATGGAACATTCAATACTTTTAATTGCTACTGGTGGTTCAATAACACCCAGTACGCAAGACCCCTCACATGGTGCAGGGCATACCCGACCAGTAAACTCCGGGAAATTATTTGTTTTGTGAAGCCTCTCTAAAGCATCTTCCCATTTATTGTTATAAACAAGGTCATTCCATTCCGGTATCAAGTTATTGACCGGGCATCCACTTGCCATGTTGCTTATTGTCATTCCTGTATGGCAATAAGGTGTTCCGCAATCCATACACCTTGCCCCCTGCACACGAACCTTCTCTTCTTCGAAAGGTTCGTGTATTTCATTCCAGTCTTTCACACGCTCAGTTGGAGCACGATTTGGAATTGGTCGTCTTTTATGTTCTAAAAATCCTGTAGGTTTTCCCATAACTTTTTTAAATCTCCTTAATGAAGTTTATACTAATGGCCGGCGGCCACATTTTCTTCGAATGCTGCCTGTGCTGCATCATCTCCTTTTAATCCTCGTTCTTCTGCTTTTTTCAATGCATGTAAAACTCGCTCATAATCTTCGGGTAAAATCTTGAGAAACTTGTTGGAAAATGTGTCCCAATCTCCAAGTATATCTTGTCCCCTTTGCGAACCCGTGTAATCAACATGCTTTGAAATCAATTCTTTGATTTCGAGGATTTCCGAATCATCACATTCTACCAAAGGGTACACTTTGACCATTTCATGATTTAATCTTTTGTTCGAAAACTGACCATCCTCATCAAGAACATAAGCAACTCCGCCAGACATACCGGCGGCAAAGTTCCTACCGGTTTTGCCAAGGCACAAAACGAGTCCGCCTGTCATGTATTCACATCCATGATCGCCAAGACCTTCAACAACTGCTTTGACACCTGAGTTTCTCACACAAAATCTTTCACCTGCAACTCCGGCAATGTATGCCTCCCCCCCAGTAGCACCATAAAAACATACATTACCGGTAATAATGTTTTCGTGAGCAATAAAAGATGAATTCTCAGGTGGTCGAACTATTATCTTAGCCCCGGATAGTCCTTTTCCACAATAATCATTCGTGTCTCCCTCCACCTTAAAAGTCATACCATTGGGGCAAAAAGCTCCCAAGCTTTGTCCAGCAGAACCGTTTAACTTTATGGTAATGGAATCATCTGGTAATCCAACTGGGCCAAACTTTCTCGATACTTCAGCACCTGTAATAGTACCCACTACACGATCGGTGTTCACTACAGGCAAATCAATTTCAACCGATTCACCATTCTCAAGTGCAGGTTTTGAAGCATTCAGGATTTCTCTAAGATCGAGTGAATTATTAAGCAAATGATCCTGCTTCATTTGACAGTATGTACCCACTTCAGGACCTACTTCAGGACGATATAAAATCTTAGAATAATCAAGACCCTTTGCCTTCCAATGATCCACCGCATTTCGTAGTTCAAGCTTATCCACTCGGCCAACCATTTCATTAATTGATCGAAATCCGAGCTTGGCCATCATTTCACGCATTTCCTCGGCAATAAACTGCATGAAATTCACTACCGCATCTGCACCTCCTGCAAATTTTTCACGGAGTCGAGGATCCTGAGTAGCAATACCAACGGGGCAAGTATTTTTATGGCAGACTCTCATCATTAAACATCCAAGTGTGACTAATGGAGCAGTAGCAAATCCGAATTCCTCCGCACCTAATAAACATGCAATGGCAACATCCCGGCCAGTTTTTAGCTGGCCATCGGTTTCTAGAACGATTCGACTTCGAAGGTCATTCAATAGTAGAGTTTGGTTTGTTTCTGCGACCCCTAATTCCCATGGTGCTCCCGCATGTTGAATTGAAGACCGAGGAGATGCTCCAGTCCCACCATCATATCCAGAAACAAGAATTACATCGGCTTTGGCTTTGGCTACTCCTGCCGCGATGGTACCTACTCCTACTTCAGAAACAAGTTTTACATTTACTCGTGCATGAATGTTGGAGTTTTTAAGATCATGGATCAATTCAGCTAAATCTTCAATTGAATAGATATCGTGATGGGGAGGAGGAGAAATTAATCCTACACCAGGTGTGGTGCCACGGGTCTTTGCGATAGGCGGTAAGACTTTATGGCCTGGAAGTTCTCCTCCCTCTCCGGGCTTAGCACCTTGAACAATTTTAATTTGGATTTCGTCGGAATTGACCAAATAGTAACTCGTTACGCCAAATCTGCCGCTTGCCACTTGTTTAATTGCCGACCTACGCGAAGTTCCGTCAGGGTCTGGTGTAAACCGATCGAGATCCTCTCCTCCTTCTCCAGTGTTCGATTTACCTCCAATTCGGTTCATCGCAATGGCTAAACTTTCATGTGCTTCTTTGGAAATAGAACCATAAGACATCGCACCTGTTTTGAATCTTTTGACAATTTCTGAAGCGGGTTCGACCTCTTCTAGCGGAATTTCATTTTGATCTGCAAACTTGAATTCCATCAACCCCCTTAATGTGAAGAGGTCGCGAGACTGGTCATTTACAGCATTCGAGTACTCCCTAAAAACCTCATAGTCTCCAAGCCGTGTAGCTTTTTGTAATTTATGAATAGTGTTTGGGTTAAATAAATGCTTTTCCCCCGTAGCTCTCCATTGATAAACTCCTCCAGGGTCTAAAGGTAAAGCCCGTTCATCAGGCCTAGGCGCGAAGGCAAAGCTATGACGATGACGAGATTCAGAAGCAATTGCATCAATTCCTATTCCCTCTACCCTTGTAGCAGTTTTAGTAAAGTATTTATCTATCAGTAATTGATTCAATCCAATTGACTCAAAAATTTGAGCACCCCGATAAGAAGCAACGGTAGAGATACCCATCTTGGACATTGTCTTGATGACTCCATTGAGGTTGGCTTTCAGGAAATGCTTACATGCAAGCACAGGGTCACCTTTAATATCACCTGTGGATATCATGTGACGAACTGTTTGAAGTGCTAAATATGGATTAATCAAATCCACTCCATACCCAATGAGTAGTGCAAAGTGTTGAACCTCACGAGGCTCTCCCGATTCAAGAACGAGCGATACTTTAGTCCTAGTTCCATTTCTGGTAAGGTGATGGTGCAAACCTGAACATGCCAATAATGCCGGCATAGCAGCCCTCTCAGAAGACAACTCACGATCAGATAAAATTAAAACATTAACACCTTCAATAATGGCTTCATCGGCTTTCCGGAATAATGCCTCTAAGGCAATTTCAAGGTCTTCACCATGAAGTTTTGCACTATTAGGCTTAAACAAAATTGGTAAAGTTGAGGACATAAAACCTGAAGGCAATTTCCCCTTGAGTTGAGCCGTTTGAATGTCATCTATCAATGGAGAATCGTATTTTATTAACTTACAACTTTTCGGCCCAGGTTTTGTTAAATTACCTTCAGAGCCAACAAAGCTAATTGAAGCAGTCACTAATTCCTCTCTTATGGGATCAATAGGGGGATTAGTTACCTGGGCAAAAAGCTGCTTGAAATAATTGTAGAGAGATTGCGACTTATCTGAAAGGACTGCCAATGGAGAATCGTTGCCCATTGAACCAAGAGGTTGCTTGCCGGATTGAGCACTGGGTCCAATCAAGAACTTTAGATCTTCGAAAGTGTAACCAAATGCCTTTTGTGTAACAACAATTGAGGAAAAATCGTCCTCCGTTATGATTTGAGGCAAAGGTAAGGAATTTGAGTTTATCATCGATTCCTTAAGCCACAGACCATACGGTTGTTCTTCTGCAATCGATTTTTTGAGCTCAGTATCGTCAATGATTCTGCCCTGGTCCATATCGATTAAAAACATTCTCCCAGGTTCAAGTCGGCCTTTCTTGACAACATTCAGCGGATCGATGGAAGAAAGAACCCCAACCTCGGAAGCTAGTATTACTTTATCATCCTTAGTTACATAGTAACGAGATGGTCTCAGTCCATTCCTATCTAATACGGCACCAATTTGAGTACCATCGGAAAAAGCAATGGAGGCGGGACCATCCCATGGTTCCATGACGCATGCATGAAATTCATAAAAGTCACGTTTAAACTGAGGCATGTCCTGATGCTTTTCCCAGGGTTCTGGAATCATCATCATCATTGCATGAGATAAACTTCGACCTGACAGTATCAGAAACTCCAAACAGTTATCAAACTTTTGAGAATCTGAACCGTCTTCTCTTATGATCGGGAGCAATTTTTTGACATCATCTCCAAATACATTACTAGCAAGTTGCATTTGACGAGCATACAACCAATTCTCGTTCCCCCGAACAGTATTAATTTCACGATTATGACATAAATACCGAAACGGTTGAGCCCTGTGCCAACTAGGAAATGTATTAGTTGAAAATCTCGAATGTGTTAGTGCTAGGGCAGACTCCATAGAAGGATCAAGAAGATCCGGGAAGTAATCCGTTAGTTGTTGGGTAGTCAACATTCCCTTGTAAGTCATTGTTTTGGAGGAAAACGAACTTACATGAAAACTGACATCAGGGTCCTTTGAACTGAAACGTAAGCGATGACTGATGATCCTTCGGGCTAAGTAAAGTTTTCTTTCAAAAGGTAAGCCTCGCTCGATCCCTTGGGGGCGTTTGACAAAAAGCTGTTCCATTCTAGGTTCACATTCAGCCGAAGCTTTTCCGAGAATTTCGCTTCTTACAGGAACAGTTCTCCAACCAAGCAATTCCATTTCTAGTTCACCTAGAACTTCCGCAGTTACAGTCTTTTCGTTCAAATATAAATTTTCATCCTTAGAAAGGTAGATGAATGCTGCACCATAATCACCTTCAGGTGGTAAGGTTAAAGACATTTCAGAAAAGCATGATTTTCTCAGAAACTTGTCAGGGATCTGGATAAATAACCCAGCACCATCTCCAGTGATTGGGTCACATCCGCACCCGCCTCGGTGATCTAAATTAACGCAAATTTCGAGTGCTCCTTGAACAATTTCGTGAGAGCGTCTGCCCTTCATGTCTACAATCAAACCTATTCCGCAATTTTCATGTTCGTTTGCGGGATCATACAATCCTTGTTTTTGGGGTAATGTCATATTTAAAAAGTTTAGTGTGAAGAGATAGTATATTCCATATAACCAGCTCATCAAGCAACAGAACGATCTATTTTGTAGCTAGGCTACTGGTGGTCAAGAATTTTAGACCGAAAATCTCAATTAGATTATCTTTTGATAAAGTTCTGTATAAATGAAATTTTTATTAGTTTCATGAAATTTCAATGATCTCAGGCTATTTTCTTGGGCAAATTTTTTAAATGGTTCTACACGCCATGCACGAATTTCCGTAGTTAAGTGGAATAATAAATACAACAATCGGATTTTAATAAAAGGAATATAATTTTTAAAATTCACTGAATCGATAAAATCACTGTTAATCCACAAACCGTTTTTTAATAAAAGTGTACTGTATGATGCCACCAACTTATCGATCTGCCGAGCAGTGAAACAATCCCAAAAGAAAAATGAACATATTAAATCAAATTTTTTATTAGTAGAGAAAGATTCTATTGAAACACAGTTAAAATAAACGCGGTCAAAATCTGACGTCGAGATTTTTGATTTTTGATACCGAACCATACTGGAAGATGAATCTACGATTGTTACAGAACATTTTCGGTTAATCGCAAGTAATTCTTGGAGAAATCTCCCCCTACCCTCACCCAATAAAAGTACCGAGCGACATTTAGCGAATTCACTTATAAATACCGTTCTAGCTAAATTTAATTGATTTCCAAAGAAAACATTTTCTCCAATATTATAAAGAGGGGCAATGCGATCAAAGCTCATAATATTTGCACAAAACTATAGCATAAAGGGATAATCCAATAAAATTGATCTAATAAAATTCTTTTTTTATTCTTAGACATATTTGATTTCATCAAAAGTATAATTGTAAAATAAAATGAAAATATTAAGCTGAGACCTATGTTTCGTAATTGAACACTGCAGAAATAGAGAGACAGGTTTATAAAGACTAACATTATAGTAATTAAACAAACTCCAATATATAGATTTTGAATATTTAAAGAAGTACCAATGGAAAGATCTGTTAAAGCGTAGTTTTCACATTCCCAAGATTTGCTTAACACACAATTAATCCAAAAGAGGTGAGTGACCAAAAATATCAATAGGTAATCCCAGACTTTTAAACCATCGCACAGCAGAGCGGGCAGTAATGCAGATGCAATCGCTAGAATAATTGAGGTTCGAAAAGGTTTTGGAATTACTTTTAAATATATCGGTTCGAAAAAACTCCAGACTTGATTTACCAAAACGACAAAAAAAAGACCTAAGCAGTAAAAAAATTCAGTCAGTTCGAAACTTACACAACTAATTACAGTTGCGGTAATAAAGACAATAAGCCAAATCAAACCAAATTTTTTGTAATTTTGATAAAAAAACAAATGTCTTTTAAACAATTGTTTTCCCGACCTTGCTCCTACACATTCCAATATTCGGTCAGCACTGTAGGCTAACCAAACAGAAAGTAAAAAAACCAACCTAATTGAATAATTTAGCTCAACTCCTAACGCATCAGCAAAAAAATCTTGCCATACGAGAACAACCAAGGGAGCATCTAAACTTAAAGTATTAATGTTCTCCAAACACTTTAAGAAAAAACAATAAATCTTTGTAAGGTTAACCTTGTATTTGCAATTTTGAATTTTTTTATTTATTACAATTAACATGAATATAAAAGCATATCTAAAACCTCAGTGCGGATGGAGCATGGGAGTGCGTGCGATAATGGACAAATACGCATTAGAATATGAAGATCTCGATATTATCAACAACCAAGCAATTTACGCGGAAATGGTTGAAAAGTCTTCTCAACCACTTTCTCCCTGTGTAGAAGTTGACGGAATAATGCTCGCCGATGTCAGCGGTGAAGAAGTTGAAAACTATTTGCTCAGCAACAACCTTGTTAACGCAACTTCAAATGAGGCAAATGTACCGACTAACTCCCCCTGCTCCGATGAAGAGCATGCAAGGCAAGCAAAAGAAGCACAAGAAGGCTCACCTGTTCGTTTTTTTTAATTTAACAAAACCAAAAACTAGTTTGTAAATATGACTTATGTTGTAACCGAAAAATGTGTTGACTGTAAATTTACGAGTTGTGTCTCTGTTTGCCCAGTTGATGCGTTTCATGAACTCCCCGATCGACTTTACATAAATCCTGAAACTTGTATTGACTGTAATGCCTGCATGGACGAATGCCCTGTAGAAGCAATTTTTCCTGACATGGATGTACCAGATGAATTACAAGAGTGGGTTAGTCTGAACGAAGAGGCAGAAAATCATCCTCAACTCGTTGGACAAATTGACGCACTGAAAGGTCCAAAATGCGTCGATCCCAATGCGGATAACTAAAACATTTCTAACTACATTTATCTCTCACCGGTTTGCGATATGATGTGAACATCATATTGCACGCAATTAATAGTTGATAATTTTTTTCGTATTTTGCTAGCATTTAATCACCTAGCAAATATGGACTAGTTGTTTTGCCTTCTGATACGCCAATATCAGTAGTTTTTTGAAAAGCATGACAGATTACAGATGTTGCAACCCGCCTCATGCTAAAAAATTATCTTAAAAGAGAATTTAAGTTCTAGTTAGCCCCCACCGCGTGTCAGTAACTTAAGAAAGTTGACTTATTGCCCTTTTTGGTTAAAAAGGGATTAAATAAACAACACTTACTCGAATTATGAAAATTAGAATTACTGCCTGCGATATCTCCGTAAAACAAAAAAGCACGGATTTAATAGATCTAGCAAAGGGGAAAAGAGAATATACCC
>JAQXBH010000110.1 GCA_029252505.1 Opitutales bacterium | reverse complement strand
ATCTGGTGAAAAGTTTTCTTTACCGATGGAAACACCCAACGGAGAAAAGCTTACATTGGAAATGGTTGCTACTTTGAATTAGAAACATTCTCCCCTGCCTTTAATTCCTTGCCAAAGGGAAAATCCGTATTCTTGTTACCTATATGAAATCCCTTACTTCGAAATTTCTCATCGTCTTTTTTATCTGCCTTACCCTTAGTTCGTGCATTGAATTCGAGAATCAGGAAATTGTGTACGAGCACGATATTGAAAAAGATGAATTGCGCCTAGTTCTTAGGTACAAGGGAATTTTCGGAAATCTCGATAAGGGGCAAAATTCGCAGAAAGATTCCAAAGACATCGCCACGAAAGAGTCGCTCAATGAAAAACAAATTGAGCAGTTGGAATCAGTTATCAATGAAAAAAGGGCATTCTTTTTTACTAATTGGATATTCGAATACAGCCCGAAAACACTTCCGCAATTTCTGGAGGAAACCATAAAAAGAAATGACAACGGAAGGTTTGGCAAACCAGAACAAGATTTAATCAAAGCCCTGATAGAAAATATAGAACTTCAAAATATTGGATTCCACAAAAATGGTCAGGGACAACTATGCGGGGCTCAAACACTGAGGATTCAAAATTTCTCAGAGGTTCTGAATTTTAGCAACCGTGTGATTAGGCGACAGACTATTGCCCACATCCCGCAGTTACGTGAGGAACTGGCCAAAGGGGAAGTTCGCAACTCTATCAGCGAAGAAAATATTCAATTCCTTGTAAAGAAAATGAAAGACCCATACCCATTTATTCAGATAGATGGAAATTTGCTCTCTTTCCAATTCCCCAATCTATATCCTGACTCTGTAAGTATAAAGCAGAGTATTTCTAATGAACTGCCCAAAGGTACCCGCATTATACAGAAAGATAGAAATATTATTATTGCGATGGGAACTAAAGACGGGGCAAGTGGAAAGATATCAAAAAAGTGCTTCGACGGATATTGGCCAAACGCCAAGAACTACATGGAAGAAAACCATAAACAACTCCTTCTCAAACCAAAACTGATCGATCAAAGACTTCAAAAATTTCTGACTAAATAATAAAGACCATGAACAAGATCTGCATGATTCGTTAAAAACCACTCTCTTTCGGAGATGTAATGATAACGATCAATGACATTGACTATCAACACACCAGAAGAAAAAAAACACAACCGCTTCCTTGGACTATTCACAGCACATGAATCCTCCATACATGCATATGTAAGAAAGCTGGTATATCGAAGGGAAGATGCATCTGATGTGATGCAAAAAACTGTCATCGTTCTTTGGAAAAAATTCGATCAATTACAATCGGATGATGATTTCAGGAAATGGTCATTCGGAGTGGCTCGGTACGAAGTGCTTTCCTGGCGAAGAGATTTAGCTCGTGAAAGAGAGCGACTTGTCCTCTCCACTGATATCATTGAACTGATGGCGGAGGAACTCGAGCAACAAAGCGAGCAACTTGATTTGGAAAAAGAAGCCATTCTACAACACTGCCTGGGTAAGCTAAAAAAGGAACAACGCCTTGCCCTTCAGTCCATGTACGAAAACGAGGAAAATACACCAGATTTGGCAAAGAAATTCGGGAAGAGTGTGACTGGCTTTTACCAATGGATTTACCGGATCCGCCAGACCCTGTCAGAATGCGCCAGGAAATTTGCGGATGCCACTTGATTTTAAAATGGGGAATATATAATGAGCACAGAAGAAGAAGTAATCAGCCGTTACCTGGACCAGCAGTTAAATAAAGAAGAAGTATCCAAATTGGAAGAATCGCTCCGATCAAATCCAACGTTGCGAAAAAAGTTTTACAGGCAGGTAAATGTAATCAGTGCACTGGAGGAGAAATTTTCAGTAAAACTTCCAGATGAAAAAATCATCACTTTAGAATCAAACCAATCAAACCACACTCTGACTGCTTTGGCCGCGTGCTTCGTGGTAGGAATAGGATTTCTCATCTATTCTTTTTTACAAAAACCAGAAACTTTAGCCATCCTGGTTTCAAACGAAAATGCAGCCTGGGAAAGCTCTCTACCGACCACAACAGGAAGTTCACTTGTGCGAGGAACAATGAAACTAAAATCCGGTGTGGCCACGATTCGTTTTTCATCTGGTGCGGAAGTTACCTTGGAGGCACCCTCGGAGATTGAACTTAAGACCCCAATGGAGGGAAAACTACTCAGCGGAAATGTCGTGGTGAATGTGCCAGAGTCGGCACATGGTTTCATATTGTCTACCCCATCGGGATATGCAGTTGATCATGGCACCGCTTTTGGCGTTTCTGTAAATAAAAGTGGTACATTTTCAAATTTTAAAGTTTTGGAAGGAGAAATCTCATTGCATTCACCAAAAGGAGAATCTCTTTTTCTTCTTGAGCATGAATCGGCCACACTCAATCTGTCGGGTATTAGTGGGAAAAGTATTATCAGTGCAGAAGAGTCCCCCCTCAATCTCAATAAAGGAGAGAAAAACCTACGGATTCAAACTGATGGGAAGTGCCAATCCGTGATTCGGAATAATGAGATCGAATATTTGGACCAGGATTTCTTGATGGTGAAGTTGGACACCGGTTCCAATCCCTACGAAAGAAGGGCAATATTTAATTTCAAACAGGATCAAGTGGATTGGAGTAAGATAAAAAAATCAAGACTAAGACTGAACTTGGTTCCGTGCGGCTTAGGGCATCGGGTCTATCTTCCCAAAAACAATCGATTTAAGCTCTACGCCCTTGCCGGATTCACCGGGGTTGAATCGTGGAAGAATTTAAAATGGGGAGAAGCACCCACAACTGAATCTGCTACTTTAGTGGGTAGGTTTGAAATCCCACGCAGTCAGGAAAGGGGTTCCATCACGATAGAAAGCAATGAACTTCTGGAATTTCTAAAATCAAACAACGCCAGTGAATACACCTTTATTCTAACCAGAGAAACCACTGAAACCAAAGGGAGCGGAATGGTTCATGCCTTTGCCAGTGATTCCCATCCCGAAGCGTCGGGGCCCACATTGGAATTAAGTTTCTAAGAAGAAATCCCTTCTTTCGATCATTCAAAAGGAGGTGCTATCGCCTTGCAAAAAAAGGAGGGAGCTTAGTAGGATCATACAATGAAGCTTCTTTTATTTCTACCCCTTATTCCATTCATTGTATTTTCACAAATTTCTGACCGGCCAAATGTTGTTCTCTTTATGGCGGATGACATGGGTATGGGAGATACATCAGCCTATCAGTTTTACACCAAGAACTCAGACGATCAACAGGTACATACCCCAGCCATGGAAAAGCTTGCCAGTATGGGTATGCTCTTTACCGATGCCCATACCCCTTCATCCAGATGCACCCCCACACGATACGGATTACTGACTGGGCGTTACCCTTGGCGTGCACGAATGAAACACTGGGTGCTGTTTGGCGTTCAGGGTGATCCTCTCATCGAAGATGACCGACCCACCCTCGCCACTCTTTTTCGTTCCCAAGGGTATGCCACCGCCATGGTGGGAAAGTGGCACCTCGGACTGCGATACACCCAAACAAATGGAAAACCAGCAGCAGGTTGGGAAGATGCGGATCTGTCCAAAGACGTTTTTGACGGCCCCTGTGATCACGGGTTTGACTACGCCCGGTTTACCTCTCGCTCCCATGGAACATCCGGGCCGGATGCGGGCACAACCGGACCTAAAAACGGAAATAATAAAAAAGACGAGCGAAACAAACCCAATCAGAAGATTGGCCCGGGACATATTCACAATCGCAAAATCGTGGGGGCCACTGGAAATGGCAAGGAATTGGTAAAGCAAGGAAAGAGTGCCTATGATCTCCATAGCCTGGGCAGTCGGCACTCCAATCATGCGATCGAATTCCTTACCCAACACCTCAGAAATAAGGAACGCTCCTTTAATCCATTCTTTCTTTATTATCCCAGTAATTCAAATCACGGTCCCTACACCGTAGCCAATGAAGTGGGAGGTGAGAAAGTTCGGGGAGCAGGTAAGATGGTATCAGGAAGTCCAGCATCGACACGATTGGATTATATCTATGAAAACGATGTAGCACTTGGAAGACTGCTTGATTATCTCGAACAAACCAAGGATCCGCGCAGACCGAGTAAGAAGCTAATTGAAAATACCATTATTATTTTCACATCAGACAATGGAGCTGAAGTAAAAACCAAAACTGCAACCGGCCCAGTACGGAGTAATAAAGGCAGTTGTTACGAAGGCGGACACCGTGTGCCCTTCCTTGTTGCTTGGCCTGATGGCAAAATTACAAAGGGAAAAACAAGCAGTCAGTTAATTGGATTACAGGACCTATACGCCACTTTTTCAGAAATTTTGAAAGTACCCTTACCCGACTTGAGAAAAGGAGAAAAAGGAGCGGAGGACAGTTACTCCATTTTATCTACCTGGAGAGGGAAAAAAATTCCTAATCACCCGATGTTCTATAATGACCATAAGGAATCTAAAGATGGGGCCGCTTGTGCCATGCGATTGGACAATCCAAAGGCCGGTGGAAAAACAATAAAGGGACAGTGGAAAATATTTTTCGAGGCCTCTCTTCTTAGAAAAGCAAAGGCAAAACCGGTCGAATTGTATGATCTGGAAACTGACCCGATGGAGGCAAATAATCGTTTAGAAGATCCGGAACTTAAACCGTTAATCAAAAAACTCATTTCAACTGCAATTCAGCATCGCACTGTGGGAGGACATCGTTTTACAGCCATCGCACCCAGGAAAAGAATTACTTTTGACTGGACCCAACCAATGCCGATACCGGCCCCGCTCACCTTGTCAATTTCTGGTAAGGGAGGACTCCCCACCCAAAAACCCGACGGACTGGGAATTGAAGGAAAAGGGTCATCCCGTATTGATCAGGGTGAAGGAATTGCGCTTCGTTTTGAACAGGATGTTCTCATTGAATCGATTGTCTTAAAAGCCGGAGATGGATCGTGCGGTGGAAGCGTAATTAAGGGAAAGAGTTCACCTCTGGCAATATACTGCACGGATGCGGATAATGACGCCAAAGACCAACAGGGAGTGATGAGTGACCTGGGAATTATTAAAAAAGGAGAAAGACTCATACTCGACGCTGGACCACATTTAGGAGTAGAACCTCCAGGCAGCTGGAAACTCCAATCCATTGTGGTCCGACCATTCGACCAAAACTAAGTTTCAAAACCAATTAATTCAATTATTTGGCACTCTGTACGATATTAGAGAAAGCAAAAATCTTACCTCGAAATACCCAGACATTGTTAAACAAATGCAAACCGCCTATGATACTCAACTTTCCGAAATCAAGGCAAATAAGAGACACACTCAGGAGATGAAGCGTCCGGAAAACAAACCATCTCCCGCGCGCCCCTTGATCAATAAGAAGAAAAAATGAAGTGGAATTTTCCACTATTGATCCTCTTCCTGTTTTGCTTTCCAGGTTCGCAAAAAAGAAAATATCCTTTTCTTCGCAGCATACGAGTTATACTGTGATCTTTTTCGTCAAGGAGATCCGGTTGCTAAAACTCCCTCAAATCTCTCCAAGCCTATAAAATATAATGGACCCATTAACCATCATCGCCATTGTCGCAGGGATAATACTCGCCGGCGTTGTATCTTTTATCGATGACGCTTTTGAAAAAATGCTGAATCCAATCTTCCGGTTGGTTGGACTTAAATCTTCAACTGGCCCTCTCGATATCATTGCCAAGAACCACGACCAATTTATTGAGCTGACAATTACCAACAATGGAAAAGGAAAAGCGATGCTCGCTGCTATTCAAGTTTTGGTCAAGAACGGCCAAAAAAAGTATCCTCTTCCTTGTACTTCCGAAATTGAGGCAAAGGGCGAAGTCGCGGAGAAGAAAGAGAAGGAGTTAAGAAAATATTTCTCCTCGGAGAAGATTAATCCAAGAAGTCAAAAAATAGTATATTTAAACTCTGCGAAATTGAATGGATATGACCCCCACTCCCTCACCGTATTAGACATGGATGCAAAGTACTGGTCAGTCACGATCGAATAAATTGGACCAGACAAGATATCACGACCTAGACGCCCTTCGGGCTTTTGCCATGCTTCTGGGCATTGTATTGCATGCAATGCTTTCTTTTGTGGGGTGGCCTGTTTGGCCGGTTCAAGATATCAATCAGTCCGAAATCTATGGAATCCCAATTCTTTTCATTCATGGCTTTCGTATGCCCCTGTTCTTTTTCGTGAGTGGATTCTTTACCATGTTGCTATGGAAGCGAAAAGGAACCAAGGAATTAATGAGTAATCGCTGCAAGCGGATCGTTCTTCCTTTTCTCGTTTATAGCATTTTGCTCATTCCCCTGCTTAATCACATGCGCTCGGTAACAGAATGGATATCTCCGGAGAATATCGCAAGCACAGCAGAGGAAACTTCATCTTTACCTACCGGTAATAGTAATCCTAAGGACTTAGGCAGTGCATCGAAAGCAGGTGATATTCAGGAAATGAAAAGGTTCTTGAAAGATGGTGCCAATATCAATGGTAAAGGTCCGAAAGAACTTACCCCTCTCCATTGGGCAGCAACCACTGGAAAGATCAAGGCAATCTCACTTTTAATTGAAGAAGGGGCAATAATTGACTCTCGTGATGGTTATCTTAGTACCCCTCTTCATTTGGCAGCTTTTTTCGGACAGAATGAAGCCGTAGAGGTACTCCTAGCAAAGGGAGCCGATCCAAATACAAGAAATAAGGATCAATCAAGTCCGAGAGATACAACTTATGCCGGAAAAGCACTTACGGAGATTGTTGCGAATAAATTTTTGGAAGTTCCTCTTCAGTGGAATCAATTACAAAAAGGGAGGTTGGATTGTCGAAACCTTCTGGAGAAATCTATTCATAATGCCCAGTTAAGTGGAGGTACAAAACAAAACCTGTTTACTAAATACTATCTCACCTACGGAGACTATATTACTCATCACCTGTGGTTTCTTTATGACCTTATATACCTGATCACGGCATTTCTAATTTTGGGGCACCTCCTCGGAGGCTCTTCTTTAAAAAAGGCTGCTAAATGGCTTGTTTCCTCCCCTATTCGCATGATCTGCTTGGTACCAATTACCTACTGGGCACAATTTTATATGAAGGAGGATTTTGGTCCATCAACTGATGTGTGGCTCACTCCAAATTGGACGAAATTGGGATACTACGGAATCTTCTTTGGTTATGGGGCCCTTTGCTTTGGAAGCAAAGTATTCATTGAAAAGTTTGGTAAGTTCTGGCCTCTTTCTTTTGTAAGTGCACTCGTAATCTTCGCAGGTGCTCTCGCTTGCATGTATTACAAGGAATGGGAATGGAGCTATAAGATACTCACTCTTTGTTCGGCTTGTTTTGTATGGTTGATGATTTTCGGTTGTATCGGTTTATTTAGAAAGTTTTTCTCCGCTAAAATGCCAAAGGTTCGATATTTATCAGATTCTGCCTATTGGCTCTACATTATACATTTACCGGTGGTACAAATATTGCAGGCTTTATTTGCAAACCTCGAAATACCGAGCGTAATTAAATTCATACTGATATCTATACTGACGACTTTTATATTACTGCTTTCTTACCAGTATTTAATTCGATACACTTGGGTGGGAGAGATGCTTAACGGAAAACGATCTAAAACAAATGAAACAGTCTGAATCATTATCTAATAAATCATTTCTTTGGCTTGGTATTTTCTTTGGTGTATTAATTTGGTCGGGGATTGAACCCAAGGATCGATTAACCTGGGTACTGGAGGCTGGACCCGCAATCATCGGACTCATTATAATGGCCAAGACCCGACAATCCTTCCCCCTGACCCCCCTCCTCTACTTCTGGATTTTACTTCATTGTATCGTCTTAATGGTGGGTGCAAAATATACCTATGCCGAAGTCCCCTTATTTAATTCGATAAGCGAAGCTTTTGGTTGGGAACGTAACAATTACGATAAAGTCGGTCATTTCATGCAGGGATTCGTCCCCGCCCTGATTGCCAGAGAAATATTACTGCGTAAAGAAATAGTAAATTTAGATGGCTGGCGAAATTTCATCATCCTATCTATCTGTCTCGCATTCAGTGCCTTTTATGAATTGATCGAATGGTGGGCAGCCCTTTTAATTGGAGAAGATGCGAATGCCTTTCTTGGTACCCAGGGTTATATTTGGGATACACAGTCTGATATGGCATGGGCTCTTTTAGGTGCGATTGCGTGCGTCGTAACTCTAAAGAAAACCCACGATCTACAAATCAAGCCATTGCTCTAGCGGGTCATTGGATATATGTTACCCCAATATGACTAAAGAAACGGATTGGGAAGAGAGATATCAGCAAGAAGACACTCCTTGGGACAAGGATGAACCAGCACCTGGACTCATCGACTGGTTGAACAAGCAAACATTGGCCCCGGAAACCCGGGTATTGGTTCCGGGATGTGGTCGTGGGCACGATCCGTCCGCATGGGCTAAAAGGGGCTTCGAAACTACAGGAATGGATCTTTCTGAAATTGCATTATCAGATGCTCGCCAAAAATACGAAACCTTGCCCAACCTTGCTTTCTTCCCGGGAAATTTCCTCGAGGAAAAACCGCAAGAACCTTATGATCTCATTTTTGAACATACCCTCTATTGCGCGATTGAACCGGCCCGTAGAGATGAATACGCGCAAGCTTTGAATCATTGGCTCAAGCCCGGTGGTCTTTTTTTGGCGATTCATTTTGTTTTTCCACTGACAGAAGAGGGGCCTCCCTTTGGGGCAAGTAAAGAGGAAATTATCGAGCGGTTTGAACCCGGATTTGAATTACTCAATGACTGGAAGCCAAGACATTTTGAGGGCCGGCGAGACGAGGAATGGATGTTTCTTTGGAAAAGAAAAGTCTAGCTATGAATTTCAAGTCTTCCTTTTAAAAAGTAAATAAAAGGGGCAATTCAGCGTTGGATTTTGCCGATAAAATTTTATGCTGTACTCGTATGCTTTTGAGGGAATATTACCGACTTCTTTTCCTTGCTCTGATCTTTGGTGCAAGCTCGATGGGTATGGCAAATCCCCTGGATGGGAAAAAACTCTACACCCAGCACTGCGCGGAGTGTCATGGTAAAAAAGGTCAGGGCGTGGAAGATGAATATTCCAAACCATTGGTCGGAGACTGGCCAGTCACAAAGTTAATTGATTATGTGGACAAAACCATGCCTGATTATGATCCGGATCTAGTCAAAGGAGAAGAGGCGGATGCTATATCCAGGTTTATCTATAAAAGTTTTTATCAAAAACCGGAACTTTTCAAAAAGGATTCAAAAATTCAACTCGCCCGTCTAACCAACCGGCAATTCCGGCAATCGGTCACCGATTTGTTCGGCCAATTTGAAGGTCAACCAGTCCTCAATAATCCAGTACAGGGACTGAAAGGAAAATATTACAACGCGGAGGGCATGAACAAACGAAAGAAAATGCACGCGGAACAAATTGATTCCATAATTAATTTCAATTATCAGGACAAGGCCGCGTTGAAGGGGATGAATCCAAAAAAATTCTCTATTTATTGGGAAGGATCTATCCGACCCAGAGAATCAGGTTGGTATGAATTCTTTGTGAAGTCACCAAACGGATTTGAACTCAGCCTCAATCAAAGCGAGGGAGGTCCGATAATTGATGAAAAGGTAACAGCTGGTACATTGCGCGAAGAAAGCGCAAAGCTATTTCTGCTTGGTGGACGCCCCTATCCGATCAGGCTCAATTATTTTAAATTTGACGACCCGAATGCATCGATTGAATTAAGTTGGAAAACTCCGATCGGAGAGAAGGAAATTATTCCTTCGGAGTACCTTTATACACAAGTCGTTCCTCCTTCGTTTGTCAGTCAGCAAAAACTTCCACCCGATGATGCCTCTCATGGCTATGAACGTGGGATTCTAGTTGATTCAACTTGGGATGAAGCCACCACTTTCGCCGCTCTTGAAGCATCAATATTTGCAGGTAAACGAATGGACCGACTGGCAAGAACCAACGAAAAGGACGACAATCGAAAACCAAAAATTATTAGTTTTACTAAACAGTTTCTTCAATATGCATTTCGTGAAAAAATATCGGATAAAGAGCTTGAACGATATGTGCACTCAAAATTTTCTGACGATATACCCCTTCATATATCGGTGGAAAAAATTGTTCTCACTGCCCTGAAGTCACCCCGTTTCCTTTATCCCGAATGGCAGGCACTTGCCAAAAAAGAAAAAGATTCCTATGTGGTGGCAACCAGAATGGCTTTGTATTTCTGGGACTCTATACCGGACCGAAAATTACATGACATGATCGACCGAAATCAATTTTCCAAAAAACCGCACATCGAGGGACAAGCCAGGCGCATGCTTGATGACTCAAGAAGTCAGGCAAAACTCAACGATTTCCTATTGTATTGGCTGGATATGAAAAACAAAGAACTTCCTTCCCTGAGTAAAAAGACATTTCCAGATTTTTCACCCGCTCTCGCAATGGATTTAAGAAGGTCTCTTTTGAGGTGGATAGAAAATTCAATTTGGAAACAAAAGATTACCTGGCCACAATTCCTTGCAATGAAAAAAATGGAAGTCAACGAAAGGATGGCTTCCTTTTATGGTATCTCTTATCCCGGTGATGCCAATACAACTGGGTTCGTGGAAATGAATGCCTCCAATCTAATGAGGCAAGGGCTTCACACCCACCCCTATATTTTATCAAGTCATTCTTACCCGGAAGAAAGCTCTCCCATACACCGTGGTGTTTTCACCGCCCGTAAAATATTGGGCCGTACCCTTCGGCCTCCGAAAGAAGCCGTCTCTTTTCGAAATGCCGATTTTGATCCTTCCTGGACCATGAGACAGAAAGTGACTGCATTAACCAAGGCAGCCAACTGCATGAGTTGCCACGACCAAATCAATTCAACTGGCTTTGTCCTTGAAGATTATGATGCGACGGGTCAAAAACGTTCCGAAATTGCTGGTTTACCGATTGATTTAAAGGTTAATTATTTGGACAGTGAGGGAATTGAACAGACATTTAACGGATCGCAGGACCTTCTTTCCCATGCGTTAAAGTCGACGAAGCCTGCAAAATCTTTTGTAGATGAACTCTTCAAGCATCTTGCCAAACAGCCCGTTCAAAGCTATTCTTCAATCGACACGAATAAACTTTCTGAGATGTTAAAAAACGAACAATTGAGCTTGCGCGAGCTATATTCAAAACTCGGTTTCCTGGGAGCATCCGATGGCTTTTCTTTTCACAAATAAAGTACGAACACCCATGAACTTTAACAGCATCAATCGAAGATCCGCACTTAAACAACTTGGACTTTCCTCCCTCTCCCTTCCCATCCTTTCCCAGTCCACCAATCTTTTTGCTGAAGAGGAATCGACTTCTGCACCGAAGCAAAGATTGATCGTCATGTTCAGCCCGAATGGAACCATTCCTGATCAATTTTGGCCGGAAAAAATGGGGGATGACTTTGAACACAAAACCATCCTCGAACCCCTTGAGCCTTTTCACGAAAAAATGCTAATCCTCCGCAACCTTCACAACAAGGTGAGAGGAGATGGCGATAACCATATGAGGGGGATGAGCTGCCTCCTTACAGGAATCGAACTTTTCCCGGGGAATGTCATGGGGGGAGGAAACACCCCGTCAGGATGGCCCAAAGGAATTTCCATTGACCGGGAAATCTGTAAACATCTGCAATCCAAAGAAGAAACCCGCACCCGGTTTGGCGCCCTTCATTTTGGAGTTGGCGTACAAGATACAGCTGACCCTTGGACCCGTATGTCTTATAATGGGCCAAATCAACCGGTTACTCCCCTCGCCGACCCGTATGATGCATACCGCAAACTCTACGGAAATGTCCGGGAAAAAAAGCAGGTTCGATCTATTCTTGATGATCTACGCGGCGATCTCAACAAAGTGGCGAACCAACTACCCGAATCAGACCGTAAGCTTTTGATCGAGCATACTGAATTGGTCAACCGAATGGATAAAGAATACGCGGACGGAAATTCCTTGACCAACCTAGTTGCACAACCCCCTGAATTACCGGAAGGACTACGAAACCAAAATGATAACCTTCCGCAATTGGGTCGATTACAAATCGATATGCTGATCAATTCCTTTGTGAACGATTTTGCGAGAGTGGCCACTTTGCAATACACCAAATCTGTCGGACAAGCCAAAATGAACTGGTTGGACATCGACGATGCCCACCACACTCTTTCTCACGAACCAGATAAAAACAAAGATGCTTACGAAAAGCTCGTACGAATCAACACATGGTTCGCCGAAGAACTCGCCTATCTCTTAAAGAAACTAGAAAGCACACCAGAACCGGGACAAAAAGGTTCGATGCTCGATCATACTCTTGTCATTTGGACTAATGAATTAGGTAAAGGGAACAGTCATACCCTGGATCAAATTCCTTTTGTTCTTGCTGGCAACGGTTTTGGTTTTCAGATGGGAAGATCTTATTGGTGCGGAGATAAAAACAATGCACACAACCGATTGTTGCTCAGTTTGGCCCACGCAGTGGGGCATCCATTAGAAACTTTCGGCAACCCGAATCTTTGCAAAGGCGGTCCCTTACACTTATCCTAGTTCAATTTGAAGACTATCATTATATCCCTTTTCTTTTTCTCTTTGTTAGGGAATGCAAAGACAAAAAATGATAATTGGATTCCTCTGTTTGACGGAAAAACAACTCAGGGCTGGTCCCCTCGGGCAAAGGTTGAGAAATTTGAAGCTGTAAACGGAGAACTCCGATTATTATCAAAGGTCAATGTCTGGGTGCTAAGTAATGTTGAAATGAAAGACTTTGAAGTGGAATGCGAAGTTAAGATCCCCCTTGATTATGAAAAGTTTAATTCCGGACTAGGGTTTAGGTTAACCGGCAAAAACGGAAAGCCCAAAGGCTACCAATTCGAAATTGACCGATACAAACCGGGTGCCGTTTACGGAATTGGCTTAGGTGGTTGGCTTTACCCGAAAAAAGAGCAGGAAACAGAGTACAAAGTTCGCTCGAAAAATCTCTTTAAAGCAGCTGAATGGAACCCAGTCCGAGTTCTTTGTGAAGGCTCAAGCATTAAGACTTTTCTTAATGAAAAAATGATCTCCGAAATTCATGATAACCAATCCATGTCAGGTTGCTTTGGAATTCAGCACCATGGGAAAGGTGGAGTCGTCGCGTTTCGTAATATTCGTGCCCGTAAGGTAAAATAAAAAGGGTTCTTGACCCATTTAGCTCGCTGAAATAATTATTCACTATGAATCCACAACCCGGTTGTTTACCTTTTTCTTTTGGCTTAGCCTTCATTTTATTTTGTTCTTCTATTATTGGTTGCTCCAATCAAACCGATGCCCCGGCGACCGATGATAATTCTTCTGCAAGTCAAAGTTACTCCTTAGACTTTTGCGTGGTCTCCGGTAATGACCTTAATGATGAAGATACTGATATGATTCCATTCACTTACGAATACGAGGGAATCCAAATTGTATTTTGCTGCAAGCCCTGCCTTCCTAAATTCAAGAAAGATCCTGCTAAATACATGGCGATTATAAAGGAAGAAATGGAAGATATGGCAAAGGAGCCCTCCAGCTAGTTTCAGCTTATTTTTCGTGCATTGATTGCCACCAACTTTTTTTAGGTGGATTGCGGATACTTTTTTGGGCAGTTTCTGGAAGACCGCTTGAAGGCAACCAAGCTTCAACAGAATCCTTGTCCTGGCGGTACCATTCTTGACCGACTTTTTTGATGGTTGATTGCTGAAGTTTTTCATCGGATATAGAAATGGCCCATTCCATCGCTGCTCCTCCGTCCTTAATAGAAACGGTAGAGGCATATGTCGCGAGGGCAGAATCTAATTGTGGCCCCGAATCCCTTTCATTCAACCA
The DNA here is from genome assembly GCA_029252505.1 of Opitutales bacterium. GTDB lineage: Bacteria > Verrucomicrobiota > Verrucomicrobiia > Opitutales > Seribacteraceae > Seribacter. Next base: position 2,909 of record JAQXBH010000110.1, on the reverse strand, counting down.
CTCGCCTGCAGAAAGGGGGTCTTGTTTTGCCCAATTTGAAATTGAGCTTTTAATTCCCACTTCCTGAGATTTCCCCTCGGGCAAATTCGAAAAATAATCAATTGAACCTTGAGGATCAGTTTCACTCCATTTCTTTCCCAAATTTTCAAATGCCTTGGCAGAGTATTTCTCGTTGGCATGCGTTTCGAGCCATTCCGCAACTTCTTCCGGCCGATCACGGGCAAAACTTCGACTCAAATTCATAAAGGCACCCTCTTTCAACTTGGGGTCAGGTAATTCCTCTGCCCAAGATGAAGCCCTACCAAATCCGCCTTCTCTGTTATGTTGGTCGGTGAGAATTCCTACTAACTTGGCGACCTCTTCTCCCCCTTTAAGGTTCATTACGTATGAGGTTGCTCCTTCCAAATCCCGAGTTGCCCATCCTTTCACCAACCCAAAATTATACAGCTTGGCCATCCCCGCATTTTCCGGATTTTCAACCCATGCCTTTGCAGATTCCGGGTCTCTTGTCGCCCATCCTTCCAAAACTCCTGATGTTGCAAATCCTGCCCCAATTCCGGAAGCACGGGATTTACAGTAATCAATAGCTGCAAGGGGATCAAATTGAGACCAAGAATAAAGTAGCATTTTATATTCCTGCATATTTTCAAAACCCATGGGTAAAGATTCAAAAGCCTTCAATGCCTGACCAATGTTATCTCGATTTAAATTTTCAAAAGCCCGGGCAAACGCCGCCGAACGCTTAATTGGATTAGTTTCCGATTGAGCAGACAGTAACATTTGCTCAAGGGATTTTTGGGAAGCCAATTTTTTTACTTCCTCTTCCTCATCTTCCTCGTTTACATGAATATCCCGATCACGATCAAAGGATTTTGTGCTTGGATTGTTATTTTTCGATTGGATTTCTACGGATGGCTTTAGGGGCAATTCTTCAGATGCGATCTCATTATTATCAATTGAAGATTTGGGAAGACCCAAATAATAACCAAACAAGAAAAGGGCGGCACCGACCAAGAGGAGAAATACTCCTGACAATTTTTTTGAACTCTTTGATTCCATAATCACAAAATAATTTTAACTACCTAATATTACAACGACCATTAAGAGAAAGTTACAAAATATCCTATTTAATTTTTGTAATTTTACCATAAGGTGGCCACCCACTTTACCATGACTCCATGTACCGGCATATTTATTTCCATCAATCACCACGTGAGCACTAAAAGTTCCCAAACCGGGAATATTCATTTCATCCATGGTGATGACCGGTATAGTACCAACCCATTTAACGGGTAATGGCATGGGCAGAGTTACATCTTTTTGACCATACTTAATTCTAGCGGTAAAAATCCACAGGTCCTGATCTCCAAACTTTTGAACCGATTGGATCTCATAAATTTCTTCGGATGGTGGATTTCTTGAACCATCAACAGTGAAAAACCCGGAAAACCGTACTCCTTTCATTGCTTTCTCAAAATTTTCAAAAAGTGTTACTTGAGGGGAATTTTCTCCTGATACGGAGAGAAGAGAACCAGCAATTAATGCAATAACCGTCACCATGTAATTCAAACGCTTCATTACTAGTATGAAATTATATTGTAAAACGCATGCAAACACGAAAACCTGATTTCGGTTAAAATAAATTTTTAAGTCTATTTCTAATTATCTTAAAAAAACAATATTTTAGAAAATTAATATTTATAATCGCTTCATTAAACAAGAAGCATAACGATAAAATTCTAATATTTTAAAATATCTGCCTTCGCATAATAAAATCTTAATTCACGACATTAACGATATATGATGACAAAATCAAAACTCCTGCTTTTTTTAATAATTCTCATTAAATTTTCGGGATTTTCCTTTGCGCAAATTGAAAATCAAGCCACACCAATTGAAAACATATCGGTCAAAAAAGGATTTAAGATTGAGTTACTCTTTACTGTCCCCAAAGAAAGGCTGGGGTCATGGGTAAATCTATGCCTGGACAACAAAAACCGCATCATTGCCAGTGATCAATTTGGTGGACTATATCGTTTTGAAGTACCAGCTAAGGGAAAAACACTCAAAGAAAGTGATATCGAAAAAATCCCGGTCAATATACGTGCCGCAAATGGTCTACTCTGGGCATTTGATAGCCTGTATGTTGCCGTCAATGATTATGAAAAAAAGATGGAGAGCGGAATTTACAGGCTCACGGACTCCAACGGAGACGACCAACTTGATAAGGTTGAAAAACTCCGTGGCATGCAGGCACGCGGTGATCATGGTGTACATGCCCTTATACTCAGCCCCGACAAAAAATCGATTTACTTAATCACCGGTAACAATACCACTCCAGTGGAAGTAAACCGATCCCGGGTGCCCATGGATTGGGGAGAAGATCACCTGCTTCCCCGAATGCCGGATGGGCGGGGTCATAACCGCGATCGCCTGGCTCCTGCCGGTATCATTTACAAAATTTCTCCGGATGGAAAGGATTGGGAGATTGTATCATCCGGATACCGAAACATTTTCGATGGTGGCTTTAACTCAGATGGTGAACTCTTCACCTATGACGCGGACATGGAATATGACTTCAACACACCCTGGTATCGCCCAACACGCATCTGTCATGTTACCAGCGGATCCATGTACGGCTGGAGAAATGGAACCGGCAAAAGACCCGAGTTCTATCCAGATACTTTACCTCCCGTAGTCAACATTGGTCCAGGCTCCCCTACCGGAGTCACCTTCGGATACGGTGCAAAGTTCCCCCCCCAGTATCAAAAAGCGATGTTTATTTTGGATTGGAGCTGGGGGAAGATTTATGCCATACACATGGAGCCCGACGGAAGCACTTATTCTGGACAAAAAGAGACTTTCATCACTGGCACTCCGCTACCAGTAACAGACGCAATTATCCACCC
>JAQXBH010000152.1 GCA_029252505.1 Opitutales bacterium | reverse complement strand
CCACTCTTTTTCCATTCTGCGTAACTCTTCTGCAAGCCTAGGTTCCAATAACTTTTGTTAGAATTTTGGCGACGCGAAACGAGCCGTTTTTCGCTCTCTTCAACCTGCTTCTTTAATCGCCCCCACTCTTTTGAGAATTCCTGATCACTAAGTGAATGAAGTTTTTTCCATGGCATTAGAAAGTCCAGAGTTTCATCGGAAGACGAAGATTTATCATTCTTATTTTTTAATTCGTGTTCGATGTCGATTTTCATCCAAGATTGTATGAGTTCGTTCTTAATCTTCTGTTTTAGAGAGGTAAGTTCAATGTTATGTTTCTTAATGAACGAAGGTTCATCGATAACTTTTTGTGCAGGCCGACCGTTGGAAAAGATACCAAATAAAGCATAATAATCGTCCTGACTAATTGCATCGAACTTATGGTGGTGACAACGAGCACACGATACGGTCAGACCGAGGAAGGTCTTCGTCACAGTATCGATCTGATCGTCAGTAAAGCGTACATGTTCATCCAATGCATCCGTGGGAGCAAAGCCATGTAGGACAAAGCGAAGTTGAGCTGTTCCTATAGTAGATTCATTAATCTCGAGAATGTTGTTAATTCTTGGATTTTCCAGCAGATCTCCAGCAATATGTTCGAGAACAAGTTGATCAAAACTGACATCTTCATTAAGTGCCCGAATCAGGTAATTGCGATAGCGAAATGCATTCGGAATCTGAGGGTCTCCCTCGCTGCCATGGGAGTCTGCATACCGAACCCAGTCCATCCAATGCCTTGCCCATCTTTCTCCAAACTGAGGGCTGTTTAGCATTTCATCACTGAATTCATTTACGGCTTTTTGCATGCTTTCAACAGATGTATCAGTGAAACGATTTTGCTGTTCAATAGACGGGGGTAGCCCAGTCAATACATAGGATAATCTTCTTAAAATTGATAAAGTCTCTCCTTCTTTGTTAAGTTCGAGTCCGGCTTCTTTTATCTTTTTATAAAGAAATTGATCCACTGGGTGTTCATTCTTTACCTGGGAAATTTTAACTTTACGGACGGGTTGAAAGCTCCACCAGGATTTTCTTTTTTCCCTGATTTTTTCCCATGAAGTCTCCTCTGCGAACTCCTGAGGGGTCGGTGGTTTTTCTCTAGGATCATAGGCACCATCAGAGATCCATTTTTCAAAATCCCTCACTACTGAATCAGAAAGCTTGGGTCCTCCTTTAGGCATTTTTAAGTTATTTATTTCGTGACTCATTACTTTTAGAATTAAGCTTTCCTTAGGTTCTTTTAATGAGATTACAGGACCTCTATCCCCTCCCTCTACCATTCCATTCTTAAAATCTAAAACCAATCCAGATTTTGATTTATTTATACTGTTGTGGCATTCGTAACAGTTTTCTGCAAGTACCGGTCGTATGCGGGATTCAAAAAATTCAGCTTCACCAACCGCGCGGAGAAGAGAAAAGCTCAGCATAAGTAAAATGAGGCTGTAAAAATTTTGTACCACGCTCTTAGAGTTCCGGAAATGGTATTACTGTCAAATATGGAATTAGTATGTTTTCAAAAAATATTTAGATAGGTTAGCAAGTATTATGAATTGACTCGGTGAATGGTCGCTATCTTAAGATGTATTATGAACCAAATATCCGTTGTTGTAACGAATGCATGTGGGTGGCCAAACCTTACTAAGCTAAAGAACGGTCAGATCCTGTGCACTTATTTTAATGCACCCAGTCATGGACTAATGGAGGGGGACTTGGTTTGCTCTATCAGTGACCGCAAGGGTCAGAACTGGAAAAAACTTTCTGTTGTGGCGAAAAGGCCAAAAGGTGGGAACCGGATGCATTTGGCAGTTGGGCTTGCCCATAATGGGGATATTCTTTGCTTTAGCAGCGGATTTTTTGTTAAAGATAAAAAATTTGTCGGATTCTCTGGTCATTGGCTATCAAGGTCAAATGATCGTGGAAAGTCTTGGAAATCTGAAGATTATCCCGTCGTACCTAAAGGAATAGAATCAACGATTCCATTTGGGCGAATTATTCAGCTCGATTCAAATGAATTAGCCTATTCATGCTATCGTTCCCAAGGGCATGGAAATCCAAGTGAAACCTGGATGGTGTCATCTGATGATGATGGAAAAACTTGGACACGAAGATCAAAATTTGGCTCAGATGATTCGAATGAAGCAACATTATGTAATTTGGGAGGAGGTCGGTTGTTGGCCGCAACGCGAACTCATATTGATCATCATGTAAAGCTTTGCGAGTTCACTAAGACTAGAAAAAGGTGGAAAGAAAAATTTCCGCTTACCCTGCCCATGCAACACCCTGCAGATTTGACCGCCCTTTCTGATAAATGCTTGTTGCTGACTTACGGAATTCGTAATCGTGGTCTTATGGGCATCGGTGCAAGATTAAGTATTGACGGCGGATTAACTTGGAGGCCGCCTTGGGTAATTCACCAATTTGGATCTGAAGCCAAGGACATTGGTTACCCATCGACAGTTTTATTGGATAAAAAAGGAAATCTTCTTACCGCCTTTTACACTGACTACGAACCGAGTCTGAAAAGAAAGCCAAATCGTTATCGAGTACTTGCCAAGAAATGGTCATTGAGGGATTGGATCCATCCTAGTATTACCGACTCAATATCGGATGGAAAGCAGCTAAAAATTTAATTTAGGATTTCTTTCTGAACATTTCGATATAGTCTTCACGAATTGACATATCACTGTCATCTTCGTAAGTCTTTTGTAAATTTTTGAGCCTTTTTTTGAGCCTATTTTGTAACTGTATTGTCTCTTTTTTACCATAGAGATTAGACAGTTCATCGGGATCTTTATTTAGATCGTACATTTCCCATTCATTTTTGAACTGGTAGAAGTGCATGAGTTTGTGTCTTTTGGTGCGTATGCCATAGTGGCGTGGAACCATGTGGACACTTGGATATTCGTAATAATGATAGTATATTTCGCTTCTCCACTTTTCAGGTTTTTCTCCTTTCATCAATGGCACTAATGAAAGACCCTGCATATCCTTAGGCTGGGTGGCACCGGCGATTTCCAGAAATGTTTGTGCATAATCCAAGTTTTGAACCAGCTCAGTCTCACGACTGTTCGGCTTAATAACTCCTGGCCATTTAATAATCAGAGGCATTTTTAATGATTCTTCGTACATCCATCTTTTATCGTACCACCCATGATCACCGATGTAGAATCCTTGGTCTGAGGAGTAGATAACGATGGTGTTTTTATCAAGCCCAAGTTTGGCAAGTTCCTTTTGTAAACGATCCACGCTTTCATCGACCCCCTTAACGCACCGAAGATAGTTTTTTGCATATCTTTGGAACTTCCAGCGGACTAGATCTTTACCAGAAAGTTTGGCCTTGTGAAATGCAGAATCCCTCGGTGCATAATGAGCTTGCCACGCCTTTAGTTGTACCGAGGTCATTCTTTTCATGTTGTGCCAAGCTGATCGGTCTTGTCTTAATTGGGAGGGAGGTTGATTGAATTCAGGAGTCAAATCAACAAATAGATCGTAATTTAAATCCATATGCCGGTTAATTTCCAGTTCCTGTAGTCTTGCCCCTGGTGCATTATCTTTCCACTCATCGAAAAGGGTGGGAGGTTCAGGAATTTCAATATCGTTATAAAGAGACAAATGTCTAAGTGCGGGCATCCAATTCCGATGCGGAGCCTTATGTTGAACCATAAGCATAAATGGCTTTTCTTCGGATCTTTTTTGATTGAGCCATTCTACCGCCAAGTCCGTTACCACATCTGTGCAATACCCGTCTATGCGTTTTTTTCCATCAGGAAAAATCATGTCCGGATTATAATACAAACCCTGACCAGGTAGAACCGCCCAGTCATCATATCCTAATGGTTTTCCCTTCAAGTGGCTTTTTCCATAAATTGCGGTCTGATATCCTGCCTTTTGAAGCAGCTTCGGAAAAGTTTGTTGGTTCCAATCAAAAGTATTCCCGTTATTCATGAAACCATTTTTATGGCTGTGCTTTCCCGTTTGAATCACCGCACGACTAGGGCCGCAAATTGAATTTGTGCAAAAGCTGTTTACAAAAAGCATTCCATCGCTTGCAAGTTTGTCAATTACCGGTGTTGGATTCACTGATTTCAACCATCCATTATAAGCTCCGATTGCATGGGGGGCATGGTCATCAGAGAAGATAAATACAATGTTGGGCCTTCCTTCCTTCGCTTGAATCAAGTTAAAGAAGACTGAGAAAAGGAAAGATATTATTTTGAAAAGATAGTTCATTTTTCTGAATGATGATTTAATTTTTAAAATCTTTTACGACTGTTACCTTCGCTACAATAATAAAAACGGCAAAAGATAAATAAAAGATGAAAGGTGCCGTCCTCCCAAACGACACCTTTCAGGATATGCATTCCTTAAGTTATCAAAGATAAGGGAATTTTAATGTCCGACAAGCCTTTTTTATATTTTTTACAGAATTTATCCCTTTTTACTTAATAAATGGTTGAGGAATTATATATTTATTCCTTTCTAGCTTCAGGTCCTCTGTAAATTTTTCTCCATTCTTCCGGCATAATTGAAATGTCGGAATCGTCTAAATATTTTGTCCGATTACGAACTAATAATTGTTTCATTTTTTCTAATTCAGAACTGAAGTTTTCTTTACCGTAGAGGTTTTTCGATTCATTGGGGTCATTTTCTAAATCATAAAACTCCCATTCATCGAATTGATAAAAATGAATTAGTTTATGCCTAAGGGTTCGAATGCCATAATGTTTCGCAATCATTTGATCGCCTGGGAATTCATTGTGATGAAAATAAATCGAGTTCCTCCAAGTATTATTTGAATCTTCATTATCTAATAGTTGACTCACTGATTCCCCCTGCATCTCCTTGACTTCTTTTAACCCAGCATAGTCGAGGATTGTTTGGGCAAGGTCGATATTTTGTACAAGCGAAGAGACTGTATTGGTGGAAGATAAGCCGAAGGGCATCCTTATAATAAGGGGGACTTTACTTGATTCTTCATAAATCCACTTAGAACCAAACCATCCATGTTCACCAAGAAAACGACCATGATTTGATGTATAAATAAGGAAGGAATCGGTTTTATTGGTTGCAGTTAATAGTTCATTGATTCTTTTAACATTCTCATCAATGCCACTGATACATCGAAGGTAATTTTTAGTAAATCTTTGAAACTTCCAATGTAAAATATTCTCATTGGAGTGGTTTTCTCTTAGGAATGCTTCATTCTTGGGCCTCCATGAGAGCTTCCATGCCGAGTGTTGCTCGGGGGTCATAAGGTCCAAATTCTTTTGCCCGTTTAAATTATCCATTTTCTTGGATCGATTTCTATCTGATTGCTCGGATGGGAAAAAAAGATCATTTGCAAGATCCAGGTCTTTTTTAATTTCCATTGATTGATAGCGAGCGGGGCTTGCTTTTCCTATATGTTCATCAATTAAATTAATCGGTTCTGGTAAGAGTTTATCATCATAAAGTCTTAAATGCCGAATAGCAGGCATCCAAGGTTTGTTGGTAGCATTAAATTGAATCAGTAGGAAGAAGGGTTTTACATTTTTCTTTTTATGTAACCAATCTAGAGCCAAATCTGAAATAATATCGGTTGAATGTCCTTCAATTCTTTTTTTACTCTTTGAGTCTAAAAATTCGGGATTATATTTTTCTGCCGGATCTGTCAATATGCTCCAATTATCGAAATATTTTGGTTTTACACCTAAATCCCATCTACCAAAAAGTGCGGTTTGATAGCCTAATTCTTTTAGAATTTTGGGCAGATAGTTCTGCGATGTGTTGAATTTACAACCATTATGAATGAACCCGTTTAGATGAGAATATTTTCCGGTTAAAATTGAAGCCGTGCTAGGTCCAGAGGTCGCATTTGTACAAAAGGCATTGGTAAATATGCTCCCTTTTTGTGAAATTAAATCTAAGTTTGGTGTGGGATTTATATCAGATAAATATCCTTTATAAGCTCCCACTGCACTTGTTGAATGACTTTCTGAAATAATAACAACAAAGTTCGGTTTTTCGCTCCCGGTGCTAATGTGATAGAAACTTAACCAAAGGATTTTTAAAATAAATAATGGTAACCAAATAGTTTTCACTTTCCATGTATTGAAAGGCTTTGGAATAAGTTGCGAGGAAATTAAATTATTCCCTGTAAAATGAAGAACCTTTTCCTATTATAAAATTGTAAATGTGTAGGCCTTTGGGTTCGTCAAAAAAATTAGTTTAGAGTTTGAACCTTTAGTTGTTTCCCTCTAATGATTTATAAATGTGTGGTATTATTGGATATATAGGTAAGGGTGCTGCCCAAGAATCACTGATAGATGGTCTTAAAAGACTTGAGTATCGGGGATATGATTCAGCAGGGGTTGCATTTCACGAAGGAAAAGAATTTTCGATTGCTCGTGAAACTGGAAGAGTGAAGAATTTAGCGGAATCGGTTCATGAAAAGGGTTCTTCCTCCTCTCTCGGTATTGCTCATACCCGTTGGGCGACTCACGGTGCGGTTACTGTTGCAAATACTCATCCACATGTAAGCCAAGACGGAAAATTTGTGATGGTTCATAACGGAGTGATCGAAAACTTTGGAACTCTTAAGAAATTTCTTACCGGCAAAGGTATCAATTTTACATCAGAAACTGATTCTGAGGTTTTATGTAATCTTATTGCCTATCATTATTCAGAATTACCTTCAGGGGAAGACAGGTTTATCGATGCAATTCGTTCTGCACTTCCTCAATGCCGAGGTGCGTACGGTATTGCTGTGTTATGTTTGGATTATCCGGATACTATGATTGGTGCGAGGCGGGGCTCGCCCCTCGTTGTAGGATTGGGAGAAGATGCTAATTTTATTGCCAGTGACGCCTCAGCATTTGTGGGTCGTGCGAAAGAAGCTGTTTTCTTGAACGATGGCGAATTAGCCATTCTTAAAGGTAATGATTTTAGGATTTCAACGATGGAGGGACAAGAAGCCCAAGCAATTGCGCATCCTGTTGAGCAGATCTCTGAAGAAGTCGAGCTTGGCGATTATGACTCCTACATGGAGAAAGAAATTTACGAGCAACCCAAGGCCTTAGAAAATACGCTCCGCGGGCGATTCGGAGACGATGGAACAACTGCTAAGTTAGGGGGATTGGAAGGGCACGAAGATGAGTTGCGAAACTTAGACCGTATTATTTTCGTTGCTTGTGGAACCGCTCGGCATGCATGTATGGTAGGTGAGTATTTAATTGAAAGGTTAGCCCGTGTACCGGTTGAAGTCGAACATGCTTCCGAATTTCGTTACCGAAATTCTCCAAAGGCGGGAAATTCTCTTGTGATTGCAGTGAGCCAATCCGGGGAGACTTTGGACACTCTTGAAGCCGTACGGGAGGCAAAAACAAAAGGACTCCTCACATTGGGGATTACCAATGTTGTAGGATCATCCCTTGCACGAGAGACTGATGGCGGAGTTTATCAACGTGTTGGTCCCGAAATTGGAGTTGCATCCACCAAAGCATTTTCTTCGCAGGCTTGCCTTTGTGCAATGCTTGGACTTGCTCTGGGTCGAATGCGTGACCTTTCTCCAACAGATGGACAAGCCATTGTAGATGGACTAAATAAGTTGCCCGAATTAGTCGAAGAAGTTTTGCAAAAGGGCGATCAAATCAAAGAACTTGCGGTTAAGTATTCCAAGGCAGAACATTTACTCTTTCTTGGTCGTCAAAGTCTTTATCCGGTTGCACTTGAAGGTGCTCTCAAGTTGAAAGAGATATCCTATGCCCATGCAGAGGGTTACCCGGCTGCTGAATTGAAACATGGGCCTATCGCCCTTATTAACCCAGAGTGTCCATCCGTTTTTATTGTGGAAGGGACAGAACTCTCAGCTAAGACTATCGCGAATATGCAGGAGGTAAAGGCGAGAAAAGGTCCAGTACTAGCGATCGCACCTGAATCTGTGGAAATTCCTCCGGAAGCGGCCGATGATATTTTCCGTATTCCTGAAGCCCATGAGGTAATTCGACCGATTCTAGCAAACTTACCACTTCAATTATTTGCCTATCATTTCGCCCGATTACGGGGATTGGATGTTGATAAACCCCGTAACTTGGCAAAATCTGTTACTGTAGAATAACACGATATTTCCCCTGGAGGGTTCTTTTTTTTAAGGTAATTTGAAAAACCCTGCTCAGTAAAAAATAATTTATTTTGCTTTTGCTTGCCTCCAATCGGCTGGATCAATTCCGTAGAATTCTTTCATCGCCAGATACACTTTTGGGCATTCTCGTTTTAATCTTGAGCCTCTTTCGAAAAAAGCCGAGGTTCCGCAGGAAAAAAGTTCCGGTTTGTCTCCTTTGATGCTTTCGTATCCACCATAGGCACGTATTGAATAGTTTTTGCCTCCCTCATACGCTTTCATCAATTTTTTGTGTTCGTCGTTTACCAATTCCTGCCATTGTTTGAAATCTTTTGAATTTCGTGAAACAGGAATACTTTGGGCAATTCCATCATCCGCAAAGTCGATCAAGTGAGCAAATTCATGCAATGTTAGATTATGTCCGTCCCTTGCTTTTTTTATGGATTGCTTTAAATATTTCCAACTCAGGTTAATTTCAAAACGGGTTGCATTTCCACGTGCATTTTTATTTCCCTTTATTTCGTCCTCCCATAAATGAATTGCCTTGAGGTGGCGATAATCAGAAAGAGGTCGGTTTACAATTAATAAACAAGCTTCGGCAGCAACTAGGATTCGCATCTCTTCAGTTGGCATTTCTTTCTTCATAAAAGTGATAGGGAATTCTTCGAGGAAACAAATGATCCTTTCTTCCCAGGGTGCGATCAAGTGTTTCGGTAACCAATGGTATAAGCCAATGTTCGTTTCAATGATAGACCTTTGTTCTGAGGTCAGTTCTTGCCCTTTTTTTTGTTTTAGTGAGTTGTCTAACAAAACACCATTTGGATTGGAGGGCTTGTTGAGAGAAATACCTAATATTTTCTGTTCTTTTTCTCTAAAAAAAATTAAAGCAATTACTGCTATAACTATGATGCAAATTAGTAAATCAAATTCATTCATATGTTGATCCTGGAATTGTTTCTTGAGCTCAGTATTATTGAGAAATTAGTTTATCAAGTCATTCTTGCGGATAGCGATCAATTTGTCTTTTAGTTTTTTTCGGAAGGCTTGGACGGTAGGCTCGTGTTTTGGGCTGTCGGCGAGATTAATAAATTGTTGTGGATCTTGCTTCATGTCGAAAAGTTCGATTCCATTCCTACCATGTTCAAAGCCACCATTCAATTGATGCGGTAAATTTTCACCATATTGAATAAAAGACCATTGTTTATTTCTAAGTAAAAATCCCGTTCTCATTGGGGCAACAGAGAATGCCTCTTTTCTCACATCGTGAGAGGGATTATCCAACATTTTTGAAATATCTTTACCCTGTAGACGGCTTTGCTTTGGTAGCGCACACAAATTTGCAAGGGTGGGGTAGAGGTCAAGGAGTTCAACAAATGAATCACAGATAGCTGGCTTTTTGCCGGGCATGGAAATAATTAAAGGAACCTTGGCTGATTCATCTCGCAAGCTGACTTTTGCCCAGAAATCATGCTCTCCGAGATGAAAGCCATGGTCGCTGGTGAAAATCACAATGGTTTCGTCCCGCTTGCCGGATTTCTCCAGTGCACTCATGACCTTGCCCACTTGAGCATCGAGATAAGCGACTGAAGCATAGTATCCACCAACCGCCTTTTTTTGCTTCCGTATATCCATCTGCATATTTTCACTGGTACAATAATTGATTCCAGCTTGCGGTATGTCATCCCAGTTGCCGGGAAACTTTTCTGGGAGTACCATTTTGGAGTATGGTTTGAATGGCCTATAATATTTTCTTGGAGCTACAAAGGGAACATGAGGTCGCACGAATCCAACCCCCATCCAAAAAGGTTTTTCCATATTTTCATATTTTTTTATTAATTGGACGGCCTTGCTTGCAGTTTTACCGTCTGCATGAACTAGGTCATCCCCATCCGCTTCTACCACCACAAAATTATTACCTCCCACAACAGGTCTTTGGCCGTCTGGATTTTTTTGCAAGGTCTCTCCATTACCAGGTGCACGCCACTCTAGGCCTTTACTATTATACTTTTCATCCCATGAGAGAGCATCATCAGCTCCGTCGTCTCCCCTCTCAATGCCTCCTGGCACACCCATGTGATAAACTTTGCTTACACGAGCCGCATGGTAACCATGGTTCCGAAAGTATTGGGGCCAAGTTGCTCGTTTTCCAATTTTCGCACGAGGATTTTTGTATCCTAGGACTCCTGTTGCATGGGGGTAGTACCCCGACATGAAAGAAGCTCGTGATGGTCCACAATAAGTCGCTTGGCAAAAAGCTTGCGTGAAGCGAACACCTTCCTTTGCAAGTTTATCGATATGGGGAGTTTGGAAAACCTTGTTTCCGTAACAGGATAGGGCGGTATAAGTCAGATCATCCGAGATGATAAAAACTACATTAAACCGCTTTTTATTTCCGAAAGCAGATATAAAAAAAAGAGTTGATGAAATTAGTAGTACCCATCTCATATAAAACAGAATCTTGCTGAAAAAGAATTTGTTCAAGGAGAATTTATATTTCTTATCTTGTTTTCATTACTTGATTACCATGTTAGCAAATACAAATGACTAACTCCAGTTCTTCAATAATTACAGTGCAACAGCATATAATGCGTGAGCAAAAACGCTTTCCCGGTGCGTCTGGTGAATTTTCCTTTTTGCTGTCTGGGATAACTTTAGCAACCAAGATGATTCAGGCTCAAGTTCGTCGGGCTGGTCTAACGGATATTCTTGGAGAGCATGGAGATATTAATGTTCAGGGTGAAATTCAACAGAAACTGGATGTGATTTCCAATGAGGCACTCGTTCACTGTTTGAGTGCTAGGGAAAGTATTGGCGTATTAGCTTCCGAAGAAAATGAGAACCCTATGCTGGTGCATCAGGGCTCAAAGGAAGCCAAGTACGCGGTTGTCTTTGATCCATTGGATGGTTCTTCCAATATTGATGTTAATGTTAGTGTCGGTACTACTTTTTCTATTTTACGCAAACCTGATGATGTATCTGCAGATAATCCGGAGGCATGGGTTTTGCAACCTGGCAGCAAGCAAATTGCGGCAGGATATGTAGTTTATGGTTCGTCCACCATTCTGGTTTACAGTGCCGGACATGGCGTACACGGATTTACTTTGGACCCGGCGATTGGGGCGTATGTCTTAAGTCACGAAAACATGACCATGCCAGAGCAAGGAAAATATTATTCGGTAAACGAAGGCTACCGGGATGGATTTCCGAAAAGATACGGGGAATATATCGATCGTTTACGGTCAGGAGTGTTGGGTGTTAAGTATTCCTCGCGTTATATTGGTTCAATGGTGGCTGATTTTCACCGGACTTTATTAAAGGGAGGTGTATTTCTTTATCCTCCAACCACTGACAATGCGGAAGGGAAATTGCGTCTTTTATATGAAGCTAATCCAGTTGCCTTACTTGCAGAACAGGCGGGTGGTGTAGCGTTAGATGGCGAAAAAAGAATCATGGATATCGAGCCAACAAGCATTCATCAACGTACTCCTCTTGTCGTGGGAAGTCGCTTTGAAATGTCAGACTTCGAAAGGTTTATTCAAGACCAGTCTTAGGGAACAGACTTTCTTAAAGTTTCATTCACCATTTGCTGGGCGGTGTGGAGCTGGCGTTGGAAAATAACAAACGAATCATCAGCGGCTAGCTCTTCAGCAATTAGTTTTTTGGTAGTCTCCCTTCGGATCATATGAAGTTCCTTGGCAATTTCTTTGGCTCGTTTAGGCTCAACACCTTCAATCAATTCACTAGTAATTCTGTCTACCTTTGCAAAAAACTTGTCTAAATTATCTTTTAATTTTTGTAGATAAATTCTTCCTACAGCTTTGGCTGCTCCCCAAGCTACCGCAATTAGAGAAAAGATAAGTGCAATAGTATCAGCCCACTCTTGAATAAAACTTGGTTTTTCGCGATCATAGTGAAGTTGTGCTCCTTCATGTATCGGATGTTGGAGTAGTATAGACTTTGGAGAAGACATTTGTCCAAAGAGGGGATGGGCTTTAGTAAATTCTGCTTTACTGCAGTCTATCAATCGGGTGATTTCATAGCCGTCTTTTACTTCGAGTTCAGAATTGCAAGCAAGAACCACTTTAGTTCCAACTGTCTTTATGGCCTTAATTGGTAGTCCCCTCCCAGGTCCCGTTGGGTACACTCCACTTGGAATAGTGACCGGATGAATAAATGGGTACGAAAGTTTTAATGCTTCGAATGGATCGGAGCCAATGGCGAGTAAAGTCAAGTTTCCGTCACCAAGAAATTTTGAGATTGTTGCGTTGCCCACACCGGTAACGATACAAACACAATCAACACTTCCTTGCTGAAGAGATTTTAAACTTGAACTCAGGTTTTCTCGATTCCATCGAATATTATTCTCTTCAATTCCGAGTTGTTTTAGCACAGCTACTGCAATTCCCTCTGTGCCACCGCCTTTATTACCGATTGAAACGGTTGATCCGGCAAGTTGCTCAAGGGAAGCAAGCTCTTTTCTGACAATTAAATGCAATGCTTCTTCGTAAAGGATGGTAAGCGAGCGCAATGTTTCTGAGTTCGAAATATCGTTTTGCAAGAGTGCCAAATCCGACATTCCATTGGTCAGAGCAGTTAAATTTTCTCGACTCCCTGAACTCGTCTTTACTTCGATATTTAATCCTTTTTGAAAAAGGAGATTACTGAGAGCTTTTGCAACTTCGTGATATTTCCCTCCTTCATTTCCGCTCATGATTACCCAATTTTTTTTAGTACTACTTGAATCGAAATAGATTATTGATCCAATGACACAAATTGAAAAAATAATAGAAAATAAGAAAATTTTTAAACTGCTCGACCGCATTTAAAGCTTATCTCACTAGTAAATAACGAAAACTACAAATCTTAAGTTTATATTTACAATACAAGACTGGGAGATTTATACTAAGATTCATCTTGTTAGAAAGAATTTGTAATCAACTTTTCGAAACCTAGTATGTTCATAATGAGACTCCTGCTATCTTTTGTTTCAATCGTTACTTTCACCCTCAGTGCAAAGGGCGAAGTCGATTTTAACACCCAAATCAAATCACTTCTTTCCAACCGTTGTATCGCCTGTCACGGCCCGGATGAAGAAAATAGGGAAGCTGGGTTGCGGTTGGATACTTTTGATGGAGCGACTCGTGATTTAGACGGATATTCAGCAATTGTCGCGGGCGACGCAGAAGAAAGTGAAATTATGTTTCGAGTCACCCTGGACGATGATGACGAAGAGTTGATGCCCCCTAAAGGAAAGGGGCAACGCTTATCTGATGAAGAGACCGCCTTGCTTTCTGAATGGATTAATCAGGGAGCGAAGTATGATAAACACTGGTCCTACAAGACCCCTTCACGATTTACGGTTCCAGATGCTTTTCATCCTGTCGATTACTTTATTGGTGAAAAGTTAAAAAATGAAAACTTAAATTTTAGTCAAGCCGCAGACAGGAAAACATTGGCTCGTCGTGTCTCACTTGACCTGATTGGTTTACCACCAACTCTCGTAGAACTTCACACATTTCTGTCTGACCAAAGTACGAATGCCTACGAAAAGTATGTGGATCAATTATTAAACCGCCCAGATTTCGGGGAACACTGGGCGAGGATGTGGCTAGATTTGGCACGCTATGCAGATTCTGCAGGGTATGCGGATGATCGTGCCCGTACAATTTGGGCATTTCGGGATTATGTAATTAAATCTTTTAACAATAACCTGCCTTTCGATCAGTTTACCATTGAACAGTTGGCCGGCGACTTACTGCCAAACCCTTCAGAACAGCAGCTTATTGCCACTGCATTTCATCGAAATACTCAAACTAATAACGAAGGGGGCACTAACGATGAGGAGTTTCGAAATGTTGCAGTGGTTGATCGGGTTAATACCACATTTGCGACTTGGATGGGGACAACAATGGCGTGTGCACAGTGTCATACCCATAAGTACGATCCCATTACCCATGAGGAGTATTTTCAAGCTTTTGACATATTAAACCAAACCCAAGATGCGGACAAGCGAGACGAAAGGCCACTTGTAAACATCTTTAGTGATCAGCAAAAACTGCAGCAGAAACAACTGAGTTTGGAAATTAAGCAATTAAAAGAGTCTCTTACTTCACCACATCGAAGCGAAAAGTTTGCCAAAAAACTGAGTGCATGGGAAAAAGATATAACTTCCACAACATGGGAAGTTCTAAAGCCCAGCCATGCAAATGCCATTTCGGGAGCAACACTCACCATAGGAGAGGATGGATCTGTTCTTGCATCTGGAACGCAAAAATCAATTGATGAATACAAACTCACTTTGCAATCATCCCTGGAAAAGATATCCGCATTACGGGTGGAGTTCCTTGCCGATGAATCGTTGACGAAGGGAGGTCCTTCACGAAATCACAACTTGGTGCTAAATGAAGTAATTCTAAACTCAATGGGTCTGCCTAATTCCGTCCGTGGTGCAAAAAAGGGACAGTTTGTAAGAATAGAATTAGACGGAAAAGACCGAATTCTTCACATTGCAGAAGTGCAGGCATTTGTAGGGGAGGAAAATGTAGCACTCAATGGGGGAGCGTCTCAAAGCACCACAGGCTATGGAGGTACCGCAAAACTGGCGATTGATGGAAATACGGATGGTGATTTTTACAAGTCGAAAAGCGTTACTCATAATGCCAACGGTGATGCAGATACATGGTGGGAAGTAGATCTCGGGAAAGAGAAAAAATTGACTAAGCTTGCTGTCTGGAATCGTACGGATAGCGGACTTCATTCTCGATTAGACGGTTTTCGTTTGCAGGTGCTCAGTGCCGATCGTCAGGTCGTCTGGGAAAAGGCATTCCCTCAAGCACCGAAGCGAGAGATTTTAGTAACCTTGGACGGAGCAGAAGTTGGCCAATTTACAAAGGCGAGTGCCAGCTACGAACAGGCCAAGTTTGAAGCGTTTAAGGCAATCGATAGTAATACGAAGCAAGATTCAGGGTGGGCAATAGCGGGAGGCCAGGGGAAAAATCATCAGGGAGTGTTTGTACTGAAACGACCGATTGCAGGGGGAGAGTTATCCGTACGTTTGCTACAGAATTACCCCAACCACTCGATTGGTAAATTTAGGCTTTCGGTCACGGATAAGGTAACCCCTTCTCCAGCTTTACCGGAAAATATCAAAAATATACTTACTGTTGTTTCTGCTGATCGTACCGAAAAGCAGAATCAAGAATTAATGAGCTTTTTTATCCAACATGGAGCGGAGGGGAAAAGAATCAATGAGCGGATCGGGTCTCTGCGAAAAAAACTCAATTCCATTAAACCTTATTCAACGGTTCCTATATTAAAGCAAGTTGTAGTGGCCAATGAAAGGGAGACTTTTATTCATTTGCGAGGTTCCTACCTTAATCATGGACCGAAGGTAAATGCTAATTTTCCATCTGCACTGGCTCCTTCTTTGCCAGGCGTAACTAAGCCCAATCGTCTCGATTTTGCTAAATGGATTATGAACAAAGATAATCCTTTGACTGCACGGGTTTCTGCCAACCGGTTTTGGGAAAAGATTTTTGGTATAGGATTAGTTTCAACTAGTGAGGAATTTGGTTCGCAGGGGGAACTGCCATCTCATCCACAATTACTAGACTGGCTTGCAACTGAATTTGTTCGATTGGAGTGGAATATGAAAGCGTTTATTAAGCTGCTGGTAACATCGAAAGCCTATCGGCAATCTTCTCATGTAACTGATGATATGGCGGCGCGCGATCCGGCAAATCGATTACTTGCCCGAGGGCCTCGCGTTCGGCTTTCTGCTGAGATGGTTCGGGATCAGGCACTGGCGGTATCCGGTTTGCTGAGTAAAAAAATGTATGGTCCTCCGGTTCGACCACCGCAACCAGACATGGGAATCAAGGCCGCGTTTGGAGGTGGAATTGACTGGAAGACAAGCGAAGGAGAAGATCGATTTCGTCGTGGGATTTACACCAACTGGCGACGATCCAATCCATATCCTTCCATGGCTACCTTTGATGCTCCTAACCGCGAAGTCTGTACTGTTCGACGCGGTACAACCAACACACCTTTGCAAGCTTTGGTGACCATGAATGACCCGGTTTATGTCGAAGCGGCGCAATCTTTGGCAAGAATAATGGTGAAGTCTTCGGATACACTGGAAAAACAGCTTAGCACCGGATTTAAAATCTGTCTGTCCCGGGAGCCTCAGGAAGCGGAGCTGGATCGTTTGATGGCATTATTTTATCAAGTCAAAAAACGGTATGTTAATGATGCTAGCTTGGCCAAAAAAATGGCTACTGACCCGATCGGCCCAGCTCCCAAAGATGCTAATATAGCTGACCTTGCCGCACTTACTGTCACGGGTAATGTACTTCTTAATCTCGATGAGATGATGATGAAACGCTAATCAGAATTCCTTTATTTCAACACTTATGAATCCAGCACTCGAACAAATTCAAATTAATACTCGGCGCCATTTTTTAAGAAACTGTGGGGTGGGTCTTGGTGCTGGTGCCTTGGCACAAATGCTTTCTCCGGACGCCTTTGGAATAAAAGCACCCCCTAATCCCTTGCTTCCCCGTAATCCCCATTTCGCACCTAAGGCCAAGCGGGTCATTTATCTCCATTTAACTGGGTCCCCGCCTCATTTGGATCTCTGGGACTACAAGCCAGAGCTGGTCAAGAGAAGCGATCAGGAGTGCCCCGATGAATTTATCAAGGGTAAGAAATTCGCTTTTACTTCCGGTACACCTAAACTAATGGGTACTCCGCGCAAATTTTCCCAACATGGAAAGTCTGGCATGTGGATGTCGGATGCGATTCCTCATTTGCATAAACATGCAGATGACCTTTGCGTAATCAAATCGATGTACACCGATCAGTTCAATCATGCGCCCGCTGAACTGTTTGTTCATACCGGGTTTTCCCAACCGGGACGTCCGTCCTTTGGAGCATGGACAACCTATGGGTTGGGATCGGTAAATCAGGATTTACCCGGTTATGTGGTTCTCATATCCAGCGGAACCCAGCCCAACGGGGGCAAAAATTCTTTCAGTGCTGGGTTTATTCCTTCTGTTTATCAGGGTGTTCAGTGCCGATCAAAAGGCGATCCTGTCCTCTATGTTTCGAATCCTCCGGGAATGGATCGTAGTTTAAGAAGAGCCAGCCTGGATGCGCTTCGTGATCTTAATCAAAAAGCAGCCGATGATTTTGCTCATCCTGAAACACTTACCCGGATTGCTCAGTACGAACTTGCTTTTAAGATGCAGGCTTCCGTTCCTGATGTAATGGATATTTCCAAGGAGTCAAAATCTACATTAGACGCGTATGGGGCGGAAGTGGGTGGAGCTAGTTTTGCCAACAATTGTTTACTGGCTCGACGATTAGCTGAAAAAGATGTTCGTTTTATCCAGTTATTTGACTGGGGGTGGGATTTTCACGGAACACGCAAGGACACTGCAATTGAGGATGGGCTGACCAGTAAGTGTGCCACTATGGATAAACCAGTGGCCGCATTGATTAAAGACCTGAAAGAACGAGGAATGTTTGAGGATACCCTCATAATTATTGGCGGAGAGTTTGGTCGCACTCCATTTCGCGAAGGGCGCACATCCAAAGGCAGTTTGCTTGGCCGAGATCATTTCCCTGACTGTTATACGATGGTAATGGCGGGAGGGGGCGTGAAGAGTGGACATGTTCATGGCGAATCGGATGAACTCGGCTTCGGGGTAGCGAAAGATCCTGTGCATGTGCACGATCTTCAGGCTACTTGGATGCACCTTCTTGGGTTTGATCATGAACAATTGACCTATCGTTTTCAGGGCCGCGATTATCGCTTAACCGATGTTCATGGCCATGTAGTAAAAGATCTAATTGCATAGACAATTAGTTCGGGCAACTTTTGCTCTTCAATGTTGTTCTAAATAATCTCTTCGATAAATTCGACTATGAATTCCTTAATGCATTCTCCCATAACATTTATATTCTTTCTTTTTCCTACTCTGCTCATTTCGCTTTTTGGTCAAAGGGTAATTAATGATTTTCGGTTACAAGACCCTGAATTGGCGGTTACTCTTTGGGCAGAATCTCCGCTCTTGTATAATCCGACAAATATGGACGTGGATGCTGCCGGGCGGATTTGGGTTACGGAGGGCGTAAATTATCGCAGGAGTAATACCCGGAAAGAGGGTGACCGAGTGGTCGTCTTGGAAGATACAGATTTCGATGGAGTGGCCGATAAATCTTCTGTTTTTATTCAAGACCCCGAACTGGTCGCGCCCATGGGGATCGGGGTGATCGATAATGTGATCTATGTCTCCCAGACTCCACACATTATCAAATACATCGATATGAATCGAAATTTAGTTTTTGACGAAGGAGATAAAAAAGAAGTCTTTCTTACCGGTTTTACAGGGAGTAATCATGATCATTCCACACACTCAGTAATTGGCGGACCTGATGGTAAATTGTATTTTAACCAGGGGAATTGCGGTGCTAAAATAACCGATAGGGATGGACAGACTTTTTATATTGGTAGCTTTTACTACAACAAAGGAGGTCCACAGGTTGGGTGGAATCTGAATCCAACTACTTTTGCTGGAAAAAGAAGTGATGACGGTCATGTTTGGGTATCCGGTTTTACCGGTCGGATTAATCCAGACGGAACCGGTATGGAGATCGTTGGGCATGGGTACCGAAATAGCTACGAGCAAATTTTTACTTCATTTGGGGATATGTTCCAAAATGATAATGATGATCCGCCAGCCTGTCGGACGAGCTTTGTTCCTGAGGGTGCTTTTTTTGGCTTTTGCTCGGAGGATGGAAAATTTGGATGGTCTGCTGATCGTATTGCTGGCCAAACCACCGCCGAAGCGGAGTGGCGCACTCATTTGCCGGGAAGCTTTCCACCAGGTGATGTTTATGGAAGTGGCTCTCCAACCGGAATCACTTATTATGAGAACGGTTCCTTGCCCAAAAGATATGAAGGTTCTCTCTTCTCTTGCGAGCCCGCTAAACGGCAGGTTTTTCGTTATGTCCCAAAACCTGATGGGGCAGGGTACAAATTGGAACGGGAAGTTTTTATAAGTCGGCAAGGAAAGGATCGATTATGCGGTGCCTTTTCAGACATTTTAGTAGGCACTGATGGCTCACTTTATGTCGCAGATTGGTATGATCCTGTAGTAGGTGGACACGGTGCGGCCGACCGTAAACATATAGGTAGGATTTACCGGATCGCACCTAAGGGATTTAAATCCAGTAGGCAGGTTCCAAAAACTGCAGAAGAAATGCTAGTGAGTCCGGCTCATAATGTCCGCTTTCATGGATTTCAAAAACTAAAGTCGCGAGGCCAGTCTGCTTTTCCTAAGATAAGAAAATTACTGAACAGCAAATCCCCGTGGTTGGCTAGCCGGGCCATCTGGGTTCTACCGCATCTAGGCAAGGAAGGACATGCTGAATTAGAGAGGGTAGTATCGACGATGGGTGCCAGTGACTTTCGCTATCGTGCCGCTGCATTGCGGAGTGCCTTGCGATTTGATCGGGAAAACTTGGGCTTTCGTTTAATCCAAAAGCTCGTAAGGGATGAGTCATCTCATGTTCGGCGTATTGCCCTGACCCATCTTCGGGATTTCGCTTACGAAAGAAAAAAAGAGGTTTTACTCGATCTCATTACAGCTGGTTCGATGGAGGATCGCACTTATTTGGAATCCGTTGGTTTGGCTGCGGATGGCTCGGAAGATGAACTATGGTCTGATTATGGTAAACTTCGTGGAATCTCAAGTCCTAAAGACTGGGATAGACAGGCTCACCTTCTCGCCTGGCGGTTACATGGGGATAGTATGATCGAAGACTTGGTTGAACGAATGCTAATGGATGATTTATCTGATAAACACCGTAAGGAGTTGGTTGCTTCCTTGGCAATGAATCGTTCCAGGCATGCATTCGAGGGAATGAAAAAAGTTTTTATGGAATCCAAAAACGAAGGAGTTAAAGACTTGGCTAAACAGTTTCTTGTAAAAGGAATGGTACATCGTTGGAAAGAGCATCCAGTGCGGGATTTTTTGGTGGCTCAGAAGATTATTGATGCAAAGCCCAAAGCTCTCGTTCAAGTACCAGGAGTGAAAAAAGATGAGGGTGCACTTAAGGTGGCAAATGTTCTTACATTAAAGGGAGATATAAAACGCGGCAAGACATCCGCTGCCCGTTGTTACAGTTGTCATCAGTTTGATCAGATTGGGGTGGAGTTTGGTCCTAACCTGAAAGGGTGGGGGCAAGGTCGGTCGGTCGAAGAGATTGCCCGGGCAATCATTCATCCGTCTGCTGGAATCGCACATGGCTACGAAAGCCAAGAAATTACCCTTGAACCCAACTGGAAAGAACGCAAAAACTTTTGGCGAATCAATGGTATCATAACTTCCGAGAGTGATCCTTTAACCATTCGTAGTGCTGGTGGTTTAGTCCAAAAAATTCCGAGTCACGAAATTCATTACATTCAACCGGTACGAAACTCTCTTATGTTATCTGCCCATCAATTAGGCATGTCCGAGCAGGATGTTGCAGATATGGCCGCTTATCTCAAAATATACTAACCATACAATTTGATAAGAATTAAAGTTTTATTATTTTGCCTTGGTGTAGTCTTTTGCACGCCCTTTTACCTGCTCTTGGCCATGGTTAACTCAAAGGTCTTTAACCCTGGGAAATACCCAGTATGGATCCGAATCTTATAATACTTACTTTTCATAGTGATCCTGCAACTCGTCGTGCTCTCCCATGGCGAACCGATAAGAGAGTGACCTAGGAATTTACGACCGGTGAGAAATTACTGAAAGATTAATTCAGGAAACCAAAACCTCTTTCATTTCGCCCTTACTGTCGGCAAAGGAATGTGCATTCGCTCCCATACTTTTCTGGATGGTTACGAAAAGATTGGACAGCGGAGTATGGTTATCAAATTTGAGATATTGTCCGTGCTGATAACCCAAGTTCTTTCCCCCCGCAAGAACGAGTGGATAGTTGCTGTTATTATGGGTTTTACTGTTACTGCTTCCATAAAGGATGCAACTGTTGTCGAGTACGCTGCCGTTTCCTTCCTTCATTTCGCTTAGTCGATTGAGGAGGTAAGCTAGGCATTCAGTCTGATACAAGTCCCATTTACCCTTGTTCTCCGCTCCGATTGCTCCTTTCCCGGCACCGTGTGCAAGACCATGGGCATCTTTGGCAAATCCAAGAAGGGATGGGAACTTATTGGCTATGGAAATCGCTCCATGCATGCTGGCCAATTGGTAGGTAATAAAGCGGGTTGAGTCGGTCTGGAAGGCAAGTGCGATCAGGTCGAGCATCGTATAGATTAACTTGCCCGGGGTTTCGCTGTCTGCGTCTAAGGTAAGACCCTCGGCATTAACCTTGGGCTTCGGTACATCAAGCCATTGAGCGGAACGCTCGACATCCTGTTCGATTTCGCGAACCGAGGTGAGGTACTGGTCGAGCTTGTCCTGATCGGTTTTACTGAGCCTACGTTGAAGAGTCTTGGCTTCGCCCAAGAGTAGATCGAGGTGACTCCCCGTGCGGGTAAGTCCTTTTCTTTGAGCCTCAATCGAATCTCCTTTCAAACCAAACAGGCGTTCAAAGACAAGAGCTGGTCGGTTAAGGGAGGGGATGGGCAAGCCTTTGCTTGAGTAGGAAAGTGTATTGGCTCGGGTAGGAAGTCCAGTACCCCCGTCCGAGGAAAGGGCCAGACTGGTAAAGCGGGTTTTCGTTCCAAGCCTTTGAGTCCGGGCCATGAACTGATCGAGGGAAATTGAATTTTTAAGCCCGGTTGCTCCCAGGCTCATTTCTTCGCCGGTGAGGAAGGTGTCACCACTATCATGTCCACCAATGCGACGAACTTTTGGATGCGATAGACCGCCTAACACTGTGACCTGATTGCGTAAAGGCTCTAAAGGTTTGAGAGATTGATTGAATGTGAAATCTTTTCCCACCCCTTTGGGAAACCAGTTCCAATGACCAAATTCACTGTCCGGATTCGGGAGGCTTACGCCGTAAGGAAAATAGATTGAGCAGAACCGTCGTGGCGGTGATTGGACTATCGGGGATGCCAGAGATTCCAT
Source organism: Opitutales bacterium (assembly GCA_029252505.1). Lineage (GTDB taxonomy): Bacteria > Verrucomicrobiota > Verrucomicrobiia > Opitutales > Seribacteraceae > Seribacter. The sequence continues at coordinate 9,871 of JAQXBH010000152.1, read as the reverse complement.
CCAGGGCAAAGTCAGGGAAATTCCTGCCGACCGAAGCATAGTCCTTCGGTTCATTTTGAGATTACTCGTACTCATAAACTTATAAATAGGTGGAATGTTTCATTCACTAACGCGATAAAAAAGGTTTGCTTTGAATAATATTTTTCATGAGGACGGAGAGTCGGTAATCTGCTTGTATGAACTCTTCTTTCAATTTTCTGATTACCGGTTCGTCCTTTAGTTCAAGGGATCGCCCTAGTGCAAAAGTGAGCATTTTGGAAACCAGTGCATGGGAAAATTGCTCATGTCTTTGAGTAATCAGGTATTTTTTTAGATCCTCCAATCCGTTTATTTTATAATTCCCGGGCAGTACGGTTTCGGTTGAGACAGGCTTTTTCGTGCGTACGGTTTTTTCCCTAAATAAACCAATAGCATCATAGGATTCCAGGGCAATACCCCATGGGTCGATACTTCGGTGACAATCGGCACAGGCCGCTTTTTCTCGATGAACCTCCAACTGTTCGCGTACCGAAAGTTTTTCAAAGCCCTCCACACTTTGTTCAATTTCAGGGACATCAGGAGGAGGCGGTTTGGGCGGGTCATGGAGGAGTCGTTCCCGAATCCATACGGCTCGTTTGATCGGGTGGGAATCAGCCCCGTCGGAGCCCGAGAGCTGGATGGATGCGTGACCCAGCACGCCACCGGGTCGGTCCGTGCCCGTAAGGGATACCCGTTCGAAACGCTGGGACTTCGGCCCTTCTAGTCCATAGTGTTTGGCAAGCGAAGCATTGAGCATGGTGAAGTCCGCGTCGATGAACTGGAGGGCGGAGGATTCGCTACGTAGAATTTCCCGGAAAAACTCACGGGTCTCCTGAATCATTGCGGCTTTGAGGGAACTGTCGAATTTCTCGTAGTATTGAGGGTTGATCGCGACCCGATCGACCCCGTCCAGGTCGAACCATTGCGTGCTAAACTGATTTGCGAAACGATTGGATTTTTCGTCCCTGAACATCCGGTCAAACTCTTTTTCGAGAATGCCGGGTTCGAGTAATTTTCCATTGTCAGCCAAGGTTAATAATGAGTCATCCGGCATGGAAGCCCAAAGGAAATAGGATAATCGTGAGGCAAGTTCGTGGGCATTGAGGGTTCTTGGTTTTTGACTCTTATGAGGTTCACTCAGGTAGATGAAGTTGGAAGAGGCTAGGGAGGCGGCCAAAGTTTCTCGAAGAGCGAAAATAGCCGAACCCTCATCTTTCCAAATTCCTTCGAAATGAGCGACCCACTTGCCGAGTTCGTCGTCGGTTACCGGTCGGCGCCAAGCCCGGCGAAGAAAGCGTCTGATTACCGTTTTGGCCGTTGCGGGCTGGCGTATGTCTTCCCCCTGGTGAATAATTTTACGGTGTGGCACGGGAGGCCATAAGGGGTAGTCATTACGGATGAATTCGACCGAATCGATAAGGATTTTGGGAAAGTTCGGATCTTCGGAGAAAACCCTGATTTTCTTCCTTTTAATTTGGGGCTGGGGTTTACGGATTTCATTTCCTAAAAACTTCGATTTCATTGCAATCCACATCGGGTCAATGGATTTGTACTTCTGCACCAGTTCCCGCATTTGCACAGAATCTAAAGAATCTGCACCCCCCAATTTTTGTACAGTCTTGATTAAACTGAACCATTCCGAACGGACGGAATTTCCATCAAGTGGAGGCAGTGGGGAAGAAGAAACAGAAAATCGGGGTCTTCCGATGGTCTGTTGTCCATTATCGGTTCGCTTCTTGTGGAGATAGTCCAGTTCGAAGGTGAAAACCGTTCCCTCTTTGTTGACTACAGGCTCGGAAAAAGCAAATAGACAGGCATGGTCCTTACCGAGTTGATCAGTATTAATAGTGCCTTCTGATAACCAACCGGTTTCAGCTGGTTTATTGTCGATCGCTAAAGCGGCGGAGGATTTTCCATTCTTTTGTAGGAAGTTACTGATGGGATTAATCATGCGGACTGGCTTACCTTTGCCTTTTGTACCACTTGGTTTTGCAAAAATTCGCAGATCGGTAAGAACAAAGTTCCCGCTATTGGCTCGGCCTGGCCCCTTTTTTTTGAGGGACTTATCGGCTAGTGCCTCAATCCGTATAGCCCGGATGATAGGTAAATTCACTTCGGCAGTAACGACCCAACGGTCCGTCTTTGGGTTTGAACCGGAGACCAGAAAAGAACCATCTTCCTCGGGGCGAAAGATTGCACCCTCAAGTGATTTGGGTTGGGCATTGCCAAGGATGAGCCAATCGTGTGTGGCAGGAACTTGGGAGGGTAATTTCTTTAACCATTTATTGAAACGATCAGGAAGAGTTTCCTGCTCAAATTGCTCTTGCTTCGCAATCAGTGCGGATCGATCCTTCTCCCATTTTTCAAGTTTTTGGCGGGTGTTCTTCGCATTGACTTCCTCCTCGATTATCTCGTCCTTCCCTTTCGGGGCAGGTTGGCCGTCATTTAAAATATTTTGCAAGGTGATCACACCGTTGAGTTTATCGATTGGAACATCTGGTTCAGCCCGTGGGAAAAAATGGGAATGAGAGGAGAATTCATAGTACTGAGGAGTACTCGAAGAGATAGCGATCTCACCCAGATCATCCATTATATTAAGTGTCAGTCCACTGACGAAATATCCGTACCGACCAGAGAGAATCGGAATCGGTTGTTCCGGCTTGCGGTCAGTTGATGCCTTAATGCGAATGGTAAATTTGCCATCTCTCGGCGGTTTCTGATACGAACCGTGCCAATAATTGAGCCGTCCGAGCATGGATGATGAGTCACCCAGGTAGCGACTGTTTCCAGGGCCACGGATTTTGCCCTTGTTCCAAACCACATCGCTGGTCGAGGTTTCCGGTCTCCCACCCTCAATAAGAATATAGTTGAGGGCTTTTCGGGCTGAATTCAGGTAGTTCTCGATTTGGATGGCAGAAGTTATCTGGTTCGCTCCGTTATTGAGAAACCCGTCCGGAGAAAGAGAGTCGTTGGGCAGTTCGTCCGAGTAATCCATTTCAAAGTCGAGCAGGTCAGTCATGGTGAACTGGTATTCCGCTCGGTTGAGACGGCGAATGACTAGGGAATTCGACATGCCTTGCATTTTCTTGAAGGATTCAGACAGTTCACGGTCGATCCATTCCGTCAGGATGTTTCTGTCTTCCGAGGAAAGAGGATTTTCCTCCTCGGGAGGCATTTCCCCTAGTTTGATCTGATCCGATGCATCATGCCAAGTTTCAGCGGCACTTCGGTCTTTTAGAAAGTCGATCGAAAGGGTGTCGAAACGCACATCCCCTTTTTGCTTCTCGGGTCCATGACATTGGATACAATGTTTTTCGAGTATAGGAAGTACTTGGGCTTTGTAACTTACTGGGCTAATTTCCTTTCCCTGAATGGAATGAAGATAAAACAATACAAGGAACAATATCCGGGAATATTTAAACATTGATTGCATTCCTTAATATCTGAAATTGAAAGTATTCAATAAAGTTTAAAGAAGAAAAAATAAGATTTTTTAAAAGTGAGGTTGATATCAAAAATATGAAAGAAAAGGTATAAAAGAAGTGAAATATTCTATTAACCTTATATTGTTAATACAAATGAAGTTTAATCGAAGAGATACGATCAGGCAGTTGGCAATGGGTGCGGGTGCCGCTTTTTCTGGGTCATTATTCCCCAATTCTGCCTTTGCCTCCGTTTCCGGTTCCGCTCCCAAGCGGGTAATTTTCTTTCTTCAGAACCAGGGATTTGAGCCGGGTACTTGTGTTCCCGAAGGAATGAAGAATAGCGGCTCCCTTGCCAAAGTTAAGCTGCCTGAACCCATCGAGGCATTGGAGCCTTTTAAAGAAAAGCTTCAGATAATCAATGGTTTGCACGGTCTTCACACCAGCCCAGGGCATAGTCCATTTTTTGGAGCTTTGGGTGGATATCGTGGTAGCGATGGAGTTCCTCCAGGCGGGCCGACCATTGATTATGAACTAAGTAAAGTTCTTCCCCAAACTCTATTGCCTCATCTTTGCATAGGGATGGATTCCATTGAGAATATGCGGGCAAAGCCAACCGTTGCCAATCTTTCCGCTAGTGGGGCCGGTCAACCAATCTTCATGCATTCCAATCCCAATCATTTATACCAACTTTTATACGGTGGTATTTCAGACGGAGATATTCGTAATCAGCATGAAGCAAGATCCTCGATGTTGGAAAGAATTGAACGTATGGCATCCACGGAAGGACAACAGCTTCCCTTGCAGGAGAAACAGAGGTATGATCAGTATGTTCGGGGATTCGAGGATATGAATGGCTTGCGTGATCGGTTGGCTAAAGTTTCAGGGCATTTGAAGAAATTTGCTCCCAAAGTTGATGAAAGGTACACCAATCCGGAATTTGAAACCGACTGGCACGATTCTCTTTTGGACTTAGGTATTTCTGCACTTAAGTCCGGTACTACTAACACATTGACCATCGGTTCAGGCCGAGGGGAAATCTTTGGCGCTTGGAAAGGATTAGGAATCGAACAACAGGGGCATAACCTTGGGCACATGAAGCAAAAGGATAATCCTATATGGATCAAGATTCGTCAGTACAATTGCCGCATGCTGGTTAAGTTAATGGAGCAGTTGGAAAGTGTTCCCGAAGGCAGTGGTTCCATGATGGATAACACTTTGATTGTCTATACCAGCAATAATGCCGATAAACAGCACACCAATGGTGCGAACTGGCCGGTCATGTTGCTGGGGAATTGTGGCGGTGCTTTCAAATCGGGTTGCTTCACTCAACTGGATGGGACGCGACCCATCAATGCCCTCTATAATTCAATTATGCGAGTATCCGGTGTGGAGGGTAACCGGTTTAATATGACTGAGGCGATGGCCAAAAAGTACGATTCCAGTACTGGTCCACTTACTCAAATTCTGTCTTAATTGTGTTCGGCAGAAGCACTTTACTTGCATTTACATTATTTTGTGTCTCTTGCTTGCAGGGGAGACCTTTTATACCCGGTGAAAATGTTCGCGGTGACTTTAGTCAAATCGGCGAATTGTTTTTGGAAAACCATTGTGTTGATTGCCATGATGATGAAACGAAGGAAGCCGATCTAAATCTTTTGGATCTTGGTCCGGTGGACGAAATTAATGCCGCGGTTTGGAAATCGGTTTGGTCACAAGTCGCCATGGGCGAAATGCCCCCCCCCAACAAATCTCAGCCCAAGATCACGGAGCGTCTCAAATTCTCGGATTGGGTGGTTCAGGAGTTGAGGAAGGAAATGAAGGAGAAGGGTGGTTTCAAGGCGAACCTCGATCCCAAAAAGGCAAACTATCTCGATCATGATCTGCTCTTTGGCGAACTACCCAATGACATTAAGCTTAAACCTACTTCTTCTCCTTCTCGAATTTGGCGGATCACTCCACAGGAGCACATTACACGATTGAATGAACTGATTAACACGGAACCCGCTTTTAATCCTGCTAAACCTGGAGTGCGAACACGCGGTGATTTCGTACCCACCAACCACGGCGGAGAACTTAAGCTTTATTTTGGGACGGATCGTATTATCAGATGGGAGGGTGGTACGGTTGCCTACCAAACTGCAGTGAAGAGTGTGCCTGTGGTACTGTCATCGAACCGGAAGCATGGATTTGAAAATTATGCTGACTTTTATTCAGTTAACAGTTCGGAAGCCACTCAAATCTTGAATAAGGCGGAGGACATCCTGAAATACATGGCCTACGGTCCAATGAGCTTGGTTGAATTTCCTGAGCAAATAACCGATAATCCCAAAACCTACGATGCGATAAAGCCAAAGGAAGACCTACGTGGCTTACCCTCAGCAATTGTCTACAATACTAAAGTCGTTCGTCCGATTACTCCTGTCTACGATTTAATGAGACAGGAAAAGTTTACGGAGGATTCGATTCGAAAAACCATTACCTTTCTTTTTGAAGCACTGACTTTCCGTCCGCCGTCGGAAAAAGAAGTTTCGGAATATCTGCAAATTGTTAACGAATCCATTAAGAAAATTGGGCGCGAAGACGGTGCATTCATGGGACTTTCTTCGATCTTTCTGGATCGTGATGCTCTTTTTCGCCCTGAACTCGCAAAAGAGGGAAAAACGGACAAACACGGACGAGTCATGTTGCAGGATTGGGAACTTGGATCGGCCGTAAATCATGCCCTTAGTTACATCAGACCTGATGAGAAATTGAGGGATGCAATCGAGGAAGGAAAAATGAAAACCCGCTCCGATGTGCGTCGTGAGGTTTCTCGTATGTTGGATGATGACTCCATCCGCAAGCCCCGAGTTCTTCGTTTTTTCCGGGATTTCTTTGATTATGATCTGAGCGGGTATATTTGTAAGGATCAAAAAGCTCTTGCCAGCACTGGAACTTCCGCCAGAGACAACGCTTACTTTCGTGCCATGTTTGATGCCACTGCCAGCACGGATCGTTTAATTGAATTGATTTTAGCTTATGACAAAGATGTATTGAAAGAGTTGTTGACGACTCAAAAAGTGGTTTATTCAGGAAATGATCGATCGCTTTTTGGGAGAAGGTATACCAAGGAAGAGCAGAAAAATGCTCAAGAGGAGAGGAAGAGGGCCGAAGAATTAGCCACTTTGAAAATTGCTGAAGAACGAAAGATCCTAACCAAGGAAGTCAATAAGTTAGAAGCGGAGGCCAATGCCAATGAGAGCGATAAAGCACTCCAGAAAACGGTGGCCAGTAAGCAAAAAGAGCTTAAAGCCTTAATCAAAAAAATGGCTGATAAGAAGAGAAAAGCTGGAAGCAACATTAATGTGAATGTCGAAGAAGCGAATTTTTCCGGCAAGCAAATCTTTGCCCGAGTGAGCCGACGCTCCTTTGGCAATGGATCGATGAAGCCAGAAAGAAACTTATCGACGGTACCCGAAGGTCAGAGATTGGGAATACTAACTCATCCGAGCTGGCTGGTCTCGCATTCTGATGCCATGGATAACCATGCGATTCATCGAGGAATATGGGTCAGAGAGAGATTGCTGGGTGGTGGAATTCCCGATGTTCCTATCACGGTGGATGCACAACTTCCTGACGAACCTGGAACCACTTTACGGGAACGCATGCGGGTAACCCGGGAAAAGTATTGCTGGAGTTGTCACGAGAAAATGGACCCTCTAGGACTCCCTTTTGAGATTTACAACCATGCGGGAATCTATCGTACCACCGAGTTTGAAAAACCGGTTGATGCAAAAGGGGAGATTATCGACTCCGGCGACCCTTCTTTGGATGGACCAGTTGCCAACGCTCTCGAGATGATCGATAAACTAGCCCACAGTGAACGGGTCGAGCAGGTGTTTGTGCGTCATGCCTTCCGTTTTTGGATGGGGCGCAATGAGACCCTTCATGATCGCCCGGTTTTACAGGCGGCCCATAAGGCTTACCGGGAAAGTGGCGGAAGTATGAAAGCCCTGATTCTTTCGTTGGTCACTTCTGATGCATTTTTATTTCGCAAACAAAATATCTAAAATTAAAGCTTTTCTTATTTTTGTTTAGCAGATGAATTTTAGAATTCTTTTCTTTTTTTTGATAGGGTGTACAGTTCAACAAAGTAATATTTCTGCTTACACAACAATCAAGGAAGAGCGTTCCTATGCGGATCCTCCGACCGGGAGCTGGGTGACCAATGGAGTGATCACACCTTTAGATCAGGAGATGCGAAATTTTTACATCCGTAATGCGGACGGTGCGATCGAGGTTTTGCTTGGGAGGAATGCAAAAGTCGGCCTGCAATCAAGAGTCCAACGGGGCGGATTCGAAGCACGAAGGGTTGAGTTTGAAATGGGAGATAAACAATTTTCCTACAAATCACCTAAGAATTTATATGTCAAAAGAACTTTTAAGGATGCAGATGCAATCAGGAAATGGGAAGAGCGGGACAGGCGTCCAATCATGGATGGAAAACTTTATGTAGGTCCAATCTCCGATCAAATACCAACGCCTGGAAAGCCTTGGATAGCAGGAAAATTCATACGAGAAAATGGTCGCTTCATGGATGTGCAGATTGGAGAAGAGGTGTTTCAGATAGGAACGCAGGGACATGATGGGCAACACCGGATCATGGGTCTTCTGAGTCAGAAAGATATCAAACCTTTCGTTCAGCAGGCTTTCGTTCATGGAAAGATGGAAGGAGATGTTTTTCATGCCAGCGAAGTCTGCCTTCGAATGCTTGAGGACTCTAAGACTAAGGATGATCCAACCCTTGGCCGCTATCTTTTAATTGGAGATTCGATTTCCGGAAATTATGATAAAGCTCTTCGCACTGCATTGAAGGGAAAACTGAATATCTATCATCCTCCCACTAATTGCGGTCCAGTCCGCAAGGGCGTGGAAAATATTGTCCAGTGGCTAGGAGCTTATGACCAACCTGGACTGGGGTGGGATGTGATCAGTTTTAATTTTGGTCAGTGGGATTCAGCTAATACCAAGGCTCGTTATCAGGAAGATTTGGAGAAAGTGATTACAGAATTGAAGAAAACCAAGGCAAAACTGATCTTTGTAACCACGACTCCGATTCCCGGTGGATATCCTCGCCCTGGCAAACTGGGGCCCGATAACAAGGCAACCGGGCGGGTGCAGAAAACAATGGAGCGATTCATTAACCCATGGGCACTGGAAGTGATGAGCCGGCATCCGGAGATCGAGATTTGTGATCAACATGCCCTCATTTCCAACGAAAAGTTTTATGCCACCTGGTTAAAAAAAGCTGGGTTTCATAAGAAAGGGGAAAACAATCCCTACGGAGATCTGCATATTGGGGGCTTACTGGGTGAACCTGTTGGCAGGCAATTAGCCCGTAAGGTATTGGATGTTTTGGGACGGGAGGAGGAACCTCTCTGTTCTCATGGACTGGTGTCCAATGATTTGGATCCCAAAAGACAGCGTTCCGCGACAAAGGATATCGATGTTGATGATTTTTCTGACCTATTGGAAAGCGATCAAAGATTGCGCAATTATCGGCGTTGAGTATTGCCTGGATTTGTACTCAAAGGGTTCAACTCTTTTTAAAATCAGTTCATTAATGTCGCTTTTTTCTAGGCATAAAACATTTCAAGGGCTAGATACATTGTAATGAAAACGCACAAGAACTTGTTCATATTCCCTGTATTTCTTTTTACTTTTTCTGCATTTGCAGAAATAGCAAAACAAGATTCATCCGTACCACCCGAAGTAACCCCCGGAGTTTACGGAAATCCTGACAAAGTGGGGAAGGCACCGTCTGATGCCATCGTACTATTTGACGGTAAGAATTTCGACCATTGGGAAAGTGGAAAAGGTGGAGAAGTTAAATGGAAATTGATCGATGGGGCCATGGAAGTGGTTCGGGGAAAAGGGACCATCCAAACAAAAAAGAAATTAGGCTATGGCCAATATCATGTTGAATGGCGTACTCCGAGGGAAGTAAAAGGTTCCGGGCAGGGCCGGGGGAATTCAGGTTTTTTCCCATTGGGAGGCCCCGAAGTTCAGGTCCTGGATTCGTACAAAAATTCTACTTATTCCCATGGTCAGGCAGGGGCCATCTATAATCGCTATCCTCCCTTGGTTAATGCATGCCGAGCTCCTGGTGTGTGGCAGACCTATGATGTAATTGTACATGCCCCCCTTCAGGATAAGGAGGGGAAGTACATTCGTAAAAGTGCTTACACGGTTTTACATAATGGCGTTCTGATTCAGGACAATATGGAAGTGGGAGGAAGCAAGGGGAAGACCGGTAACCTTAGGCTGCAAGATCATGGGAATCCGGTACGCTACCGAAATATCTGGTATCGCCCATACCGGGATCCTCTTCCGATGAAGAAATAGTATTACCGCTCTATAAAACATAAAAAATGAAAAATTCCTTTACG
>JAQXBH010000062.1 GCA_029252505.1 Opitutales bacterium | reverse complement strand
CTGAATCGCCAATCGGAGAGAATCCCCTTGCGTGTCCGCAGCATGCTTGGTGACCAAATTTAGAACGCCATTAACTGCGTTGGTTCCCCAGATCGAGGCACCTGGACCACGAATGACCTCAATTCGATCGATTACAGCAACCGGATAATCATCCACCGAATAGTTCGCACTTCCCAACATGAGTTGAGAAACCTCACGACCACCGATTTTACCTAAGAACTTCTGGGTGGAAAAACCGCTAAAATTTCGCATTGATGCAAAATTATCGTAGGCAAGTCCACGACTGACATGCATACCGGGAACTCCGCGTAGAGCTTCCACTGAATTAAGGTACCCATTTAGAGTAATATCTTCAGGGCGAATAACATGAACTGAAGCGGGATTCCTCCAATACTCCTGTTCATAACCGAGGACTCCCTGAACTGGGACCTGAGAAAGCCCTGAAATCCCTAGATCGAGTAACCTTCTTAATTCTGCTTTCTCAAAAGGAGATAATCCAGTTGAAGAATTTGATTCCGAGTAAACGCTTCCCCCTGCTCCGACAATAATGAAGAAGCAGAAAGTAACTAACCTGGAAAGAATCTTAATCAATTTTAAGGAATAATCTCAACTACACTTCGTAATCTTGATATCTGAGAATTTAATTTAGGCGATCTTCTCGTTAATACCTGTCTGCTGATCACAAGACGAACCCGGTTTCTAGTATATTCAAAAGCGATATCACCTTTCGAATTGGTAATAAACTTTCTACCAATTCCAACAATTAAGCTATGTCGGGATAATTCTTTTACTTTTTTCGGAAGATACTGAGAGTTGGAAAGGAAGAAAATAATTTGTGGTTTGTTAGATAAAGCTTTAATGGCGTTTGCTTTGTCATCATTTGCAAAGTGCAGAATTTCGATTTGGTTTCCTTCAATTGTAATTCCACTTTGCTCCAACAAGAACACCAATGATTCTGAAAAGCCATTTTCTTTATCGCCCAATATGACAACTTTCGCAGATTGGGAAGGCTTAGGTAAGTGAGCTTTATCCCACTGGGTAAGATTAATGAGATGGGTAAGATAGGTTGCTTGAACACGACCAATTCTTCTTTTTTCATCCGATGTGGCATTCTTCGCAGCAATCGGAGTTAATCCAGAAAATAACACAAAGAATCCTAGCAAAACGAACGAGCGTCTTGCTTGTAGGAAAAATTTGAATCTGGATTTAATGAAGGACACTGGTTACTAAAATTTTTTGGTAATACTGAGGAGAAATGTCCGCTCCACGCGACCGGGTTCAACATCGAGATCGTTGTACATATTTTCGGCATGGCCCGGGTCTAAAAGGTCACGTCCGAACAAGCCAATTTCCCAATTATCTTTAGCCTGCCAAACAAAACCCAAATCCAAACGTAAATAATCGTCGATCGGAATTGGGTTGTAGGCTGAAGGGATTATTCTATCTCCGGTGTAATAAAGGCTCTGTATAAAAGTTAAATCGTCCCTGAGTTTAAGGTGAGATGACAAATTAGCCATCGATTCCGGAAAATCATCCTGCTTCACCCCGTCTTTTTTTCCCTTCGAATAGGAATACCCACCCTGCAAATGCCATGAACGGGAGGCCCTATAATCAAAAGTCAACTCGCCACCGGTAGTCTTAACATCACTTGTCGTGTATTTTGGAGGGCCTGAAAAAACAGCATCCTTCGTAGAGTAATGATATAGCGACAGTTCAATAAGCAATTTATCCGAGGGTCTAGTTCGCCAGCCCAACTCGAAGGCATCCATGGTTTCGTCACGTAAAGATGAATCACCGGTAAATGATTGATTGACCCAAACAGAATTTGTTGGATCATAAAACCTAGCATAAGAAACTTTTGAATATTGTTCAACAAGAGATGCCTGTCGGTAAGCTCTAGAATAAGCACCCCAAAGAATGTTCCCTTCGTCGAGCAAATAAGATAAGCGAGCTCCGGGTTGGACTGATGATCCGCTTAGATCACTATCTTCGAATTTAGCACCGAAGGATAATGAAAGTTTTTCGTTAAAATCAGTAGAATTCTGAACAAATCCTGTAATTCGATCAAACTTGGTAGGATTTGACCGATAATGGTAATCAATAATGGGGATATTTGAACTAGGTGGCACAGATGTAAGTGTTTGCGTACCAGGAATTGTATCGAAAGTTAGAAAGTTCCAAGGAGCTGTAACATTTTCTTGAACATCCAAGGACATGTGTTTGGCAGCAAGACCAAAGGCTAAATGATTCTTATCTCCCCAAGGTTTATTGGCACGAAAATCTAAATCAAATTCTTCTCGCTCCCAACTGTGTCCAATATGTCCCAATGAGGTGTCATAAAGTTCAGCATAACCTGCAATTGCCCACTCCAAATCGTTGCCTGTTATACCAGAAAGTTTTGCCCTCAAATGGGAACCGTCTTGTGGCATTTCCTCATAGTTTTGATAGCGAGGATAACCTCCAATTGTGGAATAATCTCCACTTACCGCAAAAGGTGACCAATTAGTACCGTTAAGTAGAGTTGGGTCAGGTACAAGTCCGATAGGAATGATGGCTGGAAGTCCTGGAGTTAATCCATAAGGGTTCGTTGGATCGTTGTTAATGTAGAACAAACGATAAGATAAATCTAGAACATGTTCTACCCGACGGGTTGCAAAACCACCTGCTATTGTCAGATCCAAGTCAGAACCAATTTCTTTATCAAATCGAAAACCCGCTTTTCGGGCATACCCATCGTCGCGGGCATCCATTCCAGACATGAGTTTTCCTTCGGAATACTCCTGATCTCGAACCCAAAAACGATAAAAGAAACCTTCACCGAGTTGCCCGCCATGAACATAATCTCCCAAAAATGTTCCGTCATCCTCGATCACAAGTCGAACACTATCTCCTTGAGTTTGAGCGGCATGCTTGGTGACAACATTGACCACTCCACTCACCGCATTGGTGCCCCAAATCGAAGCACCTGGGCCACGTATAATTTCAACGCGATCAAGAATGGCAAGAGGAACATCTTCTGTGGTCCAATTGATTGTTCCGCCCATCATCTGAAGAACTTCTCTTCCGTCCACCATGGTAAGGAATTTCTCAGTGGCGGAACCACTAAAGTTACGCATCGTCACAAAATCGTCATAACCCACTCCCCGGGTAGTGTGCATGCCGGCAACATTACGGAATGAATCAACCATAAGAACATGCCCATTAAGACTGATATCCTCAGGGCGAATAACATGCACAGAAGCAGGATTTTTCCAATGCTCCAATTCGTAACCTAATACTCCACGGATAGGAGTACGGGAAAGGTCAAGAATGTCTAAATCTAAAAGCCTTCTTAATTCTGCTTTTTCAAAAGGTGATAGTCTAGAAGAATTGGTATCGCCCACGGCTTGACCGTTCAACAAATTTGCAGATAAGCAAATTAGAACAGAAAAAGTACGGGCAAGTATTTTCAAATGATGAAGCAAGATGTATTAATACCGCATTTTTTGCGGTATTATGACAACCATAAAAGTAAAACTATTATTTTTTGAAAACATGGGGGGTTAATTTATGCCCCCACTACCCCAATCATGGCTTTTAAAATCGCGTTCCAAGTTGCAGGATTTTCAAGCGTTGAATTGGGGAACATACATCCATCCCAACAGATATGCTTAATTCCACGATCCTGAAAATCCTTAAGCCAATACTGTGAACATCTTGTAATATCTAGCTTTCCGTTCGAGTCATCTGCAGGGCAGTGCTTACCGGTTTTGTCGTGATCTCCTGCTCCATGCACTTCCCCATCGTTTTGCGCGACATGAAAATCGATTGTCCATGGACGAAGCTTGTCAGTCATTTTTTCATAAGCCGCATAAAATTCGTCCTCTGTGTAGCCCTCTTGTAAAAGAGCATGTTCAGATGCGTTATACCCCATAAGGTATAAATAAGTATGGGCTAAATCTGCTTGGAACCCTAATGTTTCAGGCATTCCGACACCTTCGAGCAGATCGAGCATATCTTTCCAGCTGTGCATTCCTGCCCAACAAATTTCCCCTTCCGCGGCAAGTCGCTCACCATGATCGGCGGCAATTTTTGCAGCCTTGGTAAAAGTGTCAACAATTCGAGCCGTTCCCTTGCCGGGATTTGCCTTCCATTGCTCCACTCCAAATTCAGCAGAATCGATCCTGATAACGCCTCCTTTTCTTGCTTCATGCTCGTTGAAGACCTTGGCAATCCGACAAGCCATCTTGACTGCGTCTAAAAACTTCTCCTGTTGTTCATCCGTTCCCATAGCAGAATCTCCAACTGTACCTGGCCAAACTGGTGCGACCAAGGAACCGATATCAAAACCCTTGCTTACAATTAAATCTGCAATCCCTTTTAATTCATCATCACTCGCCTCAGGATTGGTGTGGGGGAGGAAAAGGAAATAGTCAATCCCATCAAATTTCCGACCATTCACTTCTGCTGCTGCGGAAAAATCCAACATTTTTTCCAAACTAATTGGAGGCTCCTGTCCTTCGTCATCGCCCTTGCCTACTAGACCTGGCCACATTGCATTGTGAAGTTTTAAAGATGATAAGCTCATGATATGTTAATTTTTTTGATGAAAGAAAAGCAAGAATCCAATAAATTCCGAAAAGATGAGCAACAATAAAAAGAAAACTTTTATGTTTCTCCTATTGCGACAGAATTAAAAAAAAGCTAATGTAATAAAAATTCTAACCAACAAAGATCATGAAATTATTGAAAATATTCCCCGTCTTATTACTTTCAACTGTTCTTTTCGCCGATTCCTATGCGGCAAAAAAGAAGTTAAGTCCTGAACTGGAAGGTCTTTTCCAGGGTCCTTTACTTAACTCCAAGGGCAAAGAAGTTTCAAAAGAGGTACTGGCTGGAAAAACAATCGGATTATATTTTTCTGCCCATTGGTGCCCTCCCTGTCGTGGTTTCACCCCCAAACTAGTTGAGTTTAGAGATTCCAACAAAAAAGACTTTGAGGTCGTATTTGTAAGTTCAGATAAAAATGCAAAAGCCCATATGGACTACATGTCAGGTTCGAAAATGAAATGGTACACTATGCCCCATGGCTCGGATGCAGCCAATGCATTAAAAAAGAAATATGAAGTACGAGGTATTCCTTACCTGGTCATTGTTTCTCCCAACGGAAAGACCATTACCAAAAATGGTCGTGGTGATGTAAGCTCAAATGCAAAAGGAGCGATCAAAGACTGGAAAAAGAAGTCTTAACTCTGATTTTAATATAACAATTTAGCCTGCCTGTAATGGGCAGGTTTTTTTAATGCAAAATACAAATACCACTCTCAAAATTTCGCCAAAGGACAATCTTCTAGTTGCTCTAAGCGACCTGACACCCTCTCAACAAATAATTACTGACAGTGAGACGATTACCCTATGTGAAAAAATTCCAGCCAAGCATAAATTTGCCGCGACAAACCTTGCCATTGGTGATTTGGCGTTCATGTACGGAGTGCTAGTGGGAGAGGCGATCAAGCCAATTATTGCAGGTGAACGAATCACCACAGAGAATCTCGTACATCGATCCGAGGATTTTAAATTAACTGAAGAAAAAAGTGTTTGGAACCCACCATCTACAAAGATTTTGGAAAATAAAACCTTTCTTGGATACGAAAGAGCGGACGGAAATGTAGGAACAGCGAATTATTGGTTAGTTGTCCCGATGGTTTTTTGTGAAAATGGGAATATTGAAATTTTAAAGAACTCAATGACCAAGGCACTGGGCTTCGACAAAAGATCTCAATATGAAAGTTTCGCACAAGATTTAGCATCCGCCTATCAACGCAATGATTCTCCCCAATCGGTGACACTGCGAAATGAGGAGCTTAATCGACCCTCCCCTATTTTTCCCAATGTAGACGGAATTAAGTTCATCACCCATGGACTTGGTTGCGGAGAAACGAGAGATGTTTCTCATGAACTTTGCGGCTTACTCGCAGGGTATGCATGCAACCCAAATGTCGCCGGAATTACCGTTTTAAGTTTGGGATGCCAACACGCCCAGGTTTCTATTATGGAGGAGGAAATAGCGAAACGATGTGCAGATTTTGATAAACCTTTTCTTGTATTCGAACAGCAAAGGTACCCATCTGAAAGGGAAATGCTGGAAAAAGCGATTCGTCAGACTTTTGAAAAACTAGCGGAAGTAAACCTTCAAGAACGGGTTGCCATGCCTCTATCAAAATTACGACTGGGGATGGAGTGCGGTGCTTCCGATGGATTTTCCGGAATTTCTGCCAACCCATGTATTGGCCATGTGGCGGACTTGACTGTGGCATTAGGAGGGCAGGTAATTCTTTCTGAATTCCCGGAACTCTGCGGAGTCGAGCAGGAAATTGTAAACCGATGTAAAACGCGCGAGATCGGAAGTCGGTTTATTGAAATCATGAGAAATTATGAAGAAAGAGTAAAAGAGGCAGGATCAGGTTTTCACATGAATCCTTCCCCCGGTAATGTAAAAGATGGCTTAATTACTGATGCAATCAAATCTGCAGGTGCGGCAAGAAAAGGAGGAACATCGCCGATAATCGATGTACTGGATTACCCGGGGTGGGTAAATAAAAATGGACTTTCCCTCCTATGTACTGCTGGAAATGATGTCGAATCTACTACTGCAATGGCAGGTGCGGGTGCCAATTTAATTCTGTTCTCCACCGGTTTGGGGACTCCAACTGGAAATCCGGTTTGTCCGGTGATTAAAATCTCAAGCAACTCTAATATCGCCAGTTCATTTAAGGAATACATCGATTTTGACACCGGATCCATTATCGACGGAACCGAGAGTGTTGAGACGCTTGGTGAAAAGCTTTTGAACGAGGTGATCGCGTATGCATCCGGTGAGAAAAAAACGAAAGCAGTCTTACAGGGGCGCGATGATTTCTTGCCATGGAAGCGTGGGATGTCTTTATAAACTCCAGTTTATGACAAAATTAAAAAATAAGTCGGCGATTATTACCGGCGCAGGGAAAGGAATTGGACGGGCAATTGCGCTTCGATTTGCCAAGGAAGGAGCAAAAGTTGCTATTTGGGAAAAAGATCAGGTTGCCGGTAATCAAACTGCAGAGGAAATCACAAATAATGGTGGAACTGCAATTTTTGTTTCATGCCAGATTAACAATGCACAATCAGTTACCAAGGCACTGCAAGAAACGGTGGACTCCCTAGGCACTCCAACCCATCTTATTAATAATGCGGGCATCGCCCATGTCGGAACCGCAACCTCGACAACGGAGGAGGATTTTGACCGGGTATTAGAGGTAAATACAAAGGGATTATTCATCTGCTTGAATAAGGTCATTCCATTACTGGTTGAAAACGGAGGGGGAGTAATACTCAATTTAGCTTCCATCGCATCCCGCCTTGGAATTGCAGAACGATTCGCCTATTCTGCGAGCAAAGGTGCCGCATTAGCGATGACCCTAAGCGTAGCCAAAGATTATGTGGATCAAGGAATTCGTTGTAATTGCCTCTGCCCGGGCCGGGTACATACTCCTTTTGTAGATGGCTTTTTGGAAAAATATTACCCGGATGAAAACGAGCGTTCAGAAAAATTCAATGAACTCTCAAAATACCAGCCAATCGGACGGATGGGAGTACCTGAAGAAATTGCCTCACTCGCTACCTTTCTATGCTCGGAGGAAGCCTCATTTATAACTGGATCTGCCTATGATGTGGATGGAGGAACCATGACTTTACGCTAACTTATTTTATTTATGAAATTAATCAGAAAAGGTGAACCTCAAGAAGAATCTCCCGGGCTTTTGCTCCCGGACGGCCGGGAGGTCGATGTATCCTCCTTTGGTGAGGATTATGATGAAGTGTTTTTTGAAACCGAAGGCATGGAACGATTGAGCGAATGGGTAAAAGAAAATGGAGATAATTTACCGCCGTTCCCCCAGGGCGAACGATATGGCTCCCCGGTGGCCCGTCCCAGTAAGATTGTATGTATCGGCTTAAACTACGATGACCATGCCAGAGAATCAGGTATGGAAATCCCACCGGAACCCGTTCTCTTTTTTAAAGCCACCAGTTCATTTTGCGGGCCCAATGACGATTTAATTCTTCCGCGTGGAGGGGATAAAACGGATTGGGAAGTTGAACTCGCCTTTGTGGTGGGAAAACGAGCCAGTTATGTAGAAGAAAAAGATGCACTCGATCACATTGCCGGATTTTCTCTTCACAATGATTACAGTGAAAGAGGATTTCAGCTCGACCGGAGTGGGCAATGGGTAAAGGGTAAGAGTTGCGACCGCTTCGCCCCTTTTGGGCCATGGCTCGTCACTCAGGACGAGATAGAAGATCACAATAATTTAAACATGTGGCTCAAGGTTAATGGAGAAACTATGCAGTCCAGTAACTCTTCGAACCTGCACTACAAAATTCCTTTTCTACTCAGTTATGTCAGTCAATTCATGACCCTGCTACCTGGGGACATTATTTCCACGGGTACTCCTCCAGGAGTCGGAATGGGAATGGACCCACAGGTATATTTAAAAGCCGGGGATGTGGTGGAGTTGGGAATTGATCAATTGGGAAGTTCGACACAGAAAGTGGTTCCCGCGATATGAACCTTAACCTCGAGGGCAAAGTCGCTCTCGTAACGGGGGGAGCCAAGGGCATTGGTGCTGCAATTGTCCGCTCGTTTGCAAGCGAGGGTGCTTTTGTATCAATCGTGGATCGTAATCCACAGATAGCGGAGGAACTCATTGGTGATATTGCCGCTAAAGAAGATCAGGTATTCTGTATTCCCACCGAGTTAACGGATGAAGATGCCTGCCAAAATGCAGTGGAGCAAACAATCCAGAAAAAAGGGCGTATTGATTTCTTGATACACAATGCCGGTACTAATGATGGCGTTGATCTTAAAGCTAAGCCATCCGACTTTTTCGAATCCCTGCGCAAAAACCTGCTTCATGTATTTAGCCTGACGCACTATTCATTAGATGAGTTAGTAAAAAACAAGGGGGCGATTATTAACATCGGATCTAAAGTTGCCGAGACCGGACAAGGAGGAACCTCAGGCTATGCGGCTGCGAAAGGTGCGCTGAATGCACTCACTCGTGAATGGGCCTTGGATTTGGCTGACCGCGGGATAAGGGTCAATTCAGTTATTCCTGCAGAAGTAATGACTCCGATGTATCA
>JAQXBH010000051.1 GCA_029252505.1 Opitutales bacterium | reverse complement strand
AATCAAATGATTCGGGATGCACGTGGTTTGATTTGCGTTCCCTTAATGAGCAATCAATTAAATCGTCTCGGAATTTCTAGTATGGTCTCGAATAATCGGGAGGCACAAAAGACAGATTTTACTGTCTCTGTGGATGCGGCACATGGGATTTCAACTGGCATAAGTGCATTTGATCGGGCGTCCACAATTAAGATTTTAGCCGACCCCGTTGCCACTGCTCAGGATTTAGTGCAACCCGGTCATGTCTTTCCCCTGCGCGCTCGTCCAGGTGGCGTACTGGAGCGCGCCGGTCATACGGAGGCAGCGGTAGACCTTGCTTCACTGGCAGGTCTCCATCCGAGTGGAGTGATTTGTGAAATTTTAAACGAAGATGGGAGCATGGCCCGGCTTCCAGAGTTAAAAGTGTTAAAGAAAAAATGGGGAATTAAGCTCATATCAATTGCTTCTTTGATCGAATACCGTCATCAACGAGAACAACTAATTGAAAAATTCACTGAGTCTGACTTTCCCTGTAAGTCAGGAAATTTTAGGCTGCATGGATTTAAGAGTATTCTTGATGGTCGTATTCATTACGCACTGACACTTGGCTCGATTTCAACAAATTCCCCTACCCTCGTTCGTGTGCAGACAGCTAATGTTCTAACTGATTCACTTGGTCTTACTGATAGCACAAATTCTTCAAACGCGATCGAACAAGCACTTGAAGTTATTGCTGAAAATGGTTCAGGCGTTTTACTTTATATGGAATCTAGGCGTTTAGATTTCCAAAAAACAGAATCAAATGATTCCAATGCATTATCTACTAAGCCAATCACTATGCCTAAGATGGATTTCAGGGATTATGGTATTGGAGCACAAATTTTAGCGGCCCTCGGTATTGAAAAACTTCAACTCCTCACCAGGGATCGAAGGAAGGTGGTTGGATTAGAAGGATATGGCTTAGAGATTGTAGAAAGAATTTTACTGAAATAAAATCGATGAGTTCTGAAATTCAACCTTCTTCCGATTTATCCTCTCAATCATTACGTATCGGTGTAGTGGCGGCTCAATTTAATCGCAGCCTCATTGAGTCGCTCCTCAGTCGGGTTACTGAGTGTTTAACTCAAAATGGAAAACCTGAATTTATAATTATTGAACGAGTGCCGGGGTCTAATGAGATCCCCTCTGCCCTATCTCTCTTATTACAGTCCCAAAATTTTTCCTGTATGATCGGGCTGGGAGTTGTTATAAAAGGTACTACCTCGCATCACCATTTAGTCGCGGAATCAGCGGGTAATGCGATACAATCACTGGTGGTTAAATTTAATGTACCCATTATTAACGGGATAATTGTGACTGATACTATTAAAGACGCGGAAGACAGAATAACCGGAGACTTAGACCGCGGGCATGAATTTGCACAAGCCGCAATTGAAATGGGACACCTTTACAAAAAATGGACGAAGATCTAATTACTAACCCACAGTGGAGTCAAAGGCGGCAAAATCGTGCCACTGCATTCAGATTCATTTTCCAATGGGAAATGAACCCATCGGATGATGTGAGCCGTGATCTTAAAGATTTTATCTTTCGGTTGGGTAAGGATGAAACTTATTACTCCTATGCCATAGAACTTGTGGATGGGATTATTGAGAAGAAAGAAATTATTGATTCAATGATCAAGGAATTAGTCGACAATTGGGAATTCTCGAGAATTGCAAAAGCCGATCTTGGACTCCTTCGAGTTGCGATTTATGAAATTCAATACCGGCTCGATATTCCACCAGTTGTTGTAATTGATGAAGCTTTGGAAATAAGTAAGGAATTTTCCACTGAAAACTCCAAGAAATTTTTAAATGGTGTGCTCGATAAAGTGCTCAGCAAGTTGCCGAGACCGTCTAGGCGACCCGCGATTTAGGAAACTTATCCTTTTCCAATTCGATGTAGTCTAAAACCTGCATTTTGTACCGCATCCGGATCGATTAAGTTTCTTCCGTCAAAGAAGTATGCTGGTTTTTCCATCTTCGCATAAATTTCATTTAAATTAAGCTTTTTGAATTCATCCCACTCAGTAAGCAAGGCAATCGCATGAGTTCCCTTAGTCGCATCAGTCGCGCAAGTATGAAATGAGACCCTTTCGTCATCTGCATCAAGGCGTAATGAATTCAAGATAGTATCTTGTGGAACCTGCGGGTCGTAAATTGCTAGATGCGCTTTTTCATCTAATAACCTAGAGCATACCGCGATTGCAGGTGACTCTCGTGCATCATTCGTATCCTTTTTGAAAGCAAACCCAAGAATCGCAATTTTTTTACCGGATACTGTGTTAAACATTGCATCCATGATGCGTTGAACGAATCGATCTTTTTGATAATCGTTCATTCGGACAACCTGATCCCAATACTCTGCTACCTCTGGTAGACCAAAGTGTTGGCATAAATACGATAAGTTTAGAATATCTTTTTGAAAGCAAGAACCACCAAACCCAACTGAACTTTTAAGGAATTTAGGACCAATACGAGAATCCGTTCCGATTGCATTCGCTACTTCATCCACATCTGCACCCGTTGTCTCACATAGAGCAGAAATTGCATTAATACTGGAGATTCGCTGTGCTAAAAAAGCATTTGCGGTAAGTTTTGAAAGTTCAGAGGACCATAAATTAGTTGTGATAATATTCTCTCTGTCAATCCATTGATTATACAAACTGACCACCTTATTAATTGCTTCAAGTCCTTCTTCTGATTGATCCCCACCGATTAGAACTCGATCCGGGTTCTCCAAATCAGCAATTGCAGTTCCTTCGGCTAGAAATTCTGGATTTGATAATACTTGATAGGAAAATCCGTTATTTGATTCGCTCAGGATTTCTTTCACCATTTGTGCAGTTCGGACTGGCACGGTCGATTTTTCGACTACAATTTTATTACCCCCTCCCACCTTCGCAATATTCCTGGCACAGGACTCAACAAACCTGAGGTCTGCAGCTCTTCCTTTACCCGAACCATAATCCTTTGTGGGGGTGTTGACGCTGATAAAAATAATATCGGAATCTTGGATGGTTTGATCAATCTCAGTAGAAAAGAATAAATTCCTCCCCCTTGCTGACTTTACAACCTCTAAAAGACCGGGTTCGTATATCGGGAGATCATCAGAATTCCATGAATCAATTCTCTCTTGGTTTAAATCGACTACCGTAACATTCGAGTCCACGCAATTCTTTGCAATCATCGCCATCGTCGGGCCTCCTACATAACCTGCGCCAATACAACAAATTTTCATATGACCATTAGTATTTAAAACTTTAGTTTCTTGCGATTCTATAATTCTTAACCAATTTCTTATCTTACCTTTATATTATGCTCAACGAATTCATCAATCTACCTTGGCCAAGAATTATTTTACTTTTTGCTTTTTTCTATCTGCTCTTTCTCATATTCGCATGGTTTTATGCGGAGAAGATTCTATTCCCTTTTCCTCAACCAGCCACCTATTCAAAAAAGGAGGTCGATTTTTTTATATCAATCCCAAATGAAATTGAAATTTCATGTATCCAGGAAAAGGCGAAGAAAACGAACGGTCTAGTGGTGCTTTACAGTCATGGAAATGCAGAGGACTTGGGGATGGTAAGAGAGCAATTGGGAAAACTCACCCGGTTTGGATGTGATTTCATTTCTTATGACTACCCAGGTTATGGCTTGAGCAGTGGGAAACCCTCAGAGGAGGGATGTTATCAGGCGATTGAGTCTTTGTACGAGCACATGATTTCCGAGATGGGGGTGGATCCCAAAAATATTATTCTTTGGGGGCGATCCCTGGGAACTGGTCCATCTTGCTTCCTTGCCTCAAAAAAAGAGATTAATGGATTACTTCTTGAAACTCCCTTCTTGAGTGCCTTTCGAACAGTTACAGAAATTCCAGTTTTACCGTGGGATCGATTTCGAAATATTAATTTTGCTTCTTCTGTTCAATGCCCTTCTCTGGTTATTCACGGAAGCTTGGATGAAGTCGTCCCATTTAGACAGGGTCGTAAAATTCACCGAGCACTCCCCCATCCCAATGAATTACTGGAAATTAAAGGAGCTGCACATAACAATATTTCTGAAGTGGGCGGTAAATTATACGATGAATCAATCAATAAGTTTCTTAAAAATTTAGTTAATGATTGATTCAATTATGATTGAACATTTAGGATGAAACTTGGTCTTACATTATAAATGCGGGTAGATAAATTATGCTAGGATTAACAAAGAAAGAATCGAGATTCTTCGTGACTACATTTATTGGTCATGTGGTACTGATTTCACTGGCAGGCTTTTTGGGCTTCCTACCAAGTTGCGAGGAGGAAAAAGAAGAGGTCCATGTTTTTGAATTAGCATCTGCCTCATTCGTGCCCCCGCCCCCGCCAGTTTATAAACCTGAACCAAAACCAGTTCCTCCGGTAGTGACTCCAGTTAAACCCAAAATCATTACCCAACCTAAACCAAAACCGGTAACGCAGAAACCAAAGCCCAAGCCAATCGTAAAACCAAAACCTACTTCTCCACCAATCGTAAAGCCAAAACCCAAAACGGTTATTCCAAAACCCAAGACTATATCATTTAACCAATTTCAAAAAAAGCATCCTGTTCAATCTCCGCCCAAGGTTTCATCCGAACCGGTGAAGCAGGTACCTCGCGTTCGGATTGATCCAAAAAAATTCGCTCTCCCTCAAATTACGATTTCGAACCCTGCTTCACAGTCAACCCAAGTCGATCCCACAATCTTAAATCGATACTTAGGAGCAGTAAAATCAAAACTCGAAGCAGTCTGGCGTAGACTACAATCCGAATCTAATATTGCGATTGAAGGGGAAGCCTTTTTGTCTTTTAAGATTTCTTCGAACGGCACATTGATCTCTCCCACTATTTCAAGATCATCTGGAAATCAAGCCTTGGATCGATTGGTCATTCAGGTAAGCAAGTCAGTTGGCAACTTGGGACGCCCTCCAGGTGGAAAACTTTCTTCTTCCCTCGAAATCCCGTTTCGAGTAAGGTAGGATCCTATGAAATTTGACTGGCGCAGACCGGTAGCACCAATTCTTTGTATCGTCGGTATCTTATTATGCTTGTCTAGGGATCCGGTTATTGGCTTAGGGCTATTCGTTGTTTGCTTTGCTTTAATTCTTGGTTTTTCTCGGGGAAGTAGTTGATTTACTTTCTTTCTTCAC
>JAQXBH010000037.1 GCA_029252505.1 Opitutales bacterium | reverse complement strand
ACTCCCTCAATTCCATAGTAGGTGCCAAGCAATCCATTGATCATGACATAATCACTCTTCAATAATTTGCCCAGTCGTCCTTCCTCCTGATCACGTAACAACAGGGCGAAGGATTCATAGACTTCCTTTCTGGCGGAAGCACGAACACTTTCGTCAAACTCACGGTGCAATTTGATATCAAACTGAAAGAAGTCCAGTCTTTCCATATGCAACCACTGGTGAACAAAGCCGGCCACGAATTCCTCGGATCTGGGATCGGCAATCATTCGGTCCACTTCCCCACGCAGAGTGGCGGGATTACTCAGTTCATTCCTTTTGGCCAATGCAAAGAGACGGGCATCCGGGGGCGAGCTCCAGAGGAAATAGGCGAGACGAACCGCCAGTTCCCGGTCATTGAGCGGACGCTTGGATTCTTTCATGTTCGGCTCGTCGAGGTAAAGAAAACCGGGGGAGGCAAGGATGACACTGAGAGGCGTACGTATTGCCAGGTCGAAAGAATCACCAGCGGTCATCCTTCTCTTATATAAACCGACCAATTGATCGATAAAGGTGGGGTCCGGTTTAACCTGGCGAAAAGCTTCGACACAAAAGCGCTGTAAAATGGAACGGGCTCTCTCTTCCTCTGTATCTACGGTTCCCGACAGGTTATTTTGTAAAATAGAAACAAGCCCATCTTTCTTAATCTTATCCTGTAAGGGACCTTCCCATTCCACCCAATCGACCCAAAGGGCCGGTGGAGGCGCCATTCCGCCTTTGTAAATCTCTCTCTTGCCCCGCAAGGTATCTGCCATGAGGTTACTTTTTTCACGTAGGGAAAACTTGCGTGAACCGTTGAGAGTCAATTCCACGGTAGTTTCGAAAACTTGCGGATCAAGGATAGTTCCGGTGACTTGAAAAGTTTCCAACAAGCTGAAGCCATCACCATCCACATTTCGACTTCCTCCATTACTTACCGATCCGAGGACCGCAAAATGTCGATCCGGTGAAGTGCTCTCCACGGATCCCATGCGAACGCGGATCCGGTACTTCCCAATAGGTAAAGGTTTGGATTTCTTCTTGAATCCAAGCGGATCCATACTGATTTCAATAAACTCCTCGCTGTTCAAATTCCCATTTCGGTCAAACACACCAAGCAAAGAACCGCTCTTAGTCAGGGGATCATTCAGGTAGCGCAATTGGGAGGCTGCTTCCATTTCGTAACGACGAATTCTGAACTTTGCTTCGTCCAAATCTTTCACACCCACTGCAGGACGGGGAATGCCGTCCTTTTGAAAAGCAAGGGCCGCGTCGTACCCCGCTTTGAAATAAGATTCGTATTTCCTCTTCACTTTGGCCGTTGCATACTTCTCCACTTCACGGCGTTGCTTAAACATTTTTGGCTTGGCGGATGGGAGGGGCCCTTCCCATTCGACCCAGTCGATCCAGATAGCCGGTGTTAGACCAAGGCCAGTCTCCTTAATTGCAGATAGCATCCGTGCCTTTATTGCCTTGGGGTCGCCCCTTTCACGGACGGCGAATTTTCGAGGACCATTCTTGGATAGCTGAACCGGCACCTCAATTACCTGAGGATTATCAATCGTACCGCTTACTTGAAAAGTATCCAATAGATTGAACTGATCTTTTGCAGGAACGGCACCAATAGATACGAAATGCCTTTTCTTTTCTGTGGACTGGAGGGCACCAACACTAAAACGCAATTTGTAATGACCGGCAGGCAGAGTATCCACAACGTGTTGGGTTTTTCTCCAACCGCTAGGATGTTCAGGTGGTAAAGCAATGAACTCTTGCTTGTAGCTGAAGCCCAATAATGAGCCGGATTTTGTTAAGTTACTATCCAAATAGCGGCGATAACTTGGCCCCTTATTCTCAAATTCGCGGATAAAAAATTGGGCCCGATCTTCGTCGACAATATCTTTTTGCGGTTTTCCGGTTTTCAGGAAAGCCTGGGCTTTATCGTGACCGCCTTTGAAATAATCGTTGTAGGTGCCACCGACTTTTGCATTGGCATGATGCTCCACTTCCCTTCTTTGTTTCCAAGTCTTTAGTCGATTCGAATTAATGGGCCCTTCCAGTTCCACCCAGTCGATCCAGATTGCGGGCGGACGCCCATATCCGTTCTCCTTCACGAGCCTATTATGATCGTCCCATAGCACTTTCAGGTTTCCGGTGTTCGGTTGTTTTTCCTGCACCGCAAATTCCTGCGGCATTCCAGAACGCAACTCAATGGGGAATTCAATGATCTGCGGAGCCTCAATCGTTCCAGTAACCTGGCGCACTCCGATCGGTTTTCCTTTCAAGCCCCAATTCCTTGAATCAATATCCCGTTGGGGATACCCGACTTCGATAAATCGACGGGATGCAGGAGTTCCTTTGACCGCACCCACCCGAACCCGTACGACGTAGTTACCGGGTTGTAATTCTTTCTTTTTTCGTGGAACGATTATCCGTCCGGTTCCGTGGGTAAGTTTCAAATAGGTGCCCGTATCCCGGTGCGGCAGGTTCGCGTAATGTTTGTGCAAGGCAAGGTTTTTGGATCTCGAAGGATCGGATGCGGCGGCTTTTTTTGAATCGAGAAATCCGAACTCGCTGGGGTCAGGTGCACCCTTGAAGTGCTCGGCATACCCGTAAAACCGGTTGGGATGATCGATCAGGCGATCCTTCTTTCGAATCTCGGCAATAATCGCCTGGTTCTCGGGAGACTTAGCGGCCTCATCCACTCCTTTTTTCCACTGCTTAAAACGCACCTGCCGGGCTTCGACCTGTCTGATGTATTCTTCATTAGCCGGGTTGATGGTCTTTTCCGGTTCAACTCGGAAAACGAAATTGTCTTTAGCCGAGACTTGGAGTCTTTCAAAGGCTTCATCGACAGCAGTTCGACCCAATTCCAGGTACTGTTCGAACTGATCGCTGGAGATAAATTGGGATGCCCCCACCGTATCAAAACTGCCAGCCCCGCCATCAGCAGGTAGAGAATCAACGTTCAGGTTAACCCCGGTGAGGGACTTCATGGTGTTTTGATATTCTCTCCGGTTAAGGCGGCGCATTGTGATCTGTCCTCCGGAATCGGAAAGTTTTTTACGGGCCAATACCATGGTCTTGGCAAGATCTTCTAGAAAATCTGCCTTGGCCACGCTCTCAGGTTGCTTCTTATTCTCGGGTGGCATTTCCCCGGAATTCAGCACGTCCAGAACCTTTTGCCAGAGCTCGGCATTCTGAAGGGTGTCCACCTCCAGAGGCAAGTCCTCCAAGTTCACTTTTCCTTTCTGGGTATCTGCATCATGGCAATCCATGCAATAGGTAAACATGAGATCGAGATGCTTTTCCGGCACGATCGCGGTCAATTGTTCACCCAACAATGTCGAGGTGGTCAGGGTTATTCCGACCAACAAGGAGAATGCTTTGAAACTCACGCCTGTAATTCTTTTACGATACCCGAACTGTCCCCGTGCCGCTCGGCATCAATGCCCATACCCTGAAGCAGGGTTAGCCAAACATTGCAAAGCGGGGTGTCCTTGGGAAGGACCATATGTTCACCAAGCTTTAGATTGGCTCCGCCTCCTGCAAGCAAGGTTGGGCAGTTATCAAGATAATGAATATTGCTGATGTTTGATCCAAAGGCCAGTGAAGTATGATCAAACAGACTGGTACCGTCCGCCTCTTTAGTTGCTTTCAATTTGTCCATAAACCCGGCAAGCAGGGTGCTATGCATTTGGTCACGGGCCTTAGAAGCCTCCATCCTTTCGCCCGGAGAGTAGTGACTGACATTGTGAGAACTATGCTTCATGTCCATACTCTTGAGCAGGGACTGACCGGGCATACGGTATGTCAGTGCTCGGGTGCTGTCGGTTTGCAATGCGGCCACAATCAGGTTGTGCATCATCTCAATTTCTTCCCGTCCCTTGAGCCCGACAGGTGGTTCATCGAGAGGTGCCTTTGGTTTGGGCTTATCCAACCAGTCTTCATCTTTACCAAGACGGGTTTCAATGTCCCGTATACCCTGAAAGTACTCGTCCAACTTATTGTTGTCGTTTCTGGACAGCCCACGCTGAACGCGGTTTGCCTCCGTCAACACTGCATCCAATACGCTTCTCTTTTCATCAATCGCTGCCTGTCTTTGCTCGAGGGGTAAATCTTCCGCGGAAAATAATTTATGAAAAGTTTTTAGCGGGTCATTGTACCCGGCAACCGGTTTACCGCGCTTGTCCCATGCCAAAGATGCACCAGGTCCATGTCCCGATTGGCTTCCATCGGAACTATCGAGCTGAATCGATGTAAAACGGGTCTGCTGTCCGAGTTGTTCAGCGACCACCTGATCCGCGGATATGCTGTTGGCCATATTTTGACCGGGGACCGAATAACGGTTTGCCCCGGTCAGCCAAAAGGTACTTCCCCAATGGGCCTCATTGGAGTAGTTGTTGGCGCATCCCTGTACGATGGTAAAATCCTGCTTGTGTCTGGCCAAGGGGCTGAGTCCTTCGGACAATTGGTACTTTGTACCCGTATCTTTTTGATCGGGATACCAAGTCTGTTTGGTCACTCCGAAACCGATGCCCATAAAGACCGCCCGTTTGGGAATGGCAACCGCTGCTTTCGTGGCAGCGGATGCAAAACGGCGAAAACCAATGGATTCCAAGGCAGGAAGGGCGATCAATGCCCCTGCCCCACGAAGAAAAGTACGGCGATTAAAATATGTATTCATTTAATAATTAATAATAAAAGAATAATTTTATATATCAAATATCTTTGCTACCAGATTCCTTACAAAATTTTGAAGGTTAAATACAGATTAGTTATTTGTTTGATTACAAACTTCCATCACGAAGTCCGTTCAGGGAAATAACTTATTGGTCCTTAGCTTTGGATTTCGCTTTCCTGATGTTTTTCGACTTTCGGCTCGGGAAAATCTCATTATTGATAAACTTGGTGCCTTCTTGTAGGTCCACACCTCCCGATTTATCCAAATCCGCTCTATTGAAGAAGACATCCAAGTGAGCTTCCTTTTTTTGAAAGATGGCAAATTCTTTTTTGGAAAGTGTTCCATTCTGGTTGGCGTCGGCAGCATTGAACATGGCTTCGGGTGTTTCTCGTGACAAATTCCACCATTCAGTCTTCGTCAAACGAAACTCGAATTCCTTGAAGTTCAATCCACCGGATTTATCTCGGTCGGACTTGGCAAATTTTCTTTTAGTATGTTTGGGGCTATACTCGAGAGCCTCGTTTGTTTCTGTAAAAGAAACCTGACCATTTCCATCGCGATCAATCTCCTTAAAAAGTTCAGCCGAGGTCATCTTTAACATTTCAGGAGTGGGTTCCACAATTTTACTTGCGTCGTATTTGCCTGATTCGGCATGCAGGAGAGATGAATAAAAGCAGATGAGGTATGTTGTTATTATTTTCATAAGTAATCTTTGGGTTGTCATAATTTTAAAATCCTAAGCCTATTTTGAATGAAATGCATTTGATCGCACCAAGCCATGTATGAAATCAGCCATTTGGTAATTTTGACTTTTGGCTGAAGCGATTATTTCGGAAGCCAAGTCATCATCTGTAAAACCGAAAGGGCGTCCGAGACCATACTCGATCAAGGCTTCCGTGAACCCACGGGCAAAATCATCCTGATAATTGGAGGCAATCAATTCACGCAATTCAAAGAAATCCTTAAAGGCGGGCCCGTTATGCAATTTCCCTGAGGTGTTGATGGGGAAGGAAGTTTTGCTTGGTGTCATCTGCCCTTTTCTGTTCTTGGTGTATAGAATTTCCCTGCTGCGCCACTTTCCGGAAGCCGTAAAATTCTCCATACCAAATCCGATCGGATCCATCTTACGATGACAACTTGCACACTGGGCCTCCTCCATGTGGGCGGCAAGTTTTTGACGTTTAGTAAGGGGTTTTCCCTCCAATCGTGAGATTTGGGGCACATTAGCCGGTGCGGGAGGTGGTGGATTGTGAAGCAGATGGCGCAAAACCCAGGCACCCCTCTCTACTGGACTGCTTTCAATACCATCACTGCCCATAGCATGAATAGCGGCCATTCCCAGAAATCCTCCACGGGGGGAGCCCGCAGGGAGGCTGACTTTGCGGTAGTGATCACCAACCACGCCCTCCAGACCGTAGTGAGCGGCCATGAGACCATTGACAACGACATAGTCGCTTTTGAGCAGGTTCTGCAGTTGTCCATGATCCTTCGATCGCAACAAGTGGAGGATCGACTGATAAACCTCTTCCCGTGCTACCACTCGAGTACTTTCATCGAATTCCCGATGTCGCCCGACATCAAACTGGAAGAAATCCAAACGCTTCATGTCCAGCCACTGATGAGCGAGACCGGAAACGAAGTGGTGCGCTCTGGGGTCGTGAATGAGACGATCCACTTGTCCGCGTAAGACAACCGGGTCGTGCAGCTTCTTCGCTTTCGCCAACTCCAAGAGCTGGGAATCAGGCGGCGAACTCCATAAGAAAAATGACAGTCGCACTGCCAGTTCGAGATCATCCAGGGCACGTGGCACACCGTCCTGACCGGACTCTTTCATAAAGAGAAACCGGGGAGACGCAAGGATCATGCTGAGCGGGGTTCGAATCGCCACATCGAACTCCTTGTCGATGGCCAATCGGTGTTTGTAGACTTCGACCAAGGAGTGGATGAATGCGGGTCTGGGTTCGCTCTTTCGAAAGGCCTGGACCGCGAATTGGTGAAGAATGTTCCTAACACGTTGCAGCTCCGATGTAGTTCTTCGGGCCGGGTTGGCGACATAGATCGCCTCAAGCGGACTGGGGTCTCCCTGAGGCAATGGACCTTCGATCTCAACCCAGTCGACCCAAATCGAGGGGGCATGGCCATAACCATTTTCATTCATCAAGGGATTAAAGAATTCCTTGAGTAAGGGACCCCACGCAGGCTGCCGTTCTCTGATCGCAAACTGCCGTTTCGTATCCTTGTTCACCCTCACCTGAGTTTCGATCAGTTGTGGCTTTGCCGGACTGCCGGTTACATGCAGCGCCTTGAGGGGGAAGCCATTCAGCTCCCCTCTCGGAACCGTCTCGGGGTGCCCTAGTTCGAGGAAGTGACGAAACTCCGGGGCCTTGTTGGTGACCCCTGCCTTGATTCGCACCGAGTAGGTTCCGACAGGCATGTCATTAGGAGGGTTTAGAACGACCATGGTGGAACCGGATGTCAACTGAATCCAGGTTCCTGTATGATTGTGGGGAAGACTGGCGTAATGCTTACTGTAGGAAGCAAACTGGGGAAAGAACTTCGCGGCATGGCCATAATTCGGGAACCCAAAGTCCTTCGGGTTGGGTGCTCCTTTTAACTTCTTAAGGTGAGAGCCAATTTTACGGTAAAGCTGCCCGCGGTTCCCCTTGGTGCCCATCCGGGCTTCAAAGCCTTTGTTCTCTGGTAGAGCGAGCGTCTTGTCCATTTCCGCATCGAGGGCTTCAAAGCGCTTGAGGTAGTCGTCATTTCGTTTGACTCTCTGTCTCAAAGCGACATTGAGCGTTTTTTCCGGTTCCACGCGATAGACAAAAGGCTTGGCACCTCGAGCAGCTCTTTGTTCATAGAACTCATCGATGGCGTGGCGTCCGAGTTTCAGATACTGCTCGAACTTGTCACTGGACATAAAAAGAGAAGATCCGACCGTATCAAAGTCCCCGGA
Source organism: Opitutales bacterium (assembly GCA_029252505.1). Classification (GTDB taxonomy): domain Bacteria; phylum Verrucomicrobiota; class Verrucomicrobiia; order Opitutales; family Seribacteraceae; genus Seribacter. Next base: position 12,899 of record JAQXBH010000037.1, on the reverse strand, counting down.
ATTTCCATCTTCCGGAAGAATACCCTTATCCAGTTCCACACCCAATAAACTTTTAATAGTGTTTTGATAATCCCTCTTATTAAGCCGCCGCATGGTGATCTTACCTCCTGAATCAGAAAGTGCTTTACGGGCGCTCACCATCGTTTGAGACAGGTCGTCAAGAAAATCGGCTTTCAAGCCCTCATCGGGCTGGGTTTTATTTTCAGGGGGCATTTCCTTGGAATTCAGTACATGCAGTACCTTCTGCCAGTTCTCAGCCTGTTCGATGGTTTGAATAGTAAAAGACAGGCTCTCGAGGTTAACCTCTCCCTTTTGAGAGTCGGCATTGTGGCAGTCCATGCAATACATGTCCAAAAAATCAAGATGCTTTTCGGGGAAAACAACCCTGGGGGTGAGTTTTTCACTCGCTAGGTGAGCATTGGGTAATTTGTCGTTTTTTTGAACTGTCGGACGGGGGGCCAATTCTTCGGACTTGGGGGATGCTTTTGCAGGCAAAGAATTATCATCAAGTCCATTATCTGAATGAACGACAGGCGCGCCTGGCTCATCGCTATCAAGATGCTTCTCGGGGAATACAACCTTGGAGTTTAATTGATCACCTTCGAAGAGAGAACTCGTTAATTTGTCGTTTTTTTGAGCTGTCGGACGGTGAGCCAATTCTTCGGACTTGGGGGATGCTTTTGCAGACAAAGAATTATCATCAAGTCCATTATCTGAAATAACGACAGGTGCCTCTGGCTCATCGTTATTTGCCGTGAGAAAATATGCTAAAAGACCAATTATACAAATTGATGCAAGGGCCGCCCCGCTAAGAATAAAAAATTTCTTATTACTTTTTGGAGTTAACTTAGCGACATGCCGGCCAGGACCCACATTGATCTTTGATCTTGTAGTAGCATAGGATACCCGAGTGTTTTGAGTTGTTTGCTCCAAAACAGGATCTGAAGTTTGTTGGATACCAGGAACCTCTGATAACTTGACCCAATTGACTCCATCATAACAGGCGAGATCGTTTCCTTCGAAGTTTCTTGCTGCTAAGAATTCTCTAAGTTGAGAAACTGAATAGGGACCATAATTATTACCATCCTTGTGAATATAAATATTCATCGATTATCAAAGATCCAAAGCTGATGATGAAAAACGCGAATCTTCACGCCGTCAACTCACTGACGATACCCGTACTGTCCCCATGTTTTTCAGCATTGACCCCAATGCCCTGAAGCATGGTTAACCATACGTTATTCAGGGGTGTCCCTTCATTGAGAACAAGGTTATGACCCAGCTTCAGGTTGGCCCCTCCCCCGGAAATCAAAGTCGGGGGGTTATTGAGATAATGGATCGAGCGAATGTTGGAACCAAAGGCCATCACCGTATGATCAAAAAGACTGCTGCCATCCACTTCCCTGGTTGCTTTTAACTTATCGATCAAACCGGCCAAAAGTTCACTGTGTGCCTTGTCCCTTAATTTGGAAGACACTTCCGTTTCGCCTCCCGGTCGATAATGACTCACATTATGAGGATTCCCGCCGGCACCGAGACTACGCAGTAAGCCTGACCCGGGCTCTCGGTAGGTAATGACCCGGGTGTTATCCGTCTGGATTGCCGCAACCATGAGCTTGTACATCATCTCGATTTCGCTACGCCCCACTAACGCCTTATCCGGTTGATTCAGGGGAGACTTGGATTTGGGCACATCCATCCATTGTTCCGCCTTGCTCAAACGAGTTTCGATATCCCGGATGCTTTGAAAGTACTCATCCAGTTTATCCGTATCACTCCTGGTCAGGGCTCTTTGCATATCCTTCGCCTCAATCATAACGGAATCAAGCACACTACGCTCTTCCGCCAACAGTGCCCGGCGCTGGGCTATGGGCATATCATTACTCCCAAAAAGTTTCATGTATGTTTGCAAAGGAGAGCTCCATGCGGATAATGGCTTTCCCCGCTGATCCCATGCGAGGGAATTACCGGGGCCATGTCCATTCCGGTCTTTGGCGTCTGCACTCAATTGGATGGATGTGTAACGGGTATGCTTCCCGAATTGGGCAGCCGCCAACTGATCAGCGGAAATAGTGTTGGAAAAGGATTGGCCGGGCGTGCCATATTTATTCGCACCCGTCAGCCAAAAGGTACTTCCCCAGTGCGCCTCCCTACTGAACTTATGCTTACATCCTTGAACAATGGTAAAATCTTTTTTGTGCCGGGCCAATGGTTTTAATCCTTCGGGTAACTTATAATTGGGCCCTGCATCCTCAAGATCAGGAAACCAAGTTTGAGAGGTTACCCCATACCCAATCCCCATGAACATGATTCTCTTGGGAGGCAACTTGGGTGCAGCCGATAGAAAGCGTCGAAAACCAATGGATTCAAGGGCAGGCAGGGCAATCATGGCCCCTGCCCCACGAAGAAAAGTACGGCGATTAATGTCTGATTTCATAGTATAGATAGAACAAAAAAGTATTTACACATACCAAATGTCTTTGCCGACTGCTTCCTTACAAACTTTTAAATTTTTTTGAGGACAAATGTACTAAACACATCTGCCAACTATAAAAAATTTTATTTCGTATGGTATAAATCGAACAAAATAAGGCAACGATCAGGGCCGACCTGAATCATTTGCCTCGCTTTTTTTAAGAAGGGCTTTGAGGCGTTTCACCTTTTTCGGATACTGGGCCGCGAAATAATAATCAAATCCCTGTGCATTTGGCATTCTTTCGACAATCGCCTTTCGATTTGAAACATCCCACTTGCCGACACAGGCGGTCTGATAGCCGACCTCTTTGAGCATCTCCGCAAAGGTGATTTCCGATGCGGGCATCGACCAGCCTTTACTGCGGACAGGATAGCGACCGGTCAGCAGAGCAGAACGTGAAGGCCCACAGACCGGTTGAGCATAAAAGGAGGTAAATTTGGTTCCTTCCCTGGCCAGATTATCGAGAACCGGTGTTTGATTTTCCTTACTCCCGAAACAACCCTAATCGGCATAGCCCTGATCATCGGTGAAGATGATCAAAATATTTGTTTGCTTCGGCTTTGCGGCCGAGACCTTTCCTGTCACGAGCGTTACCAGCAAAGCCGTAAGTGCCGATAATATCTTTCTTTTTATCATTATCCTGTCTTTTGTGGTTTCTTAATCCACCGGGGTCTTACTAATCGCAGCAGGGTAAGGTACGGGCTTTGGATCCGGGCGAGGCACGAGGTAGCGTGGGTCCGGCTTGGTGCCTGCAGGGGCACCCTTCAGAGGCCAGGCGAATACCTCACTCGCGTCCCGATCGGAATGATTCAGCCGTGGCAACGTAGCAGACCATTGAGACAACTTCTTGCGTAATCGTTTGGCAACCTTTGGATCGGACTGGATCCGATTGGTCAATTCATACGGATCCTTCGCTAAATTAAATAACAGTTCCTGCTTACTGGAACGCCATAGTTTCCAGTCGCCGAAACGCACTACCTGGGTATGCCAGAAATCCCAAAACATCGGTTCCGATCTTTCAATCTCAGAAACTCCCCCGGTTAGTCGCGGAAGCAAATCCACCCCGTCAAACTCGTCAGGAATGACTCCACCTCCGGCCTTGAGGGTTGTAGCGGTAAGATCGAGTGTGGTCACCATTTCTTCGATTATCGTACCTGGAATAATTTTGCCTTTCCAGTACGCAAACATGGGCACCCGGATCCCACCCTCGAACAGGCTACCTTTCTCACCACGCATGGGCACATTGTTCGATCCATTCCAGACTCCACCTCTTGTTCCCGGCATTCCGCCGGGCAGTCCCGGTTCGTCCCTGCCCATTTTACTTGGGGCTCCATTATCGCTGGCGAAGAGAACCATCGTGTTCTCTTCAAGTCCATGCTCACGAAGTTTGGTCATCACTCCACCCACTGCGTCGTCAATGGATTTGATCAGTGCCAAGCCCATCCTTCTGCGATCATCTCTCCAATCATCATAATGCGGATAATCGAGCTTGGGAAATTTCTTGTAATAAGGATCCGACTTCTTGATCAGCGGGATGTGCGGAGCATAGAGCGGTAGGTAGAGAAAGAACGGCTTATCTCCAGAATGGCTAAAGTCGATAAAAGATTCACCGTACTTACCCTGAAGGATCACACGATTGGCGATTCCTTCGGGTAAGCCTTTCCTTTCCTGATGGTCCACAGTCTTACCATCAAGCGTAAGATTGGTTGAACCGCTTTCCATAGAGCCAGTCCAATAGTAGTCAAAGCCACGAGCCCGTGGATCGTGCTTCGGGTTAGAGCTGTTCGACGGGCCCAGGTGCCACTTGCCGGAGAAGCCGGTTAGATAACCTAGCTTTTTCAGTCGATCCGCTATGGTAAGAACTGGTTTGCCGGCCATATCCGTACCTTTCGGATAAATACGGGGCATACGGCCACTACCCTCACCTGCATCACTCTGGTTGTGCGGAAAAGCAAACTCATTCTGTACCCGTCCAATCATCAACCCGGCACGTGAAGGCACGCATTGCGGGGCCGAACTGTAACCGGCTTTCATCAACGCTCCGCCACTGGCAAGCTTATCCATAACCGGAGTATCAACATGTTTATCGATCCCGAAGAGGCCCAGGTCCGTGTATCCATGATCGTCCGTGTAGATCAGAATGACATTGGGTCTCTTCGCCATAGCGGAGACCATGATGCAGAACACTGAGAAGAATCCTATGATTAAGTATTTTTTCATTATTAAAGTTTTCTCTTAGTTCAAAGATTTACCCGTCCTTTATTTAAAAGGGGAGAAATGTACTCTACCTGCAATCCCAAAGCCAGACAGAATCAAAAAGGATGATGCATTCGGATCCACCTTTGAAGGTGAACCGGTGTTTTCCATTGGCCTTAGGATTTATGATTGTCACTTTTTCGTGCTCATAGGTGTTGCCATGTCCATTGACCAGTACCCGGATTTTTCCGAGCTCATATTCAACCACCAGATCGATCCATTTATTTAGGGCCATGCCAGATTCGGGCTCAAAGAAAGAAGGTCCGTCCAGAAGTTTCACCCGGTGCCCACCCTCCTTGACGATCGCCAAGTGGATCATATGATGCCCGATCTGAAAGGATGGACGCCCCGGCGTAAGGTCCGGCTTGGCAAACTGATAGCGTAAATGCATCACAAATTTCTCAGGGATAAGGTTGATGTGAGCAACCGGTTCCAATCCGAGATGATGATCCCTTTTGAGAGCTTTCATCGCCTCCTCCTTAGATTGAAAAAGCGGTCCGATGATCAATTTACCATCTTCCATTTTCTTCCCTTTGGATTGCCCCCAAAACTCCCGGTTTAACTCACCATCAAAATCATCCGAGTAAATCAGCTTTCCCTTTTTGAAAAGCTTTGATTTGAACTCTGGTACTTCGGGATTTTGGGAAATCTTTTCCTCGCTAAGTAAGGCTAACTTGGCAACCCGTTCTTTCTCTATTTCGAAGCGTTCCTCGCCTAAGTCCCTTACATTACCCGCTAATTGCTCTCGTCCCTCCGTTAAAGTCGCAAGGTCATTCCTTTCTTTTCTCAACCGGGCTTCCGGTCGATTCCTGGCATGCAGTCCTGCTTGTGATTCCGTAGAAATATCTTTGGTTTTATCGTAACTTGCAGATACCGATAATACTGGCACCAATAGAGCTACGGTTGATAATAGAAATTTGGATATTTTCTGAATATTTTTCATTTTTCAGAGGATTTATTTGGATGGACTTCTATTTATGAAAGGCAGAGTGATTCGGATCACCACCCGAAATAAAATAAGCCAAGAGATCGTACACATCATCTTTGCTCATCGTGTTAATCAGACCCGGAGGCATCATGGAAACTGGCGATGCTTCGATCGACTTGATGTCTTTTATTTTAACAAAGATTGAATGCCCCGGGTTCATCATATCGTTATTAAGCTGATAATGATCCTCACCAAGATTCATGATCCGACCGCTGACCACGGTTCCATCTTTAAAATTAAAATTAGTGGTTCCATACTGATCGCTGATTTCCTTACCGGGGTCAACAATCGCCTCCAATAAATCATAGGCACTAAACTTCCCTCCCGCGGAGGATAGATCAGGGCCGACCGCCCCACCCTCTCCATTGAAGCGGTGACATACATAACAGGTACCAGCTCCGGCCATCTTGCGACCATTGGCAAAATCCCGGTGCTTTTTGATCTTCAAGTCCAGGTCATTGGAGAAATCATTCATGCCCCAATTCTTAACAAAAGACCGGAGTTCAAAGGTAAACTGAGGGATGCTACTCTTTGGCTGGCTCGCAATCAGCCGGGTAAGCTCAGGCGTGAGATCAGCCTCAGGAACCGATTCGGTGGCATGTTTTTTTATGTCAGCCAGGAATTTGGACATGCGGGCACCTCCCTTGTAATTACCAGAAAGTACAAACCATTTGAAATAGGTACGACGCAATTCCGGGGTCCAGCCATTCTTGATAAAGCGAAGATTGAGGGCATACCCGATCTGTTCTTCCTGCACCGAGGAATTGGTCAGTAGCCGGATTCCCCGCTCCACCACAAAAGGCGCCTCAAGAAAGGCGGCAATCGCAGCAAGATCTCGGTTTTCTTCGGGTGTCTGAAACGGATAAATTTCATCAAGCCAACTCATTAGTTTCGCACGGTCCGCAGAACTTGGTTGACCGGCACGAGTAAGGGCCAGCGTCACGCTGCGTAAAATATCGAGACGGGTCTGACGAGACTCGCATTTTCGGTACCGAATACTGGTGGCTTTTGCAAAAATTTCTGATGCGGATTGATCAGCGTTAACCCGAGCGAGGGCGATCATCGCAGCAGTACTGATCACCGGATCTTTTTCGCCCGAAAATCGATCCTTCCAATCAGAAACGGGTTGCTTCTCAAGGGCAACCCGAGCCGCATGACGAATGCCCCGGTCCGGAGATCCCAGTAAATCCCAAATACGGTCGAGCTCGGGCTTGCTGGCAACCCTACTGTCAGCCTGTAAATGGCCTTCTAAAACACGCCTCTGTTTTCGAGCAGTCTCCCCGCCGGGGATTGAGGTTGCCGGGTCCGTGGATTCATTACCGGTGTAAGTCAAACGATACAGCCCGGACTGTACCCGGCGACCACCAACCGTCATGTACATCGCTCCGTCAGCTGGATTAACCAAGAGATCGGTAAGCGGAAGGGGCTGAGCGGAAGCGAATACCTCAAATGTGGCACTGTAGGTGGAGCCCATGGGTTTGAGATGCACCGCATAAAGTTTTCCGTATGACCAGTCACAGGCAAAAAAGGCATTTTGATACTTGGCGGGAAATTTGGTCCCGTATCCGAAACAGACACCGGTCGGTGATCCCGGCCCGATATCAACGACCGCTCCAAAACTGTCCGAGCAATAATCCATAAACTTACCGGATCCGGTGCGCCATCCATATTCAGCCCCATCGATCACATGATTAATCCGGGTGGGACGATACCAGGGGGTATTAAGATCGTGTTCCATATCCGCGTCATAGGTAAAGAGCTCTCCTTCCCGGTTGAACGCAGCATCATACTGATTACGAAAACCGGTGGCTACCACCTCCCAGGTTTTGCCCTCGGGATCGATCTGGGCAATGTGTCCAAGCGGAGCTTCCGAGCCATTGGCAGAATATTTCAGGGAAGGTATTAATTGATCTTCTCCCCAAAATTCAGGAACCCGGGAATGGGTGTAATCAGACGGAACTTTTGTCTGATTACCAATAACCACATAAAGATGCTTTCCGTCGGGAGCGGGGATAATGGCGTGCGGGCCGTGCTCACCTGCCAACACACCGAGTTTTTTAAGTTCGATCAGTTTGTCAAAATTGTCGTCTCCATCGGTATCAAGGAGGCGAAACACTCCACAACCACTCGCACTGTTCCTCGTATTGACCACGACATAAAGGCTGTCGAATGCATAACAGAGACCCTGAGCATGTCCTATTTTCGGAAGCTTGGCCAGTTCCTCCGTCATCGCCTTGGGAGCTGTTCCAGTTATCCTTTTCCGAGCCTTGGCCCCAGAAGTGGAATAGGTGATCTGCTGAATAGTTGCAGGATCCACCTTTTCACCCAACTTGGGAATCGGGAATCGATAGATCCCCCCATGCTGATCACTGACGATCAAGCGGCTTTTATCATCCATACACATGGCAACCCAGGAACCCTGATCATCACGGGGAACAGAATACAGTAATTCGATTTCAAAACCATCAGGTAACCCTATCTGATCCGGAGAGGTTGCACACCTTTGGGCATAACTGGAAATCGTGAAGCTTAAAAATACTAATAGCATTTTCAGTATACTTTTTTGGAATCTCGATAAATTGTCCCTTTTCATATTAGAAAATTATATGTCTAAAGGCGTCTGTTTCTTACTATTTTTTAATTTACCCATTTAATTGAAAAAAGGAGAAATAAGGTATGGTGAATTTAAATACTAGTTTTCATCCATAAATTAGATGTATTAAATCCTCAAACACTTACGATTATTTTAAAATTCCTTACCTCCTCACGGTTTTTTTGGGGCCCAATCAGGAATACCTTTTTCAGTATCCTGTTTATCGTAAAGTAATTGGAGGTGATGTTTTCCTGCCGAAATTCGGGGTAAGCCTTCGTTGACTAAATAGCTCTCGGTCGAATCCCACCACTGGTCAAATTCCTTATTCATTTTTTCTGCCACTTCAGGATGAACTTTGATCAAGTTTTTGGTTTCGCCTGGGTCCTTTGAAATATCGGACAACCAAGGTCCCGAACTATCCATTTCGAAAACGAGACGCCAACGCTTATTACGAATGGATGCTCCGTAATACTTCGCTTCTGCACGGGTGGGTTTTCCTCTACCGCCACCCCCCCAACGTCCTCGATGAGAAAAAAGCGTTCGATCTTTCCATTTTGCATTGGAATCTTGTAACAAAGGCAAAAGTGACCGACCTTTTGGAGTCAGGGAGCTCTTGGGGATTTCGACACCTGCAAGTTGACAAAAAGTTCGGTATAAATCGATATGTGCAGTTAATGCGGATATATCCACGCCCTCGCTCAAAACTCCCTTCCAATACCAAAAGGAAGGAACATGCGTTCCGCCCTCCCAATTGGTATCCTTCGTCCCCCTCATTCCGGCGTTCCATGCTATTAATCGTCCTTTATCTTTCTGACCGATACCTTTCATGGCCATGCCATTATCAGTCATAAAAATAACCAGAGTATTTTCAAGTGCATTCCACTGATAGAGTTTATCTAATAGAATACCCATATTATCATCAATATTTTCAATCATACCATAACGGGCAGCCGTAGAATTATCGTAGCCCTCATCAAGGAAGCGCTTTTTATATTTATCTGGTGCAATGAGTGGACCATGGGGAGCATTGAGAGAAACATAAGCGAAGAAAGATTGCTCTTTTTCATACTGATCTTTCATCCAGCTAATCGCTGCCTGAAAGAACAAATCTGTACAGAATCCCTTGGTTTTCACAATGGTCTTGTTGTGTAAAAGTATATTATCGAAGTACTTATTTTTGGAATTTTCTTTAAAATCTCCAAATCCATATTGCCCAATGCCCCCTGCCCCATGCATGAGTACTTCATGAAAGCCCCGGTTTTGAGGTAAATATTCATCCCCGTCTCCAAGGTGCCACTTGCCGAACAAACCAGTTCGATACCCACCTCTTTGTAATGCCTTTGGAAAAGTAATTACTTCCGGAGCAAGACGATCCCGCTGCATAAGAGTATGACTAATACCAACTTCAAAAGGTAAGCGACCACTCATGATTGCAGCCCGAGTAGGTGAACATGTAGGACTCACCTGAAAATCGGTAAACCTAGTAGAAGTTTTGTAAAGATTATCAATGTTTGGAGTACGCAAAATCGTATTGCCCATGCAGGAAAGATCTCCCATTCCTTGATCGTCCGTCAGAACAAAGATGATGTTCGGACGACTGCCTTCAAGCGGCTTTAAAGTTTTAGCTTGGGCTAAGCTAAAACCTAACCAAAGGAGTGTTAAATGAATCAGTTTACTTCGGTATTTCATGTGTTCAAACGGTGGCCAAGTAGGATTATTATTTGCAGGGAGGATTTTAAATTCAAGCTAGAGTCCGTTGATCTTTTGATAAAGCTTATCCTTTTAATCATAAGTTAAAGGATTAAGTAGTACACAAATTAGACTAGTAATTTTTTTATAAAAAACTAAAGTATAAACAAAATCAATTTAGAACATCACACCGCTACATAAACCCACAATTACTTAACAAAAAAATCTTATTATGATCACCTACGACTACCATTGCGATGCGAACGGAGAAACGCTTACCGTTAGCCACAGTATAAAAGAGACTTTAACCACATGGGGAGATTTGTGCTCCCTTGCCAATCATCGCTTGGGAGAAACACCCCCATTTACTCCAGTCCGTCGTCTTATTTCATACGAGGAATCGAAACCCGATGAGTCCGAGTTATCTATGTTCTCAAACCCCAAACCCAAGGGTGGTGGTTGCAGTTGCTGCTAAATAGAAAGTTCATCAATTATGAAAAGAGTCTATTACTCAATTTTCGGCCTTTTGATGGCCTGCGCCGGTACATATCTGCCCACCACTGCAGCTGAAAAGAAAAATGAATGGATTCAACTATTTAACGGTAAAGATCTCTCCAATTGGACGGTCAAAATACGGGGATATGAGGCTGGAATAAATCATAATGACACCTTTTCCGTAAGGGATGGGGTTATCCATGTATCCTATGATAAGTACGATAATTTCAACAAGACATACGGGCATTTATTTTACAAAACACCTTTTTCGCATTACCTGCTTCGTATTGAATATCGTTTTCTCGGCGAACAAGCGCCCGGTGGAGAAGACTGGGCATTTCGAAACAGTGGAGTCATGCTTCATGGACAAATTCCTCAAAGCATGTCAGTAGATCAAGACTTCCCCAACTCCATCGAAGTCCAATTTTTAGGGGGAAAAGGTAAAGGTAAGCGAACGACTGCTAATTTGTGTACTCCCGGGACGGATGTGGTGATGAATAACAAACTTTTGAAGCGTCACTGTTTCAGCAGCAATAGTGAAACTTACCATGGAGACCAATGGGTAACCGTGGAAATCGAGGTTCGAGGCAGCAAATCGATTAAGCACATGATCGACGGAAAGACTGTTATGGAATACACAAATCCACAACTAGATGACGGTACCCTTCTTGAAGGCGGTTCCATTTCCCTGCAATCGGAAAGCCACCCCGTTGAATTCCGTAAGGTTGAACTAAAGAGACTGGGAAAAAGCAAAAAGTAGACTTTTTTCTTTCCTCCTTAAACCTAAACTAATCAATCTTGGTCAGTTCAGGGCTTTAATTTCTTTGATATCACGATAAGCTGCTCTTCCGATTGGGAGTACTTTATTATCAACGGGAGGGAAAGTAACTTTACCAGTTGCAGCCCATTCCGTTCCACGGATTAGCGTCTCCTGAAAGGCAACACCACCCATCGAAGTATGACTGTGTCCCATCACGGTATGAAAGACCCTGCCCTTGCCATATTTGATTGTCATTAAAACAGGTTCATGTCGCTCAGAGCCACCTTCTGCAAAGGCGGTGGCGAGTACTGTCATATTTTTAGCCGGACCGCGTAATCGGTCATATAACTCTTCTTTTACCATTAGAAATTCAGTTGGCAAACCGCGGGTAATCGGATGTTTCTTTTCACGTATCACAACCTTGTATTCCCAAGGACGACCGTGAGAGCCACCTTTACCCTTGGAATCATCGCGTACAATTTTGCCATTTTTCCAATAGACATAAGGCCCGTCTTTTTCATTACGTCCCTTCCATCCTCCCAGTCCGATCATCTCATTAAATTCTTTCCATTTGGGAAAGGAATTATCCGCCGCATGAACCACCACCAAATTACCCCCATTCTTCATATACTTCACAAAGGAATCCTGAGTTTCCTGCAACCACGGTTCACCGTTGTAATTGGACAACACGACATCGTACTTGCCAAAATCGGGTTTAAAATCAGCAATATCCTTCTTGGTGACAATCGCACGCTCAATGCTGAATCGTCCGGTTGCATTAAGGGTATCAATCATTACCGGAGAACATCTCTTCCAGTCATGATTATTTTGTCCATCCACCAAAAATACACTTACCTTAGGCTTACCTTTGTGATCATCCGCAAAAGATACGGGCGAAAACAAAGAAAATTGGACTGCGATGACAGTAAAAATTTTAAAAGTAGTTTTAAACATATTTTTCCTTGGCTTTAATTTTGGGTACTAGAACCGACCTATCCGAAAGGCGGGCGGGTGATCAATGAGAAAGATCTTACTTGATCAATTGAGCAATCGAAGGCACTCCACCTTTGGGCACTTCCACACCGCAGGTCCATACGATCGCGTTCAGTATAGTGGTGCGCCAATTATCTCTGGCCCAGGTGTTGTGATAGTGACCACCGGTGGTACCAAAGCCACGACCTTTTCCATTGGGTCGTTCATACGCCCAACCGATATGCTGAATTTCACCTGCTGCCATGGATTTACGAACATGAGGATTATTCGAATGGGGTCCGTCCTTTCGTTTCATTGTTTCTTCCGGAGGATGAGCGGAGAGAATAGGCGTAACCCCTTTCATATCAGGCTGGAACCTCATGTGGAAATACCACTCGTCCTTTTGGGTAAATGGCTTAACTCCCCGAGTGATCGGATGTTTGGGAAGAGATTTAAATTCAGCAGTCCAGTGCGGGTTGACGGACCAGTGGGTTTCAAAATAGCCACCCATAGCTTCACGCATGAGAACCCCTGCCCGTCCGATTGGTACTTCCACGGCATAGTGCATGAAAACAAAACCGACACCGGAATCGATCAATTTCTCAAACTGGTCAAGATGCTTCATCACTAAATGACCCTTACCCCCGTTACAAAAAATCACCACGGAATC
>JAQXBH010000149.1 GCA_029252505.1 Opitutales bacterium | reverse complement strand
CCTTTTTTATCGAGAAGTGCATCACATGAAATTTTTAAATTAGAAAGCAATTCAGCTTTTTCTTTGGGGATAACAGTGGTCATTTGTAAATTGATTTATGAATGGTTGGGATTTTGATTTATGAATGGTTGGGCGGCGACCGGAATCAAGTGATTTACGGATTTGCCAGATTGCAAGCGTTTTCTAATTTCAGTTGAGGAACAATCAATCAAATCGTTCTTCACTAGTTGGTAGGACAGTTGGGGAATCGGGGGGGGGGTAACTCCTTGCACATTTCTTGAAAATACCAGGAATTGACAATGCTCCGCCAATTCATTGTGAAATTTCCATTCATTCAAGCGATTAAACTGATCCGCTCCCAATAACAATAAGATAGTAGAATGTGGATATTGGAGCTGCACCTCTTTTATTGTTTCGTAAGTGTAGCATGTTTTTTGTTTTTCAATTTCTAATTTACAAACTTCGACGCAGGGCGTTTCCTGAGCAATTTTTTCCAAGATTCTCAAGCGAGTTTTGGTCGAGAAGTATGGTTTTTCGATGCGTAGAGGTGCATGGTAGGCTGGACAGAGGAGGAGAGTATCAAGCCTCGCCAATTGGATGGCCTGTTGTGCAAGGGAAATATGACCGATATGAATGGGATCAAATGATCCGCCAAAGAAACCGATTCGCGGAGCAGGTGATGTTGTGGGCGTTGACATTCCTTCATTACAAGGATCGACCTTCTGACTTATCGAAGAGCGTAAACATTTGCCCTTTTCTAAAGTAGGTGACTTGTCCGGAAGAGGATACTACAAGTGCCAATGATTCAGTCACATGAGTAATTGCCGCAGCAGCGGCATGCCGTGTTCCCAGTCCACCCGGTAAAACGATATCGTTTGCTTTTGCCTGAATTAAGCATCCCGCAGATTCGACCACGCCGTTCCCCCGAACAATAAAAGCACCATCAATAAGAGCCAATTCCTTTATCGTTTCATCCATAAATGGATTAAGTATGCTACGATCCTCTTCATCATAGCCATAAAATGGATTTAGGATTAAGGGTTTGGAGCGTTTATTTACTTCTTTGTGGTCGCCCAGTATAAACATTGCACCTATCGACTTGCCTTCGCGTCCAGTGGACGCAAGGTCGGTGGCAATTGCAGTAATTCTTTCCAATGCCTCCGCCGAAACATCGGGTGGAAGCATTTCTTCACCATGCCCAATAACGGATTCAAATTCTTCATCCACATCGACCACTAAGACTGTGTCCAGTTGTCCGCTGTTTGGAATTCCTCCGATACAGCAAACCCGATCCTGAAAACCGAAAATATCGCGTGTTAACCCAAGAAGAATAGCGGCCCTAAGTTGGGATAGTCGAGAACGCGAAAGGGCACGAACTGCTAAAATTGCATCGGCTCGATGGTGAGCCCGGTCGTCCTCAGATACATCCTGTCCGGCAAGTACCACATTAAATCCAGAAAATGTCATTCGTGGAGCCAAACTCGGCGGGAAAACATCAGCAAAAATAAGAATTGTCGAACATTCAGCCGCCTTTGCAATCTTGGCTGCTTCATCGGTTAGCAGTTTGTTAAACTTGGTTCTTCTTCTTGCCGGACGGTCGTCTGTTCCTGCAAAAGCCTTACGGACAGCGCTTCGGAATTCATTCTTCCCACGTGCCATCCAAAGCTGGTCCATCACGGTACTATCTTGAAAGGATCGAGCGAGAGCGGCTAAGAATGAAAGATAGTTTTTTGCCTTTTCATTTGCGAGGAGAAGAAATACAAATCGAACATCTTCGTAGCTGTCTTTCCCCTCAAAGCTAAGCCCCGTTGGGCATCTTCCGATTGCCAGTGCATAGGGTCTTTTCATAGGGACTCGGGCGTGGGGTAGAGCGACTCCTTCGCCCAAATAACTGGATAATGACTTCTCCCGGTCGACTAGTTCTTTCAGTACCTTTTTTCGTTTGGCCGGAGTGGGCAACAAAGTCGTGAAGGTGTCGAGTAATTCAGAATATGCTGAAGTTAAATCGTTGCTTGTTAAATCGACAATACGATTTACCGAAATATAACGGTCAATATGCATTTTTCACCGAAAGAAAGAAGACGAGTACAGAACTCGTGCAGGGGTAGGCAAAGGCTTGTTTACTTCTCCCACTCAAGAGCACCGCTTTTTAATTCATATACTAATCCCGCAACGAGCACAAAAGTGAAGAAAAGCATGGGGCCTAGTATTGGAATTCCTGCGGCAACTAGATCACGATGGGTAAGAACCCACGGAATGAGAAAAACCACATCAATATCAAATAAAATAAACAACATCGCGGTGATGTAAAATTTAACGGAGTATTTTGTTTCTCCTTTTGACTCCGATGCCAATCCACATTCGTAGGGGGAATCTTTGATTTTACCGGCGATGGCACGTTGTCCAAATAGGTGACTGGCAAAAAGAATACCAAAGCCCATCCCAATCGCCAAAAGGATTTGGATGAGTACAGGAAGGTAATCTAAAAGAGTCATGCTATTTGCATGGAATGGAATGGGTCTAAAGGCAAGGATATTTCTTACGAAATTAGCGGTTTGATATATATTTCAAGAGGCTTGCCAAATCAGATTAGGATGAATTAAAGTGTAATCATGAAAATTTCTTCTGATAATCATTTAATCCGAGGCACGAGAAAACGAGGTTTTACTCTTGTTGAAATTCTAATTGTTCTGGCTTTGATCGGTATTGTTGCCGGTTTGGCAATGTCAAACTTGGGAGAAATCTTTGGAGGGGGAAAAGTAAAGGCAGCACAGACTTGGGTTAACAGTACTGGAGAAGCCTATGTAACTAGCTACTTTGCATTGGTCGGAGAATATCCTAAAAGTCTAGCCGATTTAAAAACACCTCCTGCCGGCACGCCTCCATTCGTTAAACGTGCGTCTGATTTGCAGGACCCTTGGGGGAAAGATTATATTTACCAGTACCCCGGGACACGCAATACTGGAAGTTTTGATATCTCTACTACTGCGCCGGATGGTTCTGTGATAGGAAATTGGGATACCGGAAAGTAATTTGAAACCGGTACCCAAGGCGTACCGAAAGCGAGCCTTTAGCCTAATAGAGGTACTACTGGTACTTGCTTTAGTGGCAGTTCTTGTAGGAATTGTAGCGGGAAATGCAGGAGCTTTTATTCAAGGGAGTAACTTTGAACCCCCTGAGCGAGTATTAAAAAAGGCAGTATTGGATGCTGTCTATAATGCGAGTGAGAGCAAGCGAGCTGCTTATTTGAGTTATTTTGAAGAGAATGCAACCTTCATCGTTACCGACTCATCGGGTCAAGTTTTAGCTTCACATCGAGTATATAAAAAATTAGATGATAAAATAAGAAATGAGGAATCACTTATTCCGCAGGTCATATTTCACGCCGTTGGGCCATTAGCGGGAGAAGACGGAGGAACTTCTCAATATGATGATCGTGACTTAGTTCTTAACCGGATCTTGTTTCATTCGGGTTCATCTGTGCCATTTACAGCAGAGATTGATTTTAGGGATGAAAAGAAAAAGTTAGAGTTCGATCCTTTTTCGGGCTATGTTTTGAAAAGTAAGGAATGAAGTATTCTTTGAACCCAACTGCCCGATGTGGTGGCTTTATGCTGATAGAGGTATTAATTGCATTAGCCCTTTTTGGTTTGTCTGCGGTTTTTTTAGTGGACGGAGCATTTATTGCATCCCGAACCATTCGGGTAATGAAAGATACAAGAGAAATGGAGCAGGACCTTCTCTGGGTAAGAGGAGAAATTTTTAAAGAGTCTGATTATGAGAAAATAAAAGATGGGGGCGACATTCAAGCGTTATCCATGGGGGAAATTAGGTGGGAGAGCGAGGTAGAGATGACCAATGTAATAGATGTCTATAAAGTTACATTAATCCTTGATTACGAAGGGAATGAGGACTTGGGGGTTGAGTCAGGAGAAAGGGTTTCTCAAATGTATGTTTTTCGCCCATCATGGAGTGAAAACGGGGATTTTTCGACAGAGCGAGGACGATTATTAGAAGACAAAAGGGATAAAATTAGACAGATTCAGGAGGAAAGGAGAAGGCAATGAACAGAGGGCGAGGTTTTTCAATGATTGAAGTCCTGTTGGCCTTGGCGATTGGAGGCTTGGTTTTAATGGCGGCCACTTCTCTTTTGATTACAATTTCGAGAGCCTGGGCGGAGAGGCCAGCAACTCGCGATGCGTTTGACGCACATGTAAATGGAGTCGCCCATTTCCTTACCGCAGTCTTAGAAGAAGCAACTCTACCCAGCTTGAATCGCTCGGGAGATGATGTAATCGATTTGCAACGTCCAGTTGGCTATTCTGAATCTGATGACCCATTGATTCATTTTTATTTGCGGGAGGCACCCCCACTTCTTGTCTGGCCGACTGGTTCTGCGAGCCGCGTACATTGTTATTTTCAATTTATAGACGGAGAGGGATTAAATTTCTTATGGTTTTCCGAACTGCAAGAACTTGAAAAAAATAAGGAAGGAAGGATGGAACTTGAAGATGAGGATGATCTTTTCAAAACTGTAATAAGTCCATTTTGTGCAGAAATTTTTTATTGCTACTATGGCGATGCCGATGCGGATGAGGATGATATTAAGGAGTGGGAAATCGTGGAGGATCTGGAAGAAAATGTACAATCAGCAAAATTTAGAACTCCTGCTTTCATGAAATTAGTCTTCAAGTGGGAACAAGAGGATCTGGAAAGAACGATTACGCTTCCCATCAAAAGAATTTCTCCCAATGGAATTGAGGAGGAGCCTTTATGATGAAGAGTAGGCGAAATGGCTCGATCCTCGTTTTTATTCTCGCCTTGATTGTATTACTTTCAGTTTTGTGTATGCGTTTAATGCAGGAAACTGTGCAAGAACTCCGTCATGTGAGTCAATTCCACCGACGAGATGATCTAAGAATGCACGCCTATTCTGCATTGGATGTATCTGTAGGGGTGTTGAACGAATTTATGATGGTGGAGAGAACATTATATTCTCCTTCTCAAGGGTGGGGGAGTCCTCTCAATTATTCGGAGATTTCTCCTCTTGACCCTACCGTTAAATGGTCAATTTCATTGGTTGATGAATCGGGGAAAGTGCCAATATCAACAATCGCGGAAAAAGATTTAGTCTCCCTTTTCTCGATTATGCGTTCGGAGGATGGTTCTTTGGTGAATGAAGACGATGGTCAGCCTTTCTATGATAGTTTGATGGATTGGCAGGATTCGGATGAGGAGGAGAGAGAGGAAGGGGCAGAGGATGATTATTATGAAGATTTGGAGTTTTCATACTTTACTCCCGGAAAAAAAATTCAAAATTTTGAGGAATTTCGTATGATAAAAGGTTTTGCATATGACCCTGACGACCCCGATGAATCCGGTCTGTTTTATTCAGCCGATGGAAGTGAAACGATTCACCAGAAAAATTTCCGCGAAAGTTTTTCATTTTTTCATAATGGTCCTGTCAATATAAACACCGCTTCTTCCTATCTAGTTAAATTTCTGTGTGGTGATGATGACAGTCTTTACGATGAGGTACTTGCTGGACCAAATGGTTCTTCAGGAGACCCGTATTTTAAAACTATGAATGATCCAGCTCTTGTCCAGTTGAGGAGTAATCGTTCGATCAGTACCAGTACCACTGCTACGGTCTTTCGCGTTTTGGTAACAGTAACAAAAGGAAAGGCGAATTTTCAGCTACATGCCATTCTTGCAAGTGGAAATGCAGCTCAACCTAAGCCCAAGGCAGGTGGGTCAAGGGTAGCCCCAAAACCTCGAAGTCAGCAAAATTCTAAAATGAAGTATCCGTTTCGAATTCTTTCTATTCGAGAAAACGAGAATTTGATCGACTGAACTGACATTTACTATTAGTTTATAATCACCATTTTTATGGCGGAACCCCCTGAAAAATCATCCGAATTTCCTGTTGGAGAACTTCGAGAATTCACCCTGCGAATTCCTGGTGAACACTTTTTTTGTGATACAATTTCTCTCCCCAATTCACTCAAAGCTGAAAAGTACCAAGATTTTGTGGAATTTGTTTTAAACGAGGGGGGGTTATCTCCTTATCCTGTGGAGCAATTAGCATGGGGCTATCAGACTGATGAGGAGCAGAGGAAAATCTTTGTATTTGGTACTCCACTGGCAAAATTACGTCAGTTAGGATGGCAGAATCTTGAAATATTTCGCCGGGTTTTTCCTTCTTTTATCTCCTTATTAGGCAACGAATATCCGGAACCAACGATTGCTTTTTTACTTTTCGAGGAAACATTAACTGCTGCTTCTTTTGCGGAAGAATGTAGTGTGCCTGACTTACTGTACTCTGTTGCTCTAGATGCCGAAGAAGGGGATGAGTCGATCGAGGATGCACGAGGAAAACTTTTATCTCTTTTCGATTTGGAGTACTACGAAATCAGCAAAGATATATTGGTTGCGGGTGAGGTCGAAAGGACAAAGGACGGTTTCTTCAAATTTGAGCATAATTGGTTGGTCGGCAAGGATTCAGATCTTTCTTTAGATCAGGATGTATTACTTTCTGCGGATGAACTTTGGACCTGCGACCTTCGGCAACGTGAATTTATTAATGTTGAGCAAAAGAGAAGAAATCAGGCAAGGGCGAGGTGGAAGGGCATTCTGGTATGGAGTGTAGGGATGGCGGCAATGCTTCTCGTTTTTGCCGGAATTAAGATTATGGGCGTTAAGCTGGAGGATAGGAAATTACTCAGTCAAAAATATGCTGAGGAAGTTCCATTGGTTATAGAATCACAAAAGCTTTTAGAAAAACTTCGTCAAAATAAACTGGGTGGAATTGATCCTTTTGGTGCTTTGATCCGGGTTGCCGTACACAGAGGTGGAAGTGCGGATGATCCTAATTTATGGTTTTCCCTCGCTCACTTTGAGAGCAGGAACGAGGTCAGGTTGGAGGGGGAGGGGAAAACCATTGAAGCCATCAATACATTTATCAAAAGTCTCGAGAAAAATAATATAGCCGATATTCGAGTAAGCCGATCCGGTGAGCAGATGAGGGAAATTAAGAGTGGAGGAGGTAAGACAACTTTCGAAATTGAAATTAAAATAGTTGAGGTGGAGGACGGAGAACTTAAATCTGCTTATTTATCCACAGACTTTTGGAAGGAACATTTTTTCAATAAGGGATGAATGTGATAAAGAAACTTTTTTTTAAATTAAATGATCGGGAACAAATTCTTTTGTTGTTTTCGTTATGGGTTGTTGTCCTTGTTTGTTTTTTTAAGTTTTTCGAGACAGGCTTTTCTCTCTACCAGGAATGGGGTTTAACTGAACAAATGATTGCGGGACATCAGACTGTTATCAATTTGAAACCGGTAATTGACAAGGCACTGGAAGCACAAAAACTAGAGCAGGCAAACAAAAGCTACGATAAAAATAACCTGAGTAACCGGGTGTCCACACTTGCTGATAAAGTCTTTCCTCAGCGGGATTATCGAGAACTGGATACAGATGAAAGAGAACGGTATTCTCAGCACAAGGTGAGGATTAAATTTGCTCGTTCGAGTTATGAAAATGTGAATGAATTTGCTGATTTGATCAGGCAGGAAAGCCCCTACATGTTTCTTAGTGAAGTTAAGATTGAACCAAACTACCCACCTAAATCACGGCCTTATGATCCGACCACATACGATGCAACTTTTGTGGTTAGTTCGGTGGAGTTTGTGAACCAATAAAATCGAGTCCATTTATCATGTCTAATCACAACAGTTTAAAAAATTTCATCATACAATCGTTTTCACTTCTGGTCATTGGTTTCTTTTTTGAGGTGCATAGTCAAGTTCCGGTTGAAAACATCCCCAATCCTTCCGATCCTCTTCCCAGTATTCAGCAAGGAGCGGAATTGGGTGACCTTGGTTTAGGTGTCTTGGCTGACCCGGTGGAACTTTCTTTGGTGGATGGACTTGACGAACCTCTTGAAAGACTTCGTTTGCGGGATCAGGATACAAATATGATTTTGGATATGATTCAATTACTGACAAATAAATATATTCTACGTCCCCAAAATTTACCCCAGGTTAAGATTAATTTTGATAGTTTTAGTATTTTGACCAAGAGAGAAACATTACTCGTCTTGGATAGTCTTTTGGCGATGAATGGTGTTGGGATTAGTCAAATTGATGAACGTGTCTACAAGGCTGTGCCCGCATCTGGAATGAATGTGCATGTCCCGATATGGCTTGAGGGCCCTGCATCCTCTATCAATCCTAGTCAAAGAATTTACATGAAGATGTTTCATCTTGAATATGCACCAGCAGTGGAAGTTCGTGAACAATTAATTCCATTTTCTACCCCCAATGTGGGAGCGTTACTTCTTTTTGAAAAGGCAAACAGCATTCTGGCAACTGATTCCTTGCTTAACCTACAGCGTATGGAAAAATTATTGGAATCTATTGACCGACCCATTAGCAGGGAAGAGTTAGGTACTGAATTTTTTATACACGACACACTTCATGCCGGGGCACGTGAATTAGAAACAAAGCTCAAAACCATGATTGAGGGAAGTTTTAAATCATTTCTTGGCGGAACTACGCAGGTGGATTCAGACGAAAGGACTGGAAAGCTCATTGTAGTGACCCGGAAGGAAAATTTGGATACGATTAAATTTATATTAGAAACTCTAGATGCTCCTGTTAAAATGAAAACCACAAGTAAGCTTTTCAAACTGCAACATGCTGAGGCAAAAGATATCCAAGCCATTCTTGATGAAGTAATCAAAAAGCAGCAAAGCATAAAGCAGAAGGTACAGGGAGGAAAAAATATTCGACCTACTACCAGCAATACAAAGTCAGGTGCAAAACCTCCCACGCCAGGTGGACAAAGTGCTTCTGCCACTGTCGCAAATCAATCAAATTCTTCCTCTGGAGAAGGCGAAGGTTCCCATGAATTTAGTGATTTCATTACGATTTCTGCAGATGAAAGAAGTAATGCAATTCTCGTTTACGGAACCAAGGCGGACATAACCGAGATTGGGACGATGATTGAATCGCTCGACCAACCACTCCCACTCGCACGCATAGATACTATTTTTGTAATGGTTGACCTGACCGAACAAAATCAACGGGGAATAGATGCACTATTCAGTAATCTCGAATGGACTGGAGTTTCAAGAGGAGCACAAGGAGAGGGACTTTTTGGTGAACCTGCTACCGGAACTCGACAGGAAACAAGTGCAGGTGTAGATGGTTTACTAGGAACTTCAGACGATGTTACCACAAATATCGAATCTAATATTCCTCGAAATAATTTACAGGGAGTTTTGGCGATTCCAGGTTTAAATTCAGCTATTCCTTTTCAAATGGAAGATTGGGAATTAACTGGTATTCGGTGGGATCAAATTTTTGCCCTTTCTTCGGAGAGAAATGATGTCAGGATCTTCTCCACTCCCTCACTCATGGTTTCACACAATGCACCAGAGGTTCATATCTTAATTGAAGACGAACGAAATATTGTAATACCAACCTATTACGGAAATACTTCAACAGATGGCTCTAGCAGTACAGGAAATGCAGAGAAAATTACCGCAAAGACATCGCTTGAAATTAAGAAGCCAAAGATTGGACTGCCCTTAATCGACGAAAATGGAACAATTATATCTAAAGGTTCTATTTTTATGGAAGTAGAAGTGAAGGCAGAAAAGTTTGATGAAACTCAGAGTAATACTTATCAAGGACAGTCTTTGCCGGCCAAAAAAATTCGAGAAGCGAAGTCTTTTGTGACGATTAGAGACGAAGAAATCATTGTCTTGGGTGGACTGCAAGAGGTTCAGGTTGATTCAACAGAATCCAAATATAACCTATTAAGTGACCTTCCTTATTTTGGTGAGAAGTTTTTCCGACCACAAACAATTAAATATACACCTACAGAATTGCTCATTTTTCTTAAGCCCACAATAATGAAACCAGGACGAGATAACACCCTTAAGAACATCCAGTCTATTGACGAAAGAATTGATAGTGGATATGCACCCAAATTTCGCTCTCCATCTGGCCGGATTCTGGGCATGCCTAATATTGACGGAGTGCAACAAAATAATTCATCTTCTCCCGATGTGCAGTCCAGCAAGCCTTCATTTTGAAATGAGCCTCTGTAATGTTAAAATTTTCTTCTGTTTGAGTATTTGCTCTTTCTGTTTTTGTTTCTCCGATTTGTCTGGGCAAAAAATAAACCCATTTGAGCGGCCAGGGTCAAGACAGCCGAAACCCCCACCTATTATTCGTCCTGCACCCCCACCTCCAGCCCCTAAATCAATTAACCCCAATATAGAATTGCGGGGAATTTTTAAGTATCGTGATGAATGGCACTTCAGCCTTTTTGATCGAGGTAGCAATAAAGGAGCTTGGCTCAAAATAGGGGAAAGCTTTGACGAAGGTAAGGTTGAAATTGAAGGTTATAATCCTGACACAGATGAATTGAAATTAAAAGGTGGAATTTCTCTCACTTTAAAGAATTCAAATAAAAGTGTACTTCCAGTGCCCAGTGGGCAGCCAGTTAAAAAGACTTCTAAAGCCAAGAGGGTAGTCAGTGCTCCCCGTCTTCCCGTGCCGGGTGCAAGGCCGCGTGCAATTACGATTCCACCACGAGTTAATTTACCGCCTAGAAAGTAGTAATATGGTTGCTCAAAACGGAAAAAAAGAAGAGCTGGAGGAAGGGGGCACTCAGGAAGAGGGCGAACAGCAGGGCTTTGCTTTTGACTTTAATCATTCGTTTGAAAGCATGGATTGGTGGCCTGAGTTGGCTGACCTCGATCGTCTCAATATTTTAAGTTCTCCCAAGGAGGATCGTGCACGCTTGCTAGCCTCAAAGTATTCCAAGCCAGTGGCCGAAATAATGATCGAGATTGGTAAGAAAACTGAACTTGAGTATCAGGAGGACTTTGAAATGCCGGAAAATCCAACCAAGCTTCTCCCCATGAGGTTGATCCATAATTATTGCTGCCTCCCTATGGAAACCAATAACAAGGAAAAACTGTGCCTTGTTACTCCATGGCCACCAACTGAGGTAATGAGTCGGTGGGTATTCGCAGTTTCTGGAAAAAAGCCCCTATGGAGCCTTGGTTCTCCCGAAAAAATTTCGCGTGCTATTACCGAAAATTTTGGGATCGGGGCAGACAGCCTTGATGAAAGTGACCTTGAGGATGAGAGTGACGAAGATTCTCAAGATGATTTAGAAGATCAAAATGCCGCCATTATTCGCTTTGTGAATGAAGTGATCCAACGAGCTATTGTTGACCGGGCAACTGATATTCACTTTGAACCACATAAAGACACCTTGCAAATTCGATACAGAATTGATGGACAACTCGTTCCGGTTCGTGTTCCCGATAACCTAAGAAGTTTTCAGGATGCGATTATTTCTCGGATCAAAATTATGAGCGGAATTAATATTTCCGAAAAAAGGAGACCGCAGGGAGGGCGTATTACGTTTTCCCAAGGGCAGAGTGACCTTGATATTCGTGTGTCTACTTTGCCTACTCTGTATGGTGAAAGTATCAGTCTTCGTTTGTTAAATGAAAAGTCGCAACCCTTATCAATGCGCGAGTTAGGGCTGTTGGATGATGATGAAAGAAATATCGTTGGAGTATTAGAAAAGCCTCATGGGATTGTATTAGTTACCGGGCCAACTGGCTCGGGTAAGTCAACCTCCTTAACTGCATTTATTAGGCGAATTCATAAACCGGAACGTCGGATTATGACCGTGGAAGATCCAGTCGAGTACGAAGTTGCAGGTATTAACCAGACTCAAGTAAATTCTGAGATCGGATTTACTTTCGCGAGTGCTTTGCGTGAGATTTTAAGACAAGACCCCGACGTGATCATGGTCGGTGAGATTCGAGATCGAGAGACTGCAGACATTGCGATTCGTGCCTCTTTGACTGGTCATTTAGTTCTCAGCACGCTTCATACAAACGACGCGCCGGGGGCAATTACCCGATTAATTGACATGGAGATTGAACCTTTCCTAATCGCATCGTCCGTAGAGATGGTAATTGCACAACGATTAGTACGGAGACTTTGTCAAGAATGTGCAATACCCACAATTAAGTCGGAAAGAGAAGTGATTGCATCGCTTGCCCTGCTCGACACCAAAGAGTCCGAAATTAAACACAAAGACAAGGTCATGCAGGCAGTGGGTTGTCCGCAATGCCAAAATTTAGGTTATCGTGGACGAGTGGGAATATTTGAATTGATGAGAATGAGCGACCCGATCCATAGTTTGGTAATTAAAAGTGCTTCTGCACCGGATATTAGAGAGGTCGCTTTGGCGGAAGGAATGAGTACATTGCAGGGAAGTGGTTGGAATCAAATTAAACGTGGATTAACTACTATTGAGGAGGTCATCCGATATGCGGATGGCTTCGTCGAAGAAGAGCCTACTGAATCATTTCTGCCTGCTGATGTTTAATGTTTGATCTACTCGAAACTCGGGAAATTATTTATTAATGGCCAAATTCAAATATGTTGCAATCGATTCAAAAGGGAAGACTCTACCCGGAGAGGTTGCAGCGAATGATGCAAAACAAGCTCGCCAAAAAATTAGGCAGAAAGGATTAACTCCTCTTCAAATTAAATCAGTTTCAGGTGGAGGATTAGATAAAGAAAAAAAGAAGACGAAAAAAATAACTAGTTCTAAAAAGAAGACTTTTAATGAAACGAAAAAAGGAGTTCGAGGAAAAGGGGAGAAGATTGGTTTAGAGTTTCTCAAACGATTATTAGAATTACATAGCAGCGGAATGCCGGTTGCTGATGCAGTTAAATTGCTCAATCAGCGATTGTCGGATCCTGGACAAAAGGAAATTGCAGGTGTTTTATGGAAAGAACTAGCTGAGGGAAAGACACTGTCTCGAGCAATGAGAAACTTACCTGAATATTTTAGTGAATCCTCAAGTTTTGTAATTGAGGCGGGAGAGGCAACTGGTAATGTATCTCCCATATTAAAAAAAATTATTTCCCACTTGGAAGAGAAAAGAGAAATAAGGTCTAAAGTGCTTGGCAGTATGGCTTACCCTGTCTTTGTTGGATTGGTTGCTTTCGGAGTCGTTTTATTCTTTCTCTTTTACTTACTGCCTCAAATCGAGGAAATGCTCGCATCCCTCGGCGGTGAGTTAAACCTTATGGCGCGAGTTCTGATCAATGGTTCAAACTGGGTATTGGCCGTTGGACCATTTGTTCTAATTGGATTATTGATTGCTTCCGGAACTATTATTCAATGGAGTAAAACTGAAAAAGGTGGGATGACATTTGATCAAACAATGCTCAAACTTCCGCTCTTTGGAAAAATCATTTATCTTTCGGAAATGTTCCAATTAGCAAGTTTGCTTTCTACCTTGATATGGAGTGGAATTGGACTAACTGAAAACTTGCGTTTATGCGAAAAAACAATTCGTAATCGATACATAAGAACCCGATTTCGCTCAGCGCGTGCCTTGGTGAACGAAGGGAAATCTCTCCCCGAAGCTCTACGTAAATTTAAGCTAATGCCATTGATGCAACTTGATATTCTTGAAGTGGGCGAGCGAACTGGAAATCTTGGTAACAGCATGGAAGATAGTAGCCATTCATTTCGTGAACAATTAACAAAGAAAATTAAGACAATGACTACTTTAGTTTCTGGAGGTGCTCTCGGTTTCGCCTTTTCTTTAGTCGCCTTGGTTGCAATTTCAATTGTAAGTAGTATTTTTCAAGTCAGTAAAAGCATTAGTTATTAAAATGTACCGTGCTCAATTAAAACACTCCTTTGTCATGTTTTATGTTCTCTTCAATTGGCTGTTTTGGGGTTGTTCTCCAAAAGAAGATGAATTTGAACTTACTTCATCGCGTGAATCGGTTTCTCTTAATAAAGAAGCAAAGCGAGGCAGGCATGTGTTCAAGGATGGTTCAATCTATGAGGGTGAATTAGTGATGGGTAAACCGAATGGGTTTGGAACTCATAATTTAGCAAATGGGGATATTTTTGAAGGACAACACACGGACGGCTTTGCTCATGGACATGGAACTATGAGATATAAATCAGAATCTAAGTTAGATCGATATGTAGGAAACTGGAGGAGTGGAAAAAGGTACGGTTTCGGTACACTAATATTGGAAGATTCTTCCCGATTGGTAGGTGATTGGAAGAATGATAATCTTAGTTATGGGGAATACCAAAGTTCTGATGGCGTAATTATGTCAGGGAAATGGAATAAAGAATTTCTCGAGGAGGGCACGATGAGGTTAGAAGATGGTACAGAATACTCTGGAATGTTTATCGGGGAGGGAATTTTTTCTTATGGTAGTTTACTTGCCATTAATGGAGATCATTATACTGGAGGATTTCAAAATAATATTTATTGGGGAAAAGGCACATTAAAAACAGTAGATGGCAGTACTTACACTGGCACATTTGAAGAGGGGGAATATTCTGGATTCGGTATTTTAAATGATAATGCTGGTTCTGTTTATTCGGGAGAGTTTTTATCTGGTTTACCAAATGGTCAAGGGGTACAGACCGATCAATCCGGAGTTGTTTATAGTGGTTCTTGGTCGAATGGAGAAAAGGATGGTGACGGCACTCTAGATTTCGGAGATGGCACCAGTTATACGGGGAAGTTTCTTTCGGGATTGGCAATAGAAGGCTTTTACGATTGGGGAGATGGAGCCATAACAAATTCATTCCAGGATGATAATGGTAATTGGGTAGATCGAGAGTAGGAGTCCTAATTTTGTTAAATAGATTCGTTGTTGCCATGTGTAGTTTTTTTTATCTAAACTATTGAAAATTCTCTTATGAACAGCCCATCATCATTCAGCATTAAATTTTGGGGAACCCGCGGAAGTATTCCATGCCCTGGCATTGATACGATAAAATATGGAGGGAATACCACTTGTTTTGAGGTTCTGTGTGGCGATAAACGAGTAATTATCGATGCAGGTACTGGAATTCGTTTGTTGGGAAAGAAAATTATGATTGAAGAAAAAAATCTGCTCGATGCCGATTTGTTTTTTACTCATACGCATATGGATCATATACAGGGATTGCCATTTTTTGCTCCTTTATACAATCCCAGCAGCAATGTTCGCCTCCACGCCGGACATCTTGCAGGTGATAAATACGATCTTCATGGAATTATTGGAACAATGCTTATGAAAGACCCAGTCTTTCCTGTCCCCAGTGCTCTCATTGAAAAAGCGTGTACCTTCAATGACTATAATTGTGGGCATGAATTTTCTTTGGATGGTGGTATTACAATTAAAACCGGTCAATTAAATCATCCTAACGGAGCCTGTGGATATAGAATTGAATTTGCCGATAAGGTAATCGCTATTTGTACTGATACTGAACACTTCGAAGGCCGGATTGATGAGAATGTGGTTACACTTGCTCAAAATGCCGATATCATGGTGTATGACTCTGCTTATACCAATGAGGAGTACGAAAACTTTAAAGGTTGGGGGCATTCAACTTGGCAGGAAGCAATAAAGGTAGCCGAAGCAGCTAATGTAAAACAGACATTACTTTTTCATCATGACCCTTCACATAATGATGAAAAAATGGATCAAATCGCGGAGGAAGTCTCTTCAATTATAGCTGGGGTTCGTCCGGCCATTGAGGGCGAAGTAATTACGATTTAATCTTTCTCCTAATTGGAGTTGTTGAGATCGTAAAGTGGTGGTGCATCTGGTAAAATATCTTTGATCGAACCGAGTCCTTTTTTATTAACAACGAGTCTTTCAGGTTTGGAATGTAAAAATATATTCCCAGTACCAAGGATTCTTGCATCCATCCATTTATTGGGTTTCAGGTGAACGGTTCCATTTCCCTGGTGTATAAGAGTTGCTCGTTCTACTTCCAATTCATCAGCAAGTAATGATCCGTTTTCAGAAACTTTTACTTCCATCTCTTCACTTACATTTCCTTTGAGTAAAATGTTACCAGATCCTTCATGAATTATATTTAAGACTTTTGCATTCAAGTTATCAATATGAAGTTTTCCGGAACTTGCCATAAATAGGGAAATTTCTTGGGCTATCACATTTTCTGCTGTCAGTGTACTCTGCCCGAGTAGACGGATTTCTCGAATCTCTTCAATCGAAACCACTATTTCAACAGGGTAAGTTCTTTCTGCATTGAGTCTTATGAAAGGTAACCTACGAGCTATATTATAGGTGTTATTTGCATCGATGAATAGGGTCTTCCTTGAGACTTCAGTTTTAATCGATTGAATAATCTCTGCATCTGCATAGACAGTCGCTTCTCTCAAGCGTTTGCCCTTGACCAGAAAAACATCAACATTTCCATTAACTTCAATTTTATCAAAGAAAAACAATAATTTCCTTTCCGATTCAAGCTCCGCCCCAAGGAAGCTGGTCGCAAGAAAAAAGCCTATAAACACGAACGGTTTAGAATTTCTTTTTTCCATACTTTTTCTTTCTTCCGTATTTCTTTGCACCGGAGTAGCCACCGGTTTGAGCAGTTTTTATGCTTTTCCCTCCTTCCTTAAGAAAAGAGATTTGATCGCGTAGGAGAGCCGCTTTTTCAAATTCCAATTTCTTAACTGCAGCAAGCATGTCTTTTTCTAGTTCTCTAAGAAGTTTACGAACATCTTCTTTTGACACATTTTCGGACACGGCTAACAAATCTTCACTCTCTTCTTTCTTGGTGCGTAGACTTTCCTGTAGGGGGCGTATTACACTTTGTGGGGTTATGCCGTGTTCTTCATTATATGCCATTTGCTTATCCCTTCGGTATTGGCAAACTTGAAGTGTTCTCGTGATCGACTTAGTCATCACATCCGCATAGAAGATTACTCGTCCTTTTTCATGCCTTGCAGCCCTTCCGGCAGTTTGAATTAAACTGGTTTCGCTACGAAGAAAGCCTTCTTTGTCCGCATCAAGCACAATCACCAACGCTACTTCGGGTAAATCCAAACCTTCCCGTAACAGATTTACTCCGACCAGAACATCAAAGGTACCTGCCCGAAGGCTTCTCAGGATTTCCACTCTTTCAATTGCATCAATATCGGAGTGTAGGTATTCGACTTTTATTTCGTGATCTCTGAGGAATTCAGCGAGGTCCTCAGTCATTCTTTTGGTTAAGGTGGTCACCAAAATTCGATAGCCTTGTTTGACCACTTTTTTGATTTCCCCGATACAATCCTCTACCTGTCCTTTTATTGGGCGTATTTCCATTTCCGGGTCAAGTAGACCCGTGGGGCGAATAAGCTGTTCCATTACCACCGCCGATTTTTCTAGTTCAATTGCCGCAGGAGTTGCCGAAACATAAATTGATTGCCCAGTAACACTTTCAAACTCTTCGGGTTTCAACGGACGATTATCCAATGCGGATGGGAGGCGAAATCCAAAGTCCACAAGTTTTTGCTTTCTCGAAAGGTCTCCCTTAAACATACCTCCAATTTGAGGGATTGATGCATGGCTTTCATCAATGAAGAGGAGGAAGTCTTCGGGGAAAAAGTCGATTAGACACCACGGGCGCTCTCCTGGCTTTCTTCCAGACAAATGCCTTGAATAATTTTCGATTCCATTACAAAAACCAATCTCTCGCAGCATTTCTAAATCATATTCAGTACGCATGCGGATACGTTGAGCCTCTAATAAAAGATTACTTTCTTCAAAAAATTTAACTTGCTCTTCGAGTTCTTTTTCAATCGCTTTACATCCTACTTCCAACTTGTCCTTAGTAGTTACATATTGTGTCGCCGGATAAACTCGATACGAATCATATTTACGAATAGTCTCTCCTGAAATTGGATCAATTTCACGAATGTCCTCTACTTCATCACCCCAAAATTCCACGCGAATGGGATTATTTGCATAAGCAGGAAACAAATCGACTACATCTCCACGAACCCGAAACCGACCGGCTTTTAATTCCATGTCATTACGATTGTACAACGCTTCAACCAGTCCTTCCAGTAAGTTATCTCTACCCAGGTCATCCCCTTTGGTTACTTCAATAGATAATGCCTCAAAATCATCGGGTGATCCCAGTCCATATATACACGAGACACTGGCAATCACGATGACATCGCGCCGGCTAATCAAGGAACTCGTCGCAGCTAGCCGTAAGCGTTCAATTTCTTCATTGATAGAGGAATCCTTTTCGATGAAAGTATCTGTCGAAGGTACATAGGCTTCGGGTTGGTAGTAATCATAGTAACTGACGAAGTACTCCACGGCATTATCCGGGAAAAAGGCTTTGAATTCTGAATATAATTGGGCGGCTAAAGTTTTATTAGGAGAAATAATTAATGCTGGTCGCTGCAAATTCTGGATCACATTAGCCATCGAAAAAGTTTTGCCTGATCCCGTCACACCCAAAAGGGTTTGGTCCTTGTTGCCCTTTGATATTGAATCAACCAATCCCTTTATTGCCTGTGGTTGATCACCCATTGGTTGATAATCCGATTGTAATCGAAAATCCATATTACCCCACTGTATGGTACAATAATTTAACCCGAATTACTCGGATAGTATCCAGTCTCACCTTCAGATTTACCGATAATCGCAGCGGCACAGCTATCTCCTAACACATTGACTGCAGTACGAGTCATATCAAGAAGTCGGTCGACGACAAAAACAATACCTACCCCGATTGAGATGGTCGCATCCGGGAAACCAACCGCGTGTAAAATTACTATTATTGCAACGAGACTAGCTGACGGGATTCCGGCAACTCCAATTGAGGTGAGCAAGGCCATGATTACGACTGTGGATTGAGTCACCCATGTCATTTCCACGCCAAATAACTGGGCAAGAAAGACCACCACCACACATTCAAACAGTGCCGTTCCATCCATATTCATAGTCGCACCGAGAGGAAGTGTGAAACTTGCAATTTTTTTGGAAACTCCTGCACGTTTGGTTATGCAATCGAGAGTAACGGGAAGAGTTGCCGATGAGGACGCGGTTGAGAAGGCAGTCAGTAAGGCAGGGGATAACGCTTGAAAGTGCTGTAAGAAATTAATCTTTCCGAGAATACGAAGTAGTAAAGGCAGAATTAGAAAGCTATGTATTGCAAGTCCAAGAAGAACCGTTAGTGCAAATGTTCCCATCACGGAAATGGTTTCAATTCCCACCATCATGAGGGTAGGAGTTACTAACCCAAACACACCGTAGGGTGCAAAAGAGATTACAAAATTTGTAATTCCAAGAATGGTTGAATTGAGGCCTTCCCAAAATATTGTCTGGCTTTGTTGGTATTTACTGGGAAGCCGAGAAATAAAAAAGCCAAAAAGCAAACTAAAGAAAATCAGTCCGAGAAGTTGACCTTCCACTGCTGCTTTAAAAAGATTTTTGGGAATCATTCTTTGAAAAATTTCAAGAATTCCTTTCATGCCTCCATCGGCATGCTTAAAAGCCTGTTCTACTTTTTGAGCTTCAAGCGTACTTTGTCCGGATAGCATCTTTTCACGAATCTCTGGGGCCACCTGTCCGGGTTCGATTAAATTGACGCAAAGTAATCCTACTATCACCGCAAAGAAGCCAGTCAGGGAGTAAAAGAAAAGTGTTTTGAGCCCTAACCGTCCAAAGTCTTTATCTTCTCCAATTTTGGCAACTCCACAGATTATCGAAGTCATGACAAGTGGAATCACAACCATTTTGAGTGCGTTAAGAAATAGACTTCCAATGAAATTTGAAAAGTAGTGAAGGTTTTCAAACCATGTGGGTTTCTCTATTGTAGATTCAGTGGTTAAATTCGCCCATAAGCCAATTGAAAATGCAAGGAGTAGAGCGATCAGAATTTTCCAGTGAAGGGCGAGCTTTTTCATTGATTCATTTAATTTACAAATAAGCTTTTGAGCAAGGAGATGTTTACTATACTTGGATCGGTTACCACTTTGTTAGCACCGCTTAAAAAAAGTTCTGTTTCAGTTCTGGTTGTGGAGAGTCCAAGTGCTTTCATTCCGCCAGAAATTGCAGCTTCTATACCGTGGGTACTGTCTTCGAGCACTACGCAATTTTCAGGTGGTTGATTAATGATTCGAGCCGCTTTCAGAAATACCTCAGGATCCGGTTTTCCATGAGTTACATCTTCCGAACAGACTGAACCGGAGAAGAAATGACCTATTTTCAATTGTTCGAAGGCAAGGGATAGATTGCCCTTTTCTGTAGAAGTTCCAATCACGCATGGAATTCGCGCGGTGGCTAGTGACAGGAGCAGTGGGCGCACTCCATTGAGGATTGGAATTCCTTCGGTTCTTCCCTGTTCACGGTATAATTCTTCTTTCCTTTTTCCCCACATCAAAATTTGTTCTTTGTTTTGTGTCCATTTTAGGATCTCTGGTATTATAACTTCATTTTTCTTTCCAAACCCAAGAGAAAAGTGGTCTTCCGGAAGGTCTAGACCGAGTTCATTGGCGAGCAACTCCCAACTTTTCTCATGCAAAGATGCTGAATTAATTACTACTCCATCCCAGTCAAAAATTACCCCGCCGAAAGCCATGCTACTTATTCAGTAGTCTCGTCTTTAGAGTCGGAACCGATTAGCAATGACTTTTTGAGGCTTTTAAAAAAACCTTCTTCTTTTTCCTCGGTCTTCGGTTTATCTTCAATCGGTTTTTCCATCAGGGTTGAATTATTTTCGGGGATAGGGGGGGGCGAGGGAGAGATGTTTTGATCTTTTGGGCGAAGGAAATCGGGTAGGGGGGCTTGAAATTCTGGATCCTCAGTGGTGGGGTAAACATCTTCTGTTACCTTGATCGCAGTTGCTCTTTCTCCTAAAATTTGGTTCAGAAGATCGCGGGTTAAAGTAACTTCCGCATTATCAAAACCTAGAAGTTTTTCTTGCTTTGAAAGAGTTTCGCCTAGGATGACCATGGCTTCATCTGTACGCTGGGCGAGGTAGTGTAATTTACCAATCCTAAATAATGTATTGAGAGTCATGGGATCCTGCTCGCCCATGATTGACCTCTCAATGGCAAGTGCTCTTTCGCTAATCGAAAATGCACTATCTTCTTCCCCTAGTTCCAGATGTAAGTCGGCTAACTCGTTCATTGATCTTAGGGTCTCAGGGTGTTCGTGGCCGTATTTTTCCTGCAAGCGTTTGTAGACGGTATATTGTGCTTTCTTTGCCTCTTCGAGCATATCAAGCTTTCTATAAATACCAGCGGTTGCATTAAGGGTGTTCAGAGTTTCCGGATGCATCGAACCGAGTTCCTCTTCTTTGAGCCTCATAATCTCAAGGTACTGCTCGAGTGCCAGATTAAAGTCTTTTCTAGACGCAGCAATATTAGCCAGAGAATCCATTGCTCCCAATGTATCTGGGTGACTTTGCCCAAGAGCTAACTGTAAGTTTGACACAATCCGAGTCGACAGATCCTGTGCATCATCTAACCTTCCTAATTCCCCCAAGCATTCCACTAAAACTTGTCCTCTTCGTAAACTCTTTGGGCTGTTGGCTCCAAAGCGTAGTCTTGAACGTTCATAGGTATTTCGAGCGAGACTTTCAGCTTGTTGAATCTTGTCACTTGCGAGGTAAATTCTTGAAAGTTCGGTCATACAGCGAAGCAGCATTGGGTCGTCTTGCGTTCGGTTCTGATCATTGAGGAGGGATAGTGATTGGGTGCAGCGATTTTCCGCCTGTTCTAATTTACCAATCCTACGATAAACAATGGCCAAGTTGATTTGGGTATCAATCACATCGTTATGATTAGTTCCCAGTGATTGAGTCCTCCTTTGAAGAAGTTCTTCGAGCATTGGCTCTGCTTCAACATAATTTCCCAGTGCTTCATGAACCATGGCAATTTCGTTCATTGCATGTAAACGAGTGGTCAGGTTTAGCTGATCTGGTCGATGATATAGGGTTAATACCCGCTCAAGTTCTGTCTCGGCTTTTTCATACGATCGAATAGAGCGATAAGTCTGCCCTAGGCATAGTCTAATTTTAGCTTCAATTTCGGGTTTTTCTGCCAGTTCATTGGCTCTTCTAGATCCTTGATCCAGCATCGTTTTTAGCAATTGGGTATCCATTCCCGCAGTATTCTGAGGATCCAGAGATATGAACAGATTTTGAACAAACGTAGTAATAGTTTGCGTTTTTGCCAACTCTACCTCAGCAAGCTGCCTTTCAATTTCAGCATTTGCCCGGGAGATTTTAGCTTGTTGTTGTTGAAACATCGCATACACGGCAAGCGAGATTGCCGAGATTGCTAAAAAAGAGGAAATAAAAGCAATTCGTACCAGCCTCTTTTGCCTCGCCAGTAAATCCCTTTGTTTGAGATCATCAAGACCGACCCCGATTAAACCTGCTACTAATTTAAGCAAAGAATTTTTCTCGCCATCTGCTGTTTCTCGTAAATCAGCTGCTGCCGGTTCATGTTTTTGATCGGTAATTTCACCCTCCGAATTGACCAGTCTTCGAGCTGCGAGAGGAATGCATTCATTCTTACTTTCTCCTTTTGCATCTTCTGACATAGGCTCACCTGAAAGAATTAGGCAGAGCACGCGATTTTCTTTCCCCATCGCTTTAAACATTCGAATCTCTTCATTTACCCATCGCGATTGGACTGCGTGAGGAGAGCATAAAATGATAAGATGCGATGAGTCGGTTAGTGCCTGCTCAATCAATGGGCCTAGCTGTGCTGCACCTGCCAATTCGTCTCTATCTCTAAAGATAGGGTATAGCCTTCCGGGAATTGTACCAAAAGGGCTGTTTTGACCAATTAAGTGTTTCGGTACTCGAAAATCCTCTAACTTTTTACGCAGCCAGCGAGCTTTCTCCTCATCTTTGTGAGCGTATGTTAAAAATGCCCGATATTTATAAGTAGAACTCATTAGCAATGAACTACTAAAGCGAGAAAGGAACGGAGGGTTCCTTTTCTACCAACTGGAACTATGATTGAAATCTTGATGAAACTTGATTCCAATCAAGCACATTCCAAAATGCAGCAACATAATCAGGTCGACGATTTTGATAATTCAGATAATAGGCGTGTTCCCATACATCGAGCCCAATTAAAGGAGTTCCAATATCGTCGGCTAAACCTTCCATAAGGGGTGAGTCTTGGTTGGGAGTAGAAGTAATTGCCAAAGAGCCGTCGGATTGTTGAATCAGCCAAGCCCATCCAGATCCAAATCGAGTCAGAGCCGCTTTTAAAAAGATATCTTTCATTGCTTCAAGATTACCAAATGTTGATGAGATCGAGTCTTGCAGGGCACCATCCGGTAAGCTAGCACCTTCCGGTGATAAGCTTTCCCAGAAAAAAGAATGATTGGAATGCCCACCTCCATTGTTTCTAACTGCACCACGAATCGATTCGGGCAAGGATGAAATATTTGAAATTAGATTGTTAATATCCATTTGTGAAAGCTCATCATGGCCTTCCAGGGCAGCATTTAAATTGTTAATGTAAGTCTGATGATGCTTCCCGTGATGAATTTCCATCGTTCTTGCGTCGATGTGCGGTTCGAGTGAATTAGTCGCAAAGTTGAGATTTGGTAGTGTAAAAGTCATGATAGTTTTTAATTAACGGATTCAAGATTCGGTAGAAATTAATAATAATTCAACTATTAACTTTATTAAAGATTTATTGCGGAAGCAACGATTTTTAAGCGTTAGCTGTACGTTTTAATTGGAAAAATTTTTGCACAAGGCTTTTACATTCTACTTCTAAAGTTCCTTTGAATACTTTTGGTTTATGGTTTGAATTCGGAAGTTCATGCAAAGAAATGGATCCGCCTAGACCCCCCATCTTGGGATCCGTAAAGGCAAAATGAACTTCTCCTATCCTTGATATTATCGTTGCTCCTGCACACATTGGGCATGGTTCCTTTGTTACAAACAATTGACATTCATTTAACCGCCAATCCCCCACAAAATGTGCGGCCTGAGTAATGGCAATCATTTCGGCATGGGCACTCGGATCCTTCTGCTGGCGAGTTTGATTGTAAGCAGAAGCAATAATTTCTTCCTTGTAGACAATAACTGCACCAATTGGAACCTCATCCGCATTCCATCCATTAATAGATTGGTTGTAAGCATGCTGCATGTAAAAAGATGCGTCTCGTTCTAATTGACTCGGGAAAAGCTTTGTAAATGGACAATTTTGTATGGTAGACATGATAATTGTTCTAAATTAGTTCGTTAGTTAATATGATTTATAATGAAAGGTCGAACTTGACGAAATCGTAAAAGATGGTGTGATGGGATTTTTTATATTAAATTTATGTCTGGAGAAGAAGTTGTTGAAGTCGAAGGTAAAATTACCGCAGTTTTACCAAGTACAATGTTTAGAGCTGAGCTCGAAAATGGCCATCAAGTATTGGCTCATATTTCTGGTAAATTGAGAAAGCATTTTATCAAAATTACAGTGGGAGATATTGTTAAGATGGAAATGAGTACGCAGGATTTGCAGAAAGCAAGAATAGTATATCGACTCAAGAACGCTGAAGTAAATCGTAATGCGCCCATTCGAAGCTTTGGTCCTCGTAGCAAAAGAAGATAGTCTCTTTTTATTACCTCACCCCTAAGAAAGTTATCATGAACATTATTGAATCGATCGGCCGAACTCCCTTGGTAGAACTTACGAAATTAACCAAAGACTGTGGAGCTCGCATATATCTCAAATCCGAGTTTTTCAATCCGCTCGCAAGCGTCAAAGACCGAATTGGTGCCGCTATGATCGAGGCAGCTGAAAAAGACGGTTCATTAAAACCAGATAGCGTAGTAATTGAACCAACTTCTGGAAACACTGGTATCGCTCTTGCATTCGTTTGTGCGGCAAAAGGATATAAATGCATTCTCACTATGCCAGAGACTATGTCCAAAGAGAGAAGACTGCTTCTCCGTTTGCTGGGTGCTGATATTGTTCTTACACCCGGTCCAAAAGGAATGGGAGGAGCAATTTCAAAGGCAAGTCAATTAATGGAAGAGCACGGAGAGAACGGCTTCATGCCTCAACAATTTAACAATCCTGCGAACCCCGCAGTCCACCGTAAAACTACCGCAGAAGAAATTTGGTCAGAATTGGAAGGCAAGATTGATTGCTTTGTTTCAGGAGTGGGAACTGGTGGAACCATTACTGGCGTTTCTGAGGTGATCAAGGAACGTAACCCAGATATGATTTCGGTTGCAGTTGAACCGATTGAAAGTCCTGTCATAACCCAGACAAGAAATGGGGAAGAAGTAAAGCCCGGTCCTCACAAAATTCAAGGTATTGGGGCTGGATTTGTTCCCAATAATCTTAATTTGGACATTATTGACGAGGTAGAACTAGTCAGCAGTGATGATGCTTTTGATATGGCTCGTAAGTTAAGTGTTACCGAGGGAGTGCTAGGTGGAATTTCAACTGGAGCTACTGTTACAGCAGCGCTCAGAATTGCGAAACGACCTGAGATGGCAGGAAAAAATATTGTCGTAGTTGGTGCAAGTTGTGGAGAACGTTATCTCTCGACTCCCCTTGCTGCTCAGGCTGCATCTGAGGTTTTGGATGCAGTGGCGGAAGAGTAGAATCAACTAATGCGTAATTAAGTTCGGCGTTAGAAATCTTGCTTAATTAATCAAGGAATTTAACCCTTACATGATGAGGGCTTTAGTACGAAGGGTTCTTTCGGCATCGGTTTCCGTAGACGGTCAGACGATTGGTGAGATTAATCGAGGATTGTTAGTTTTTTTAGCAGTTCACAAAGACGATGACGATTCTGATTTGGGATGGATCAGCCAAAAAATTATAGGGATGAGAGTCTTTGATGATGAAGAACAAAAAATGAACATTTCACTAGTTGATAAAAAATATGATCTATTGGTAATTAGTCAATTTACTCTTTTCGGATCTCTTCGAAAAGGATTTCGTCCATCATTTAATCATGCGGCAAATCAAGAGTTTGCAATCGCCAAATATCATAAATTTTTGCAAATAATAAGTGAAAAATGTATGGGCAGGGTAGCATCCGGAGAATTCGGGTCAGACATGAAAATTCATTCAATTGACGATGGTCCAGTAAGTTTATGGCTTGATTCGAAAGAGAAAAATTATTGATTTGGTTGAAATTCCCTTCTTGATGACACTGGGAATTGAGATTTATTGAGGTGTTTAACATTAGAAAACATCACTTAAACTTGTACTCATGTCTTTCGTTTAAAAAAGGGGGAGTGCAAGTCGTTATCGAATAAAAATTGGCATTGAATTTCGTTTCTAAGATTTTAATAATAAGAACGATGTGTTCTTGCGTTAGAATAAAGAATTAACTTACTATAAACCATTGAGACTGTTTATTTCACAAATTATTTTCCTAGTCTTCCTTCATTTTAATCTGGGGTGTGGAACATTGAGGGATAACCAAGTTCCCAAGGTCCATCAGGCTTGGAATGCTCGTTATCAGTATGATTTAGAGAACCGAAGGATGATCTCAAAATATAATAATAAAAAGATTGGTCGGTCTATCGGAAGAGATGAATGGGGTCGGGTAGATCATGATCGCTATTGGGTTATGAATCCATTTAAGGGAGAGGATCTTTTGGAAATTCATAAATCTAACCTAGATTCTGAAAGAAATGTTCGATGGGAGGAGGCAAATCGAAATTTAATCGAGGCAAGAAAAGTTGAATTGGCTCAAATCTCAACCATAGAAGGGGAAGAAGAAGTGAATAATGAGGGTCCTGAAATAGAAATTACTGACAGCAATGAGTTTCTTCCTGCTCCCTTTTTGCCACAAGGTATTGATATGGCGCCCAGTGAACCTATGAATTCAGATTTAAATGAGGGATTACCTACGTTGCCAGCAGCTGATTTAAATGCTCCAAACGTACTCGACTCACCAGAACCACCTTCTCCTTTTGATCCTCTACCGCCTCTCTAATATAAATGTATAAATTAGGTTACATTCTTAATATCTTAACCTTCGTCGCCGGTACAGTTGTATTATGGCAGATTTTCTCAGTTCAGGCAGAGAATGATTTTTTGCAACAAGAAATCACTGATTTTAATTCGAAAGTCCAGGAAATTACACTTGCTGTAGACGAGGCAAAAAAAGGACAAACCGACAAGTTTGCTCGAGAAAAAAGAAAAAATGCAGAATTAGAAGAGAATAAAAAATCCTCTATTGATGAGATTGCCGATCTTAGTCGTAAGCAGGGCGAACTTAGCACAATTTTAGAGCAAAGTGCCAAAAAAGATGAAGAATTGTCTTCCTTCATACAAAAAGCCAAACTGGAACGAGTTGGGATTGATAAGGAAATTGAACAATCGAGGAGTGCTTTGCGCTCGACGACTCTTCTTGTTCCGAAATTAGAAGCCACTGTTGACTCTTTGGAAATTGATATTACTCAGACAAAAGACCGGATAATAGAATTAGAAAAAAAGATGTTATCCTACGATAGAGAGACGGAATTATTAAAAGAACACTTTGAATTTACGGTATACGCATTACAGAAAGATTTTTATGAACACCCTTGGTTGGAAAGAGGTGAACGAGTACGCGTCACATTTTCCAGTATAGATTTAGACTCCGGAATAATTATGCTACCGGTTGGAAAAAACTATGGACTGGAGCAGAGCATGAGATTTGCCGTTCGAGGAAATGGAAAATCGATTTGTCAAATTAAGATTAAAAATGTCGAATTTGATCACTGTATCGCAATGATTATACCACTGCGAGGAAACCCAAAAGAGTTGCTTGAGCTTACAAACCTTGATCTTATATATCTTTAGAATTTTAGCATTTCTCGGAGTACTAAGCCTTTTTGCATTCATTCTCCTTGGACCAAAGGCTTCGACCTCATTGTCCGAGGATCTTGCTCTCGTTCAACAACAACATGCGGAACTCACTCTTCAACTGGATTTGGATAAAAACGAATCAAATCTTGCTTTGTCTGGTTTGTACAGGAAGCGGGTCGACTATCGAGATAAAGAAGAAGAATACTTATCCGAAATCAAAGATTTACAGGGCGAAGTGGAGGGATTTACTCCAAGACTAGAATTAATTGAAAAACAAATTAAGGAAAAATCTGATGAGCTTTCAAAATTAGAGAAAGAAATCTCTACCGCCCGCCAACCAATTGACGAAATTGTGATACAAATTCAGCCGATTGAAGAAAAGAAGAAAACAATCGAAAAAGAAAAATTAAGACTCCAAGAAGCACTAGCTCTAGTCAAAAGGGATGCAGGACAGATAGAAAACAAATTCAAAGCACTAGAGGTTAAACGGAATTTAGCGTCCGATAATTTTGAAGAAGAACATAGTCGATTAATGAAAGGAATCAAAAAACCGCACCATCTGTATTACGCGGTTGATAAAGAAATCGTTGTAGCAAATCGTGCTCCATCTGGTAAGGGAATCTTTGTTAATAATGGCTATGTCGATGGATTTCGAGACGACATGGAATTTATTACTCGAAATGAAAATGCAAGCTCTAATGTATCTTTTCGCTTAAAGGCTACATTAGTTCAAAAAAACTTTTCTTTTTTAAAGTTTATGGATCAATTGCAAGTTAGAGACTCCTCTTTTGCTCCAGAAGGTCAGACTTTAATATTAACAAGAAGTGGTCAATTGAAAGAAGAATGGAATCAAGTTGAACAAAACATTACTCTTGAATAATTTGATCAATGATATCTTTTTCCAGTCTCTATTATTTCTTGCTAAATTTTTTTAATTACCTCATTCTTCGCTACTCTTATTAATTTTACTTGTGGATACCCCCCCCGAAGATACTACAGACGAACAACTTGCTGATCTTATTGCAGATCCTGAAACTGCAGATCAGTCTGATGGAAACGAAGATATTCAATTGGGTTCTGTGGAGGTCGGTATTCCTCCCCAATTAAATCAAGAAGGAGGCGAGGTTAATAGTAGTGAAGAATCCTTCAGTATCAATGATTTCGACGAAGATTTTCACGCTGATATCCCTCCCAGTCAAAAGATTGAGGAAGAGGCTAGCGTGGATAACCCAGTTGAGGAAGAAAGAATTGCAGATAATACTGTAGTCCACCCAACTCCAATCATTGAAAAAAATAATAAACCTCAAGCGGGCCATAATGTAGAGGAGGAGGGAGATGTTGCACAATTTCGGCAGACCTTGGCCAGCTTATCAAGGCAGTTGGAATTAGACCGTCTTGCATTTTTACATAAATCTCTTCAGGACTCTGGGGAAAAACTACCCAGTCTTAATGAAATCGCATTTGATATTACTGGTAAAAAACTCATTAAGCCAAGTGGCGATTTAGATCAATATGGGAAACGCCCTGCATCAAGGTTGCAAGGTTGGCTATCCGGTTTATCATTTGGAGTAAGTAAGCGGGCAAAGAAATTTTCTAAGTAGACAAATTTGATTTAGATTTCATTGAGTAAAACAATGAAGCCGAAAATGAATGTTGAAGTAGATTTTTCAATCATTATTCCCGCTTACAATGAACAAGATTATATCGGTTCAGTTCTAGATAGGCTTTTCGATGCGATTGTTAAAATCAAAAATCTTACTGGAGAAGTCATTGTGGTGGATAATAACTGCTCCGATCAAACTG
The DNA here is from genome assembly GCA_029252505.1 of Opitutales bacterium. Classification (GTDB taxonomy): domain Bacteria; phylum Verrucomicrobiota; class Verrucomicrobiia; order Opitutales; family Seribacteraceae; genus Seribacter. The sequence continues at coordinate 23,336 of JAQXBH010000149.1, read as the reverse complement.
CAATTTTAGCAAAAGAAAAAGGGGCAATAGTCGTTTTTGAACCGATTAATCAAATCTCTAGAGCTAGAAATGCAGGTGCATGTGTTGCAAATGGAAAATACTTAATTTTTGTCGATGCTGATACCTTGGTTTCAAACGAATTACTTTTATTTTCTCTCCATAAGCTAGAGAGTGGGAAATGTGGAGGAGGAGGTTCAACCGTAGTATTTGATTCGAACCAAGACCGATTTTTTTTTGGTTCTTTTATGCCCTATTTTTGGTCTTGGATATCGAAGACATTTAAATTAGCAGCCGGTAGTTTTATTTTTTGTGACAAACAACTTTTTTTCGAAGCAGAATGCTTTTCTGAAAAATTGTTTGCGGGCGAAGAAATATTATTTTCGATTAATTACAAAAAGCGTTGTAAGGAAAGAGGTCTAACCTTCGACATTATTAAAGATTTTCCAGTTGTTACTTCATCGAGAAAACTTGCTTGGTTTAACCCGTTCCAAATTTTAATCACCATTTTAATGCCCCTGTTTTTTCCTTGGGTACTACGTTCGAAAAGATTTTGTAGTTTTTGGTATCGAAGACCTTAATCGCATGGATAGCGAAGTCCCCACCTATGGCGAATTTTGTCTAAGGTTGAAATAATTGAAAGGCTTTCTTGCAAAGGCATAATTGGACTATCTTTTTTTCCATCCAATAGCAATTGGCTGAAATGTTCTATTTCATAATTAAAGCCATTACCAATAAAGGGACATTCAATTTTCTGAACTACACCAGTTTTCCAATTTGTAATAGTCATGATTTGTGGTTTCCAGCACTGTTTGTGAATTTGAATACTTCCCTCTGTACCCGAAATAAAAGCTTCCTGCCTAGTATCTGCTTGAATTGATGAATGAAGCAGTGCCATACTACCGTTCGGATATTTAAAAATCATTGAGGCTTGTTCATCAACCTCAGTCGCTCCCTTAGTCCATTCAGTTACAAAAGAGTCAGGAGTCCCGTTTATCATGAAAGAAAGAGAGATTGGATAGATTCCCACATCCAATAGAGATCCACCCGCAAGGTCGGGATTAAATAAACGACCTTTGGGATTCATGTTTTCTGGTCGAAAGCCAAAATCAGCATGGATTGTTCTCACTTCTCCAATTTCATTTTTTTTCAGGATATCTCGAACTTTTTCCATTAGGGGAGGGAACCTTGACCACATTCCCTCCATTAATAGAACATTTTTTTCTTTTGATTTTTGAATCATCAACCCAACTTGGTGAGCATTTACCGCAATTGGCTTTTCACACAGTACTCCTTTACCATTTTCTAGACAAAGTAAGGTGTTACCGAGGTGCTCTGTATGGGGAGTGGCAATATAAATAGCATCAATTGATTTATTTTCTGCTAATTCTTGATATGAGGAGCAGGGGGTCGGTATTTTCCATTCGTGAGCAAACATTTCAGCAGACTCCTTAGTTCTCGATCCAATTGCATGGAGCTGGGAATTTTTTGCATATTTTACACCTTCTGCAAAGGCCCTTGCGATTCTTCCCGTACCTAGAATACCCCATCGAATTTTTTTACTCATGGATTTTGTTAGAATTAACTTTTTCGTTGTAGGCAATCTTTAAGAGAGTTTATCATGAAGGTCTTGGTTGACGAAAACCATAATTATTCAAATAACTGTTACATGTCTATAAAGTCCTATTCTTTTATTTTTGAGTGTGCACCTTTTATATTGTTTTTCTCCCTCATTTTTTTATTGAGTTGCTCTGTTGAAGATCTTGCTCCCCAAAAATCAGATTCTAATCGGACTATCCTGCCCAAAGACATTGCAATTGAATCTGTAAAAAGTTTTTCTAATGATGGATTACAGAGTACTGAGGTTGTTGAATTTTTGGATTCGTTATTGCAGCAACGATTAAATGAAATTGTTCCTAAGATAGCCGATGCAGTTCCCGAACCCGTAAAGCTTGACTATGAGAAATTGGAAAATTCTTTTTTGAAAATGCTTATCAGTAATAAAGATTCTGATCATTCAAAGAAATATCAATTCTTGTGTGACGAGAATGAGCGTTGGATTTATCGTTGTAACCAAGAGACTGGCGAAATTGAATGCTTTAGTATGAGTTCTAATAAGTTACGCTTGCTTTCGAGTACCAAGTAGGCGAATTTTGGATTGTTTATTCTAATGAAATTAAAAATAGATACCATTTTCGTACTCTTCTTTTTTTTAATCTTTTTATATGGGTGTGGGAACAAAGAGGGATACAGCTACAGGGCAAAAGAATTGAACCAGCTCAAAAAACCAATCGCGACTGTTGAGAAAGCTTGGCTAGCGCGTCATCAGTATGATCACGAGAGAAGAATGCTTATTCCTATGATCGGAGGCACGAGGTGGGGAGCGGTGCAGGAATATAAAGAAGATGGTACGCTTGAATACAAAGACTGGTGGATAAGGGATGTGAAAATAGAGGATTTAGAAGCTCGTCCTAGCACTAAGCTCAACCTCACCGAGAATAATAATATTAAACAAACTCCCCTTGGAAATATTGATTTGGATAGTTTACCCGGCACATTTCAGGCAGAGGAACAACCAACTAGTGAACCAACTGTTATTCCGCTCGAACCTCCCCCTGATCAAGGAGACCTTGGCATTGAAAATGCAGAATTGCCTGTAGGTGATTCTCCATTTCCCGCTTTACCGTTTGATAGTACCCCACCTTCTCAAGAAAACAGCTTTCCTTCGGACAACCCGTTTGCTCCCCTTCCTGATGGTTTGCCCCCCTTAAGTCCAATCAACGAGGGCGGGGGAGATATTCTTACTCCTGACCCATTTGGATTGTAACATAAAAATCAGTATTGATTTAATTTGATTTCTCCGGTTCCAAAAAGTGGTGGGGCATCGTAGTTTTCATCAGTACTGTTTTCTGATGACGAGTCTGTAAAAACTTTCTTTTCATTAATTCGGGTAATTTTTGGGGTAGGTAATGGCTTACTTTCCTTAGCTAATTTTTCGGCATTCACTGACGGTACTTTATTTTTCAGTTTTTTGATTTCTTGGACACCAATGTTTTTTAGCCAAACTCGACTGACTTGAATGCGAGTATTTTCACCAATGACATTCTTTAGGTCCGCCCAAGTGACATCTGCATAGCAACCAGCACCCTTCGTTTTACCGCTCCCAATTTTTCTGGGTGTCCCATTTTTATTTAAAGTTTTAGGCATCCCTATCAATATTGAAAAAAAAGTTCATAATCAAAGAAAATTTTAATTGAATATATTATTATTGAAATCAAAGAAAATTATCTTTTAATAATTTATTTATGAGGAAAAAGCTCGTAAGTAACATAAAAGTACCTGCGCGAGCAAAAAAACGTGCTGCTCAAGTTAATATGATGCAAAGAAGCAGTGATGAGATGGGGAAATTTGATAACACCTCAGCCACTTCGATCTCAATGGGTATAACCGCGGTAATGGGTTTAGGCATAGAGTTGGGCTTTTATTTGTTTGTGCTATTATTTAGAATTTCACCAAACACCCAAATAATCTCTGACTATTTTTATGAAAGAGGATGGGTACCCTATGTCCTTACCTATCTGGCATGCTGGTCATTCGCTATTTTATTCCTCAAAAGGAAAAAGTTAAAAGGTCAGCTTAATATTATGCAATTTAAGCTATTACCGGAAGACATTAGCCAAGATATAAAAGTAGAAAATTTACCTCAATTTGCTGCCCACATTAACCGACTTGGTTTTGATCCGGGACAGAGCTTTCTTCTTACCCGCATATTTCGAGGACTTGAGCATTTTAGTGTAAGAAAAAACCATACTGAAACTGCTGATATGCTAAAGTCACAGTCTGAGATCGATGCGACCATGGTCGATTCCAGTTATGTTTTAATTAAGGTTTTTATCTGGGCAATTCCTATTCTTGGTTTTATTGGCACAGTATTGGGGATTAGTGACGCGGTGTCTAGTTTTGGTGGTGAAATGGGTGCCGCAGCTGATATTGAAGTAATTAAAGAGCAACTTGGCCAGGTAACAGGTGGGTTAAGCGAGGCTTTTGATACCACATTGGTGTCATTAATTTTTAGTCTTTGGGTTATGTTTCCGACTAGCGTTATGCAGAAAAACGAGGAGGACTTGCTCAATAAAGTGGATGAGTATTGTAATGAGTATTTCTTGAAACGCTTACGCGAACCTTACGGAGAAGCTGGTCATATTTCATCAGCAGAGACCATGGATCGAATTGAAAATCTTCAAGCCTATCTCCTTCAACTTCAAGAATCTCAAAGTGTTGTTGCCCAGCAAATGACTCGAGTTGCGAATCAATTTAATCAAATTATGGAGAACACTTCTATTGAGGATGGAAACGAATCATAATAAGATAGATAGCTTAAAATCAGTTAAACATTGAAAAAGAAAAAGGCTGATTTACAAATCTCACTTTTCCCCTTTCTTAGTATTTTAGCCTGTGTAATTGGGATTTTAACTTTGATGATTACTGCTATTGTAATCGCTCAAATCGATCCTGAGGCGGTAAATGATAAGATAGAAACTGCATTGGAAGAGGATGACGAATTTCAAAATAAAATTGCAGAAAAAAAGAAGGAACTTCAAAAACTGAAAAACGAGATAAAAGAAATTAAGGAAAATCCAAGGCAAAAAATAGATCCTAAGCAAAAGGATCGGCTCAAAAAAGAAATCTTGGCATTAGTTAAGGAAGGGAACAAGAGACAAATTGAAAATAAGCAAAGCAAGGCAATTCTCGGCGAGGTTGTAAAAGTGAAAAGTGATTTGGCCAAGTTGATGAAAAACTTAGAGGTTGCAGAAGACGAATGGGAGTTAATGAAGGAACCCGAGAAATTTGCGACGATGGTCATAAAACAGGGTGGGTCTGGTATGGGAGGTGATTTGGAGCCCACTTTTATCGAATGTCATCAAAGTGGAATCAAGGTATACGATAAGAACGGTAACTCTTTTGACGTGTTGACAGATCAAATCTCTAAAAATGCAAAATTAAAAAGTCTTATTCAAAAAGTGGCACAAGAAGCTCCATATCGAATATGGAGGAGTTCTCAGGGAACAGAAATGGATGCTCGTTTTGTTAAACGTGATGGTAGTAAAATTACTTTAAAAGATAAGCAGGGAAAAGAGATTAAGCTTACCGCCCTTCAGTTGGCCCCGAGTTCGCGCAGGGCGATTTATAAATACGATGAGGCCAGAAAAGCAAAATTGCCGGACCCCGAAGCTCGTTACATAATTTTTCTGTTACGATCAAAAGGTTTTTCCTCTTGGTATAGAACCACTTTGGTTTGTGAGGCTGTAAGGTGTAAGTTCGGACAAGTCCCTTTGGACGGAGATGGTGAAATTGATCTTTCCCTTTTTCTTGGATCGTGAGAAAGAAAAAGAAAGATGATGTCGGCAGCCTTGATTCTTTATTGGATACAATAACTACCGTTGTTGGAATCCTTATTATCTTGCTTATCGTGGTTCAATTAGGAGCAGACTCTGCAGTAAAAAGGATTGTAGATGAGAAGAAGGAAGAAAATTCGATGGAGTTAATGGAGTTGGCAATGAAACAATTTGAGGATCAGAAAAAAAACCTCACTGAAGAAAAGAAAAAGTTACAACTTCAACAGGCTTTTCAGGATAAAGATCAACAAAAACTGATTCAGGAAATTAATAAATTAGAAAAACAACTATCTGATCAAAAAAAAGGCATGCCTCCTGCGCCCCCATCCCTACAAAACCTACGCCAGGAAAAAAGTAAGCTCTCTAATCAAAAAAATTCAATCGAAGTAAAATTCCGAAAAGTGAAGGGTCTTCTTTCCTCGGGTACCGTCCAAGATTCTAAATCTATGAGTAAAGATATTAGTCTGCCGGATCCCAAACCGGCAGTTCCTGGTTCAAAACCTTTTCGATTTTTGTGTCGAGAGGGAAAGATCTATCCAATTGATGAATCAATATTATACGCTCGTGTAAAGTCTTCCCTTTCTAAGTCCGGACCCAAGCCAAATAAAGATGGAGAATATGATAGTTCAGCTTTCATCAATTTCGTTAATTCCCAAAAGATTAGTACTTCCTGTTTCACCGTAAAGGTTAGTGTCGATGGTGGTAAGGTGATGAGGTTTACATTGGAAAGAAAAAGGGGGACGGGGGAGGGTAAAATGGATCTGGTAAAACCGAGCTCAGAATACTTGAAAGCTTTAGGCGGACTAAGTCCTAAGGCACATTATCTTTTATTTGAAGTTTTCCCGGACAGTTTTAGCACTTACCTCAGTGCTCGGGAATTATCTAATGGGAGAAAGTTTCCTGCGGGTTGGAAACCTGCTAATCGACCTAATGATTGGTGGGGCTTTGACTGGGGATATCGTGCCAAAGGTAGAAAAGCAATGATCGCAGCTCGCCCAAAGCCCAAGTCTGTTAGCGGCAAACCTGTACCCGCCAGGAAACCGGCTAATGTGTTGGACTAGTTTGCGAAGAAAAGATCTTCTAAAGTACTCTCTCCGCTTTTACGTTCGAAAATATTGGGTTGGTTGACCACTAAATTTTCTAAAATCTTATACACCCATCCTATTTTTTCTTGCTGTCCTATTTTCTCTGCAATCTGAGTTGCTGTTTGTCCAGTACCTTTTTGAGAATTTAGGTGGCAAATAATCAACTTCCTTACCTCTAAAACTGCAGACGCCGCTTTTTTCCCTGCTTCAACGCCGGGCTGATGGTAAGCATTAATTCCAGTCAGTGTGGCATAAAGACCAACAGCTCGTTCAAATAATGCAATCAATCGACCAATTGAAGCTGGGGTTATTTCTGTAATAGTTAGAGTCACCGATTTACGCTCTTTTTCATATAGTGCATCCCGGGTACCAAGGAAAAAACCATGAAGGTAATCTCCGGAGGTCATTCCATCCTCATCCACATCAATAGAGGGAGAATCACGATGTTTCAGAACTTCTATAAAAGTGGCAAAAAAATTGGGAACTCCTTCACGCAATTGTTGAACATAGGCATGCTGATCAGTTGATCCTTTATTTCCATATACTGAAATTCCTTGGTGTACAATATTTCCTGCCAAATCTTTTTCCTTACCCAGGGATTCCATTATGAGTTGCTGTAAGTATTTCGCAAATAGCTCAAGCCGGTCTTTATAGGGGAGAATTACCATGTCCTTTTTTCCTTTTCCTCCAGTTAGAAAGTGCCAGGAAAGCGCGAGCATCGCAGCAGGATTATTGCGGAAATCAGAATTTCTGGTTAATTCATCCATCTCTGCTGCCCCGTCAAGAAACGAGTCGATATTGATTCCCTGAAGTGCTGCTGGTAATAATCCTACGGCCGCAGTCTCACTAGTTCTTCCACCCACCCAATCCCACATGGGTATGAAATCAAGCCACCCTTTTTTTTGCGAATAATCATAAAGTTTGCTTCCTTGCCCTGTGACTGCAATCGCATGTTTTGAAAAGTCTAATCCAGAACCTGAAAAGGCATGTTCCGCTTCAAGCATTCCATTCCTCGTTTCTGCTGTACCACCAGACTTTGAAATAACTAGTACAAGAGTGGTTTGAAGTGCACTTCCGATTTCCGATAAAGTAAGGTCAATCCCGTCGGGGTCAGTATTATCAAAAAAATGAACTTTCATTTTGTCTTCTTGCGGGTGTCCTAATGCTCTGCCCACAAATTGAGGCCCTAATGCGGATCCACCGATTCCAATTACCAACAAATCTGTGAATGCGCCATGGGGCGATTGAAGAATCCCGGAATGCACCTGTTCGGAAACTTGTTTCACTTTTACCAATGTTTCGCGAATGACCGTGGTCAGATCATCATTGGGAGCGAGTAGGGGATTTCGTAACCAATAGTGTCCGACCATTCGGTTTTCATCGGGATTTGAGATTGCTCCATCTTCCAATTCCTTCATCTGCTCCAGTGCATTAGCAATTGGATTAGCCATCGAAGAAAGATAGTCTTCTGAAAAGTCGACAAAAGAGAAATCGGCCCAGAACTGAGCTTTCTCATGAGAAAGGTAAAAAGATTGTTTCATAGTTTTTTAAAATTGGTCGGTGATTGCTCCTAGTGATGCAGAGCTTACCAGCTTTGCATATTTTGCTAAAACTCCTCTGTTTTCTTTTGGCTTTGATTTTTTCCAGTTATTTTTGCGTACGCTCATTTCTTCCTCTGATAAATCGAGGGATAGCTCGTTATTCTCAGCATCTATTGTAATTATGTCATCATTTTGAAGTAGACCGATCGGTCCTCCTATTGCTGCTTCAGGAGTAACATGCCCCACCACAAAACCATGACTGCCACCTGAGAAACGACCATCGGTAATAAGGGCCACATCCTTCCCAAGCCCTTTTCCCATAATTGCTGAAGTGGGCGAAAGCATTTCCCGCATTCCAGGACCACCCACTGGCCCTTCATTTCGGATCACAATTACATGACCTGCTTTTACCTCTCCCTCCAAAATTCCACTTAAAGATGCCTCTTCGGATTCAAATATAATCGCCTTACCGGTAAACTTGAGCCCTTCTTTTCCAGTAATTTTTGCGACCGCACCATCTGGAGCAAGGTTACCGTATAAAATTCGAAGGTGACTGTCTTTCTTAATTGGGTCATTAAACGGTCGGACTAAGTCCTGCCCGGTCGGGTAGGATGCATAGGGGGTTGCATCTTTCACATTTTCGGCAAGTGTTCTGCCCGTAACGGTGATACAGTCACCATGTAAGAGTCCTTCCTCCAAAAGTGTTTTAAGCAACGGCCGTAAGCCCCCAATGCGAACAAAATGAGACATGTTGTACTTACCGCTTGGCTTTAAGTCACAAAGAACAGGAATTTTTTTTCCAATTTCAGTAAAATCATCTAAATCTAATTTCACATCAGCAGAATGTGCCATTGCCAATAGATGAAGGACTGCATTAGTTGATCCTCCCAAAGTAATTACCACAGTTATCGCATTTTCAAATGCTTTCCTCGTCATTATATCCCGAGGTTTAATATCGTGTTTAATCAAGTTGACTACAGCGGCTCCTGCATCTTTTGCATCCAATTTTTTTTCATCTGAAATTGCCAGTTGCGCAGAACTGTCAGGAAGGCTCATTCCCAATGCTTCAATTGCGGACGACATTGTATTAGCAGTGTACATTCCTCCACAGGATCCCGGTCCTGGGATCGCTTTTTTTTCAATGGCAGTGAGTTCTTCTTGATCAATTACCCCACCGGCGTGTGAGCCGACAGCTTCAAAAACGGATACGATATCAAGATTTTTTTCTTTGTGTAAGCCCGGTAAAATAGTGCCTCCGTAGACAAAGATACCGGGTCTATTGAGACGTGCGAGTGCCATTACGCAGGCGGGCATATTTTTATCGCATCCTCCTATCGTAACTAATCCATCCATTCCCTCCGCACCGACTACTGTCTCGATTGAATCGGCGATTACCTCGCGGGAAACGAGTGAATAGCGCATGCCAGGTGTGCCCATGCTAATTCCATCTGATACTGTAATTGTGCCAAAGGGAACCGCTTTTCCTCCCGACTGGTCAACACCCTCAACGGATGCTTTTCCTAATTCGTCTAAATGAGAATTACACGGAGTCACCATACTCCAGGCAGAGCATACTGCAACTTGTGGTTTTTCAAAATCTTCATCTTCGAAGCCAACGGCTCGTAACATGGAGCGATTAGGGGCACGATCATTCCCATCAACTACGATGGAAGAAAAGTTGCGGTTGCATGAATTCATTTAATAAGATTATGATTTGATTTTGCTTTGAATCAAGTTAGATAAGGACAAGAAAAACAATCGATATCGTCTTCATTCGCAACAACCTTTTTTGAAAAATACAAATCTAGAGTCTCTAAGGGACGAAATTGATGGAGTCGACTCGCAAATAGTCGGGTTACTCAATCAGCGTGTACAAGCTGCGGCCAAGATCGGTCGCATCAAGGACGAATTGGGGGTAGACCCCTACGATCCCGCTCGCGAGGAGCAGGTTTTTGAAAAGTTAGAAAATTTAAATTCGGGTCCGTTGACAAAAGACTCCCTGCAAATTATTTACCGCGAAGTTATTTCAGCTTCCATCGCGTTAGAGAAAAAGTTAATAATCGGTTATTTAGGTCCGGAGGCAACTTACACCCACCAAGCGGCGGTTAATAATTTTGGGTCCACTTTGGAATATCATCCATTACCCGATATTCCTGATGTGTTTCAAGCAGTGGAAGCGGGAGAATGTGATTATGGAGTGGTGCCAATTGAAAATTCTACAGAGGGTGCAGTGAATCGTTCCTTAGACCTATTGGTCGAAAGTGAATTAACAATTGTGGCACAGGTATATCTGAGGGTTGAACATTCCCTTTTTAGCTTCTCTCCTTTGGAAGAGATCGTAGAGGTCCGTTCCAAAGATCAAGCACTGGCCCAATGTGGGGATTGGTTGCGACGGAACTTACCTAAAGCTCGTCTGGTTCCCTATTCGAGTACTGCAGAAGCTGTGAGAAGCTTGGAACCTAATTCCTGTACTGGTGCTATTGCTGGTAGCCTCGCTGGACGAATTTACTCAGTTCCCGGACAAGCCGAAGGGATTCAGGATCGAAAGAACAATGTGACCCGCTTTCTTGTGGTGGCACGCAAACCCTTACCAAAACGGGATGGGGTAAAGTATCGAACGAGCTTAGTTCTCTCTCTTCCAGATCAAATTGGTGCATTGCAAAATGCATTGAAACCTTTCTCTGATCGTAAGCTTAATTTGTGTAAGATTGAATCTCGCCCCAGTAGATTGAAGACATGGGATTATTATTTCTTTGTAGACTTCATTGGGCACCGAGAAGATGAAAAAGTGAAAGAAGTAATGGACGAGCTTGAAAAAGTCTGTCCATTAATGAAGTTCCTTGGGAGTTATCCCGAAGGGAGTACCTGAGGCTACCTTTTAAAAAAACAGAACTGACAAGTCCTGATCTGGATTCGCATTGTGCAAAACAAGTTCTTCAATAAAAGAGCGCAAATTTTGATAGTCTTTTTCTTTTTTTGCCGTCCATCTTTTATTTCGATTCATCAACGATTCCTTGAGTCCGGATACAAGAAGTAATCCTCTGAAAGTATTTTGAAAAGAATGAATTGATTCGAGGACAGATGCCCGAACCCACAAAGGTTCAATTGCAGAAACACGGGCATTCCAATGAGTGTAGTTTAAGTTCCTTTTATTAGGAAAATGAAAGCGAACTACCTGTTCAATACAATGCTCAAATGATTGCACAGGCATTTGCCGCATCTCATCGTTTTCTCGTAAAAATGAGAGCGTCCTTTGCAACTGCAAGGTTTCTTCACGCGTGGAAGCACTTCCGATAACGGAAAATAAAGCGTTTAGATTTTGTAGTCTTGTATAATCGTCTTTTTTAACCGCCGTTTTTGTCACCCTTTTTGTTACCACCCAAGTTAACTAATTCCTCCACGAATCGAGATATCCCCATAAAATCCTCATAAAAGCTAGCGTATCTAAGCCATGCGACACCATCCACATTTTTGAGTCGCAACATAATCGCATCTGCAATTGCACGGCTTGGTACTTCGCTATCAAACTCACTTTCTATTTGTCGAAGTGTTTGGGAGAGTAGACCATTAATTTGCTCGGCATCAATTGGACGCTTTGCAATCGATCGTCTTAAACCAGTGGCAAGTTTTGTACGATCAAAACTTTCCCTACGACCATCCCTTTTAACTACTACTAGATCTTCACGAAGAATTTCTTCAATAGTAGAAAATCGGTAACCACAACCTTGGCATTCACGGCGACGACGAGTCGACGCAACTTTACCCGCTCTTGTATCAAGAACTTTCAGGTCATCGGATGAGCATTTAGGACAATGCATTAACGATTAAGGATTCCACTTTCCACACACACAGTATTCTTTTAACAGACTTCTAGGAAGTTCTTCAAGATCATAATTCCCTTTTCTGTGGCGAGAGACTCAGGGTGGAATTGAACACCCCAAATGGGAAGGTTGGCATGCTCGATTCCCATGATTTCACCTTCTTCGGTTTGAGCGGTAATCTTTAAACATTCAGGCAGGCTTGACCTTTCTGCAATAAGAGAATGATATCGGGTCGCGGTGAGAGGGTTGGGCAAATCTTTAAACAGGTTTTTTGAATCGTGTTGAATTGGCGAAGTTTTGCCATGCATTAAATGTTCCGCCCTCACGATTTTACCCCCAAATGCCTGAGCCACGCATTGATGCCCTAGGCAAACGCCGAATATCGGCTTGATTCCTTGGAGCTTTTGTATGATTTCAAGACTGATGCCTGCTCGGTCTGGGTTACAGGGCCCGGGCGAAATTACAATTCCATCAAATTGGTCGACTTGTAGTTCATCTACAGAAATTGAATCATTACGAAATACCTCAACCGTGGCATTCAATTGGCCAAAATATTGAACCAAGTTGTATGTAAATGAATCGTAGTTATCAATAACGACAAGATTCATAATCGGGCTATCCTTTATACCCTTGCTTGCGATTTCTTTCTTTTAAGCGCAATGCATTTAAACGTATAAAGCCACCCGCATCTTCGGGTTGGTAATCGCTCTCGTCATCATCCATGGATGCGATCCCTTCATCGTATAGTGAAAAATCTGATTTCCGACCCACCGTGATTACATTTCCCTTGTACAGTTTTAAGCGAATAGTTCCAGACACAGTTTCTTGGCTTTGATCCACTAAGGCTTGGAGTGCTTCTCTTTCCGGTGCGAACCAAAATCCATAATATATTAATTCGGCATAACGAGGGACAAGCGAATCCCGCAAGTGCATTAAATCCCGGTCCATAGTTAGTGTTTCCATTTGACGGTGGGCGTGAAGCAGTATTGTTCCACCAGGAGTTTCATATACTCCGCGACTCTTCATTCCCACAAAGCGATTTTCGACCAAGTCGACACGACCGATTCCATGCTTGCCAGCAATCTTATTAAGCTCAATGACCACTTGTGAGGGAGTCAGTGCAGTTCCGTCAATCGCAATGCAATTTCCTTTTACGAAACTTAATTCAATATATTGTGCCTCATCTGGGGCGAGTTCAGGATCAACAGATAATTTGTACATCTCCCGATTATCAGGCGTTGTGGGATCGAACCAGGGATCTTCAAGGATTCCGGCTTCGTAGGAAATATGCCATAGGTTTCGATCCATCGAATAGGGCTTGGATGCACTCGCTTCGACATCGATTTTATGATCTTTACAATATTGAATCATTTCCTTGCGTCCTGGAAAACGTTCCCTAAATGAGGCATCTCTCCAAGGGGCAAGGATTGTCAAGTCGGGAGCCAGCGCTGCAAAGGTAAGTTCAAATCGGCATTGGTCATTTCCTTTTCCGGTAGCCCCATGAGCTACTGCATTGGCACCAAATTCCCTTGCGATATCAATGTGTGCTTTCGCAATTAAGGGGCGAGCAATAGAAGTCCCTAATAGATATTGAGATTCATAGACCGCATTGCCCCGTACCATCGGATAAATGTAATCCTGTGCAAATTCATCAACAAGATCGAGGGTTCGGTGGGCACTCGCTCCAGTAGAAAGAGCTTTATCTTCCAGTCCATCGAGCTCTTCCTCTTGACCCACATCCGCACAATAAGTGATCACTTCGGCGTTTTGTTCATTTGCGTACCAATGAACCAGCACTGAGGTGTCAAGTCCTCCTGAATAAGCGAGAATAATTTTCATATAATTAAGATATGTTATTTGGAGCAAGTTGTTTCAAGATCGCTTTTTGCATATGCAGTCGATTTTCAGCCTGATCATATATAATACAGCGAGGAGAAGACAGTACTTCTTGCGATACTTCTTCATCGGAATGGGTTGGCATACAATGCATAAAAAAAGAACTCTCCTTGGCTTGGTTTAGTAAATCCTGAGTCACTTGATAACGGGCCATTTTTTCCTTCCGGTCATTTTCTTCTTTTTCATATCCCATACTGACCCATACATCGGTATATAAAATATCGGCATTTTGAGCAGCTTCCTTGCAATCTTGGGTATATTTCCATCGTATCGGTAGGTTTGCATTCTTGCAGAAAGCTTCTATTTCCGAAGAAGGTTTAAATTCTTCCGGTCCGCTTAACCATATATCCATATCCCACAATGCACCTGCTAAAATCCAAGAGTTTGCCATATTACAATTGGTATCTCCGAAAAAGGCCAGCTTCTTACCTTTTAGTCCATCATAAGGATCAAGTGAGTTGCCGGTTTTTTCAAGAATAGTCATGCAGTCGGCATAAATTTGGCAGGGATGAAGAAAGTCAGTCAATGCATTAACAACCGGTATTTCAGAATGCTGTGCAAATTCCTTAATGATTTCATGTCCATGACATCTGATAATTAAACCATCTAAAAAACGGGAAAGTACTTTGGCTGTGTCCTCAATACTTTCTCCCCGACCAATTTGAGTGCTCGATAGATCCAGTAACACGGGATCGCCGCCTAACTCTCTAATTCCTACCTCAAAGGAGACCTTGGTTCGGGTACTGTTTTTGTAAAATAACATTCCCCAGCTTTGCCCCGTTAAATCATTAGTCGGTCGTCGTGCTCTATTTTTCTTACATTCAAAGGCATTTTCAAAAACAGATAATATTTCTTCTTTACTAAAATTATTTTCTTCTAAAAAGTGTTTCATTTCTGTAATTCATTGTGAAATTCCCGTAGGGAACTCTTGGTGATTTCAAGTGCTTCTTTTAATTCAGAATTGCTAATCGTAAGTGGGGGAAGAAAGCGAATTGCATTTCCGGCGGCTCCTACTACGAGCAAACCGTTTTGTCGAAGCTTTGTAATTAAGTCATTTGGCAAATTCTGCATAACGAGGGCAAGCATTAATCCACGGCCTCTTGTTTCCTTGATTAGAGAAGGGTATTTATTTTTGAGATTTTCCAATTCTAATTTGAGAAATTCTCCATGGATCCGAGTTTTATTAATCAGGTCCTCATTTTCAATAACATCTAAGACGGCATGTGCAGCAGAACAGGCGAGGGGGGAACCTCCAAATGTGGTTCCGTGGGAACCCGGTTGAAAAATATTTGTCCATTTTTCCTTTAGCCAAATTCCTCCAATCGGGAATCCGCCGCCTAATCCTTTTGCCATTGCCACTGCATCTGGTTTTACACCTGATTTCTGAAATCCAAGAAATTCCCCAGTCCTACCAATTCCTGCCTGTACTTCATCGAGCATAAAGAGGAGGTTTTTTTCCGCGCAAATTTCTTCGAGACCCTGTAAGAAAGAATCACTCGCAACCTGGATCCCTCCCTCGCCTTGAATCGACTCCACCATTATACCAATTGTCTGCTCGTCAATTTTTGCCTTAAATGCATCAAGATCGTTAAGAGGAGCAAAGGAAAAACCATCGAGAAGTGGCTCGAAACCATTTCTGTATTTCGAGGAAGATGTCGCAGATAGAGCCCCCATTGTTCTTCCATGAAATGCATTTTCGGCAACAATTATTTTATGCTTTTTTTGATCGGGATCTTGATTTCCCGTTAATCTTGCAAATTTGATCAATGCTTCATTTGCTTCCGCACCACTATTACAAAAAAGCATTCTACCGGGTCCAATTTGAGCAATTAATCTTTTCGCAAGGCTGATTTGTTGGGGAATAGAAAAAAGATTGGAGCAATGCACAAGTTGCTTGGCCTGTTTGTTAACAGAATTAATCCAGTGTTCATGGCTATGACCAATATTTGTAACTGCAATTCCGGAGGTGAAATCGAGGAATTTTTTACCGCTTGAGTCCCATAAGTATGAACCCTCTCCTTTTACAATTTCCAATGGGGGAGGGCCGTAGTTACTGATTAAGTATTTATTTTGTTCTGAATTGCTCACGAGAATTAGTGGGAATGTACAATCTCTGTACCAATTCCTTCATCGGTAAAGACTTCAAGAAGAATACTGTGAGCAAGTCGACCATCAATAAAATGAACGCGGTTCACTCCCGCATTTAATGCCTGAACCGCACTATTGACTTTTGGTAGCATTCCCTGGGCAATTACTCCCTTCTGCTTTAAGGGTTCGACCTCATCAATGGCAAGACTGGAGAGTAGACTGGCTGGGTCTTTGGGGTTTTGCAGAAGGCCAGGCACATCGGAGAGGTAGACTAACCTTCGTGCTTTCAGGGCAATCGCAACTTGAGCGGCAGCAGTATCCGCATTTATATTATAGCATTGCTCCTGCTTATCTGAAGCAGTGGAAGAAATTATGGGCATAGAACCGACACTGAGTGCCTGCTGTATCGGATCGGTATTAACGGATTGAATTTCACCCACATAGCCGAGTTCAGAGGAGTGTGAAAGTTTAGTACAGGATAAAATTTCTTTTCCGGCTATTCGTTTAACATCACAATCGTAGTGAGCTACAAAAGAAGCAACTTCTTGGTTTACCGATCCATTTAAAACCTCATCCACAACTTCGATTGATTGTTTGTCGGTGACTCTCAATCCATCCACAAATTTTGCTTCAATACCTTTTTCGGCGAGAACACGGGTTACTGCTTTACCTCCTCCATGAACCACGACCACTTTTATTCCTAAAAAATTAAGAAGGACTAGATCCTGGGCAACGCGCGAGCGAACTTCTGGGTCCGGGGAATCCATAAAACTTCCCCCATATTTAATTACAAAAATTGATCCTCGAAACCTCCTTACATAAGGAAGTGCTTCTACTAGGATACTTGCTTTTCTTTTACTTTCTTCTACCTCAAGCATCATTCGCTTTTATTGAAGTTTACATATTCCTCGCTTAAATCATTACTCCAAATTTCTCCTTCCGCTTGTCCCATATTTAAATCTAAAGTGATTGTGAATTCATCAGACGAAACGATCTTTTTCCAATTTGCTTTGTTTTCAATTGCAGGTCTTCCATTGGAGAGCACAGGCATTTCGTTGTAAAACATCTCGATCTTGTCAAAGGATAAGCCTACTTTGGCATAACCAGCCGCATCCACCACTCGACCCCAATTAGGATCAGAGCCATACCAAGAAGTTTTGACTAAAAGTGAATTAGCAATGCAGCGTGCCACTTTCAATGCTGATTGAGAATCTTTTGCTCCTTCTATTCGTACTTTTACAAATTTTGAAACTTTTTCTCCATCGGTTACACATTTTCGAGCTAAGCAGGAGCAAACCGCCTTTACTGCATCCACGAATTCCCGTTGAACAGATTCTGCTTCTTCTTCCCATTTAATTCCCGAATTCCCATTTGCGAGAAGAAGTACTGTGTCATTGGTACTCATGTCTCCATCAATTGTAATTCGATTGAAAGACTGTTCGACTGCATCCTTTAGTATTTCTTGTAATCTAGAGCTTGATACAAGGATATCTGTAGTTAAAAATGCCAACATTGTAGCCATGTTGGGTTCAATCATACCCGCTCCTTTCACAACCCCTCCAATGGTTATTTCTCCCCGAGAACATTTAATTTTCGCGGAGCATGACTTGGTACATGTATCAGAAGTTAGAATCGCTTCTTGAAATGCTCGTGCGCCATCACACTCGTCCTTGATGTCTTCGCTTGCATCTCTAATGCCCGTGGTGAGACGACTCATGGGGAGTGGAACTCCAATTCTTCCCGTTGAGCAGACAAGGACCTCCTTGGAGTGGATATTTAAATGCCTTGCGACCTCCGAGGCCATTTTTTGGGTATCGAGCTCTCCCTGCTTTCCAGTACAGGCATTTGCATTGCCGCTATTTGCAACAATGGCATGAAAAGTGGAACCTGATTCAGTGATTAATTTTTTGGAATACCGAACGGGAGCAGCTTGGATGTCATTTGTTGTAAATACTCCTGCTCCGTTGCACGGCTTTTGGGAGTAGATTATTCCGAGGTCTAATTTAGCATTTCTTACCCCTTTGACATCACAGTGAACACCCGAACAAAAAAAGCCCATTGGCTCTGTGAGTGCATCCCCATTTTCATAAAATTTCATGGCAGCCCTTCTCCTTCGTCATACCCTTGGCATATATTCATTGCCTGAACAGCTTGTCCTCCTGCTCCTTTAAGCAAGTTGTCTTCTGCTGAGCAGATTATGAAACGGCCAGTCCTGGAGTCATGATTGACAGACAAATCAATACGGTTTGTACCGACCACATGAGAAACATCTGGAAATTCTCCCTCCTCCAATAAATGAACAAATTTCCGACCCTCATAAAAATTGTTCCAACAATCCCATACCTGTTTTCTGGTTGAACCCGCTTTTGCTGGAGCTGAAATAGTTGAACAAATACCCCGATTCATTGGAGCTAAATGGGGATGAAAGGAAATTAAAATCTTGTTTGATGCCGCGAGAGATAATTGTTCTTCAATTTCTGACAAATGTCTATGCTTCGGGAGTCCATAAGCACTTGCACTTTCATTCCTTTCGCAATAAAGCAATTTTTCGGAAGCAGTCCTTCCTGCTCCACTTACCCCGCTCATGCAATTAGCGACGATGTCTTTCTCTTCAACCAACTTATTTTGAAGCAGAGGAAAGAGAGGAATCAAAATACTGGTTGGATAGCAACCAGGAGAGGCAATCAAGGGAGAGTCATCCCAGCTGAATGAATGGATTTCGGGTAGACCATAGGTGGCTTTCTTAAGCCATTCAGGGGATGGGTGGGGCATTCCGTAAAACTCTTCATAACACTCAGGAGTAAGCAGCCGGAAATCTGCAGATAAATCAATTACTTTTTTACCTGCCTCGATCAGTGGTATTGCATAGGAAGCGGCCGTACCGTGAGGGAGTGCAAGAAAGAAGAGCTCGCATCCCGGGTTTTTAGAAAGTTCATCAATACTGGGATTGGTAAAAGACAACCCATTTGCTTTCCCTCTTACATTTGGAATACAGGACTCAACGGTTTTTCCCGAATATGCTCTGGATGTTACCTCTACCAAATTGATTTTCGGATGCTGAAAAAGTAAGGATACAAGTTCCCTACCGGAATATCCCGATGCACCTACAACTGTTGCATTCATCATAGTAAGATAAAATAGTTTGAGCTAATTAAAAAAAACAAACCCCTCGGTTGGAGTTCCGAGGGGTTTTGATAAAGAGAATAAAAGGGTTTCTATCGTTTAGAGAATTGGAATCTTTTTCTGGCCCCAGGTTGTCCAGGTTTTTTCCGTTCGAGTTTTCTAGGATCTCGTCGCATATGTCCGTCTTTCTTGAGAGGAACTCGAAGTTCGGGATCCATTTTTTCTAAAGCACGAGATAAACCGTGTCTGATTGCACCTGCTTGACCTGCTCCGCCACCGCCAGTTACATTTACGGTAATATCCACTCCGCCGACCATATCAACGGTAGCTAAGGGTGATAACACAATTTTTCGAAATTCTTCGGTAGAGCAATAGTCAGAGTATTCTTTTCCGTTAATTAGGAAAGTCCCTGTGCCTTCTTTGATGCGAACGCGGGCGGAACTGGTTTTTCTTCTGCCTGTGGCAATAAATTCAGTGGTGGAAGTTTTGGCACTCATAAAATAGTCAGATTAACTTGATAATGGAGTCGGTTGTTGAGCGGAGTGAGGATGATCTTCTCCCCTGTACACTTTGAGTTTAGTCAGCATGCGATCGGCAAGTTTATTTTTAGGTAACATTCCCTTCACCGCATTCATAATAATAAATTCAGGTCTGTTTTTGCGGAAATCAGCTACATTACGGTATTTCTCACCTCCCATGTAGCCACTGTAAAACATATACTTCTTCTGTTCTTCCTTCGCTCCGGTGAGCTTGACCTTATCTGCATTAATTACGATTACATAATCTCCTGTATCCACATGGGGAGTATAGGTGGGTTTGTCGCGACCACGAAGTGAATTGGCGATAGACACTGCGAGTCTACCAAGGATTTGATCTTTTGCATCCACAATTCTCCACCCGTGGGTGGTTGTTTCAGCTTTGGCAAGAGTTGTTTTCATGTTAGAATTTAAGAAAAGCTTTTAAATAAAACAAATAATATATCGTTCGTCAACTGAACAATCATTCAAGAGAGAGTAAGGGGGGGAGTTAAAATTGACCCGAACCAAGATCGCTTAAGGTTTGATCGTAAAACTTGCGACCATAACCCATGACTCTGTCCGTATTATCAAAGACAACAGGCATGTACCTTTGTTCAATATCTTTATTCGCTAAGGTTCCCTCGTTTCCTCCTTTTCGAATTTTATAAAACCAAGCACTACCCCAATCGTAGCCTTCCACATAATTAGCAATTCCAGAAAGTTCAAAAACTTGGCCCTTAGTCATGCCGACTGCAAGTCCCATCAGATTTTCAATATTTTCCTTAATCTCACCGTCATCTTTGGCAAAAGGATTAGATCCTCCTCGAGTACAGGAAGATAACGAAACGAATAATGAAGTAGATATTATTCCTAAAAGAATACGAAAGTGTAGGGTTTTACGATTCATATGATGAATTTATTCATGCTTTTAAAAATTTCGCAATATCAATTTTTCAAAATTAGATCGATCGGCATACTACGACCTTTTTCACATCGGATCCGTTTTATGTGAAATTTCGCCTATTGATTGGCCAGTTTTTCAATTGCCTTGTAACTACGGGCAATCATTTCCCTAGGGTCGTCGAGTAAATTAGCAGTGGCCAATGCATTGTCGAGAAGCTGGTTTGCAATTAGTTCAGCAGTATCCTTATCTGAATCAACTAATTTCGATAAACCTTTAATTATGGGGTGCCTTTGATTGACCTGCAGTTTGACCGGTGAAGAGGGCATGGCATCATCACCTCCTTGCATCATCTTCATTACTCGACGTGCCGATGCTCCTCCGAGACCATCTCCACCCACAATACATACTGGACTGTCAATTAGTCGATCGCCCGTTTCTACCTCCGATACTTTATCCTTCAGGCTTTCTTTAAGCCACTTGCATAGTGACTTGGTGTCCTTCTTGTTGAGCGCCTTTCCTTCCGGTTCTTGGTCCAGTTTTTCCAATTTCAATTCATCCGAGTCTGCGGAGATAATCTTTTTCTCCTTATATTCACGAACGGATTGCATTACATATTCATCAACGGGTTCAGTGAGAAGAAGAACTTCTAAACTACGTGCTTTCAGAGCTTCTAAGTAAGGTCCTGCCTCAATTGACTGCCTGCTTTTTCCGAACAGAAATAGAATTTCCTTTTGATCCTTTGCCATTCGGTCGATGTATTCATCGAGTCCGGTAAGTTTACCCGGTTCCATCGCAGTTGATTCAAATCGAAGAAGTTTGGCCAAATCATCCTTGTAGGTAAAGTCAGTTGCAGCTCCCTCTTTGATTAGAATTCCAAACTCTTTCCAAAATTCCAAATATGTTTCGGGTTCCTTTTTTGATTGTTCATTGAGGAATCGAAGAAATCTTTTTGTCAGGACCTGGTTCAGTTTTCTGAGTAATTCACTATCCTGCATAACTTCGCGGGATACATTAAGTGGTAAGTCTGAACTATCGACCACTCCTTTTAAAAATCGCAACCATTCCGGGAATAAAGCCTTGGGTTCTGCATCAATTAGTACTTTCCTGCAATGCAATGCTACCTTGTTTTCATTTCTAAACATCCCCATTTTTTCCATGTTTCTTTTTGGTACAAAAAGAAGGGAGTTAATCTCGAGAGGGGCGTCTGCACTAAAATGCATTCGCATGAGGGGAGCCTCGTAATCATTAGACTGAAATTTATAAAACTCTTCGTATTCTTCGTCTTTGATTTCATTTTTGGATCGAAGCCAAATCGCATCAACCGTGTTTACTTTCTCTCCATTTAGGGAAACTGGAAACTGAACAAAAGCAGAATACTTTTTTATGATATCCTTGACTCGGTCTTCTTTTGCAAATTCAGAAAAACCTTCTTTTAAATTAATTACTACTTTTGTTCCTCTTTGTTGGTCGCTTGATTCTTCTATTGAATAGGAACCACTTCCATCGCTTTCCCAACACTGACCGCTTCCATCTTTCTCCCATGTTCTCGTAAATGCCTGCACTTTATCGGCAACCATGAAAACGCTGTAGAAACCGACTCCAAATTTACCGATCAACGAATCATTTTTTTCTCCATCTGCTTGCAGTGCTTCCATAAAAGCTTTCGATCCGGAATGAGCAATAGTTCCCAGGTTTTCGATTAATTCCTCTTTATTCATGCCCAAACCAAAATCCTGAATAGTCAAAGTATTGGCTGTGTCATCGGTTGTTACTTTTATTTCATGTTCTAACTCGTCTTCAAAAATTTCTTTCTCAGTTAACTGAAGGCGACGTAATTTCTCCAAGGCATCGGAAGCATTGGAGATTAACTCCCGAATGAAAATTTCTTTGTCCTTGTAGAGGGAATTAACCACAATATCTAGAACCTGTTTGGTTTCCGCTTGAAAGTCGTGTTGAGTAGGTTTGTCAGTCATAATATTTTAAAAGCATATTAACATATGAATTTTGGGTGCATCTTCAAGCGATAAGTAATATTGAAGGAAGCGAAATGATTAAGTCCGCTTAGCTTAGATCAAACTTTTTCCTCAAATGTTCGTATGCCTCATTAATTTCCTTGGCTTTTTTCTCGGCTATTTCTTTGATCTCGGGTCCCATTGCCGCGACTCGATCGGGATGATATTGGGCAATGATTTTACGATAGGTTGATTTTATAACCTTCAAATCTACTGGTTTTTCCAAACCCAAAACTCGGGCAAATTCATAATCCTCGGGCAAGAAAATAATCTCTTCTGGTTCTTCATGCGAGTTGGGGCTAGAATCTGGGATTTCCTCTTGTGTTTCAATAAGAACTTGATCGTGTTCACAATCTTTTTTCTTCCTGCTGTCTGGCTTGGCAGTGGAATCGTTTTGTTCCTCCTCTTCTTTCTTCCGATCTTTGATTGATTTATCACTTACAGAACTCGGGCGTTGGAAAAAGGAATCAAGTTTCCACAACATAAACCAAGTGGCAAAAAAGAAGATTGCCCAAGTTATTTTTTGTATAATTGAAGTCAATGAATTTGGATCTGATCCAATAATCGTACGCCATCCGGGCCAAGTTTGATAATGAGCATAGAGGAATTGGCTGGTGTACTCGGAAAGAACGATAGATAGGCATAATCCCAATATACCCACATGTAAAAAATTACTGCCCCATTCTGAAACTTTATTCATCCGGGGAAGCGTCCACTCCAAACATTATATAGGTAGAGCAAAACACCTCCAATTATAATCATAACCCACTTCAAACCTTTTCTCATCAAATCACCATTGCCGAGCAATTTATATCCTGTCAAATATTGAATATTGTTATCATCATTCCTCGATAATGTGGGGCGATGGAGAATAAGTTATCACTTTTTTCTCTGAATCCTTCAAGGCGGATGTTGGTCCGGTATTAATTGGAGTAGAAATTGACGATAACACGGA